>JAQCHP010000018.1 GCA_027619595.1 Planctomycetota bacterium
GATCGCATACGTGCTGTGCTCTATGAGGAACGGTTCGTCGACAAGTCTCCACGTCAAATCTACGCGGCCCTCTTGGACGATGGTATCTACCTGTGTTCCGTGAGTACCATGTATCGCTTGCTGGCTCGTGACAAGGCGTCTCGTGAGCGCCGTGATCAACTAAAACATCCCGCCTACAAGAAGCCAGAACTTCTTGCGAGTTCACCCAATCAAGTCTGGTCTTGGGACATTACCAAGCTTAAGGGGCCACAAAAATGGCAGTATTTTCAACTCTACGTCATCCTTGACATCTTCAGCCGGTACGTTGTTGGATGGATGTTGGCGGAGCACGAATCAGCTGACCTTGCTTCCCGATTGATTCGAGAAACGGTGCAGAAACAAGGCATTGATGAGAATCAACTCACCATCCACAGCGACCGTGGACCTGCGATGGCGTCGCAGACCGTGGCGCAACTGTTGGCATCGCTGGGTGTCGTGAAGTCACACAGTCGGCCTCACGTCTCCAATGACAATCCGTTCTCGGAGAGCCAATTCAAGACGCTCAAGTACACGCCCGAATTCCCTGATCGTTTTGGCAGCCATGCGCATGCGCTCAGCTACTGCCGGGAATTCTTTCAGTGGTATAACGAGGAGCATTATCACACCGGCATTGCGCTCTTGACGCCGTCCACGATGCACCACGGAAGAGCTGCAGAAGTCATCGACCAGCGCCAAGCCGTTCTGGCACAGGCTTACGCCCAGCATCTCGATCGCTTTGTCAACGGGCCTCCCGTGCACGCCAAGGTACCCGTCGAGGTGTGGATCAATCCACCCACACTGATCCTGAAACAAGAAAGGCTTCCAGAGGCCCATTGCCCCTAGAAGCCATTACGCCTTTGGCGCACTCACAACCTAGTTATCCCTCGTCCAGTTGCGTCCCCGCAGAGCTCGACTGCGTTTCACCAGGTAACCACACCCTAAAGCAACGAAAAATCTGAAACAACCTTTGGACACTCACCATTCCAAAAAAAATCCCGGGGGTTTGGGGGCTGGCCCCCAAGGGGGAAGACAAACAGCGAAGCCTCCACTAAAATGCTCTCTAATTCAACCAGGAAACTGTCTCATTCGCGTTGACACATTCCGCGCCGCAACCCAGGGGAACGGAGTCTAGACTAAGTTTTTCGTGCGTTGGATTGTTTGAGCCGACAAGGACACAACTTTGTTGTGTCTGAGTGCGCATATCGCCTTGCATCCCAGAGAGTTCAACAACCTTGTCCGGCGCACTTCCTAGCTTTTCTCAACTCGGTGTAGACAGAGTTGATACGATCGAGTTTGCGGTCTCCGTGGTGATTCCGGCTAGGAACGCGCAGGCCGACCTTCGTCGCTGCTTGACGAATCTGAATCGGTCGGTGGGCATCGATTTTGAATTGATTGTCGTCGATGATGCGTCGAGCGATGCAACTAGTGATGTGGCCGCTGAGCTAGGGGCACGCGTGATTCGGCAGGATACCCGCTGTGGACCCGCGCTGGCTCGTAACCGCGGTGCCGCCGAGTCGCTGGCGGAATTACTTGTGTTCGTGGATGCCGACGTGCTTGTCCGTCCTGACACACTCTTTGCACTAGCCAGCCGGCTGCAGGGCGGCTGCGATGCAGTCTTCGGTTCTTACGACCTACAACCTTGGTCGCCAAATTTGGTGGCGCAGTACAAAAACTTACTGCACCATTTCGTGCATCAACAAGCGAGTCGCGAGGCGAGCACATTCTGGTCCGGATGTGGGGCGATTCGCGCGCGTACCTTTGCGGACGTTGGCGGGTTTAGCGACGCTTACCGACGACCTTGCATTGAGGATATCGAATTAGGAGTACGACTCAAGAAATCGGGACATAGGATAGAACTCGACCCTGATATTCAGGTCACGCATTTAAAGCGATGGACGTTGGCAACTTTGATTCGAGCAGATGTGTTTGATCGCGCTCTGCCCTGGACCCAGCTGATTCTCGAACAAGGCACGATGCCCAACGATCTGAATCTCACATTGTCGCAACGGTTGTGTGTAATATTGTCGGCTTCTTTGGTGGTCTTTTTAATTGTTGCGAGTTGGTACGAGCCAGGTTTAGTGGTGCTGCCTGTGATAGCAGGTTGCTCGGTGTTGCTTGTTGACCACCTCGGGACAAAAGCCTCCTTCGCCCGCAATGCAGAACGTGTTGTAGCGGTAGGTTTAGTTGGCTTGTTCGCAATCTTCGCTTGGAGACTCCCACTGGTTTGCACCGGGCTGGCGCTCGCTCTGGCTGGGGTTCTCGTGCTGAACCATCGTTTGTTTCGCTTCTTTAGCCGTCATCGTGGCCTCGGTTTCGCCATCATGTCGCTTCCGCTGCAAGTGCTCTACTACTTTTACAGCGGTGCCGCATTTGGCCTTGGTTGCGCGAAATTCGGCATCCGGAGGCTCGGACGCATTTTTCACCCATGAGCACCAAAGAGAATTTTTTGAACGACAACACAAAGAGAGTAATCGTTATTGGCGGGGGTCCCGCTGGTTTGACCGCCGCTTACCAATTGGTGGAGGAAGGCGTTGCAGCGACGGTATTGGAGAAGGCGTTGATTGTGGGTGGGTTATCCCGCACAGAATCGTTTCGCGGATTTCAATTTGACATGGGCGGACATCGGTTCTTCACCAAGTCGAAAGCAGTGGAAGCATTCTGGAACAGTGTGCTCGCTGATGATTTTATCGTGCGAGATCGGATTTCCAGAATATACTATCGGAAGCGATTCTTTGATTATCCGCTCAAACCGCTGAATACTTTACTCGGCTTAGGAATTTGGGAGAGTCTACGTATTATCGCCAGCTGCCTGCGTTGGAAAGCTTTTCCACATCCTGTCGAAGAGACGTTTGAACAGTGGGTGACCAATCGCTTTGGCAGGCGGCTTTTCGAGACTTTTTTTAAGACGTACACCGAAAAGGTGTGGGGCATTCCTTGCACGGAATTGAGGGCCGAATGGGCAGCGCAGCGGATCCAGGGGCTATCGCTGAAAACCGCCGTGTTGAGTATGCTCCGGCTGCGGAATAAGAACATCAAGACATTGATCGAGCGTTTTCACTATCCGCGGCTGGGACCGGGTATGATGTGGCGAACGGTAGCAGCCAAAATCAAAGAACGCGGTGGTCACGTTCGATTGGGATCAGACGTGGTGCGAATCGAACGGACGGGCGACACGATTGATCGCGTTGTCATTCTGCATGACGGGTGTGAAGTGCCCATCGACGGAACCGATTTCATATCCAGCATGCCGCTGACGGAGCTTGTCAGAAAGCTCGATCCACCAGCTCCTGACGACGTTTTGGCGGCCGCCAAAGCTTTGAAGTATAGGGATTTTCTCACGGTCTGCCTGATTGTCAACTATCGTGATCTGTTTCACGACAACTGGATATATGTGCATGACTCGGAAGTCAAAGTAGGGAGGATTCAAAACTATAAAAACTGGAGTCCGGATATGGTGCCAAATCCGGATCAGAGTAGTTTGGGGCTGGAGTACTTTTGCAATCAGGGCGACGAGCTTTGGAATGCGTCAGACCATGAATTGGTCGAACTGGGTAAACGCGAGGTGCACCAACTGGGCTTGGCAAACATGGCCGACGTCGTTGACGGATGCGTGTTTCGAGTGGAAAAGTCTTACCCAGTTTACGATGCCGCCTATCGCGAACACCTGACGATTCTGCGCAAGTATGTAGATGGGCTGAAAAACCTGCAGACGATCGGCCGCAACGGCCTGCATCGTTACAACAATCAGGACCACGCGATGCTGACGGGGATGTTCTCCGTGCGAAACCTGTTGAACGGAGAAAGCCACGATCTGTGGGCTGTCAATGCCGAACAGGAATATCACGAGGAGATCCATGTCGACGATGCGGAACAAGATCAGCTCGTGAATCCAGCCCGCCTTTGAACTGATAAACATGGCGGATGGCAGACCGAAATCGATCCGCTCGGCGAGAGCTGGCGGATTGACTGCTAGACAATGAGTACTGTTGCTGGATTGGCGGCAGCTTCCGATCGAGACGTTGGATCCGTCAGTACGGTCCCTACGCATGTATTCTGTCCTATGTCAACGTTCAATTCACGACTCGCGCCAATCATTGCAACCAATCGACCCCGCCTGATTCAATCCATCGTCGCCGGGCAACGGGACCCAATAAAGTTACCTTTGGCCTACACGATTGGCGCGTTGCCAGGTGAGGGAATCGGCCCCGAATTAGTCGCGGGAGCGTTGCAAGTCTTGGACGCGGTTGCCGACGTCCGCGGCCTGCGCTTCGAAGTGTTCACTGGCGCCGAAATTGGGCTACCGGCGATCGCTAAGTCAGGCCGACCCTTAACGGAGGAGGTAGTCGGTTTCTGCTCGGACGTTTTTGAACGCGGAGGGGCGATTCTGGCAGGCGCAGGTGGTGACCGCTTTGTTTATGAAATGCGTCGTCGTTTCGATTTGTTCTGCAAGCTGAACCCTGTCGTTCCGCATCCCGCACTCCACGATAGTGCCGTGGTCAAATCAAATCACCTGGCGGGGTTGTCACTACCGCTGGCGATGGCGCTCAAGGCCGCAGTCAGAGAATCGATTACCAATTCCATGGTCGCCGTCGTCGCTTTCGTACAGGGTTCGCGGAATTGGCATTAATGACCGGATCGAGTGACATTCCCGTCTTTGGTTCCGTCGCTTGGGACGGCCATGTGGCCCTAAAATTCGGTGAGCCCCTGGATGCCGGCGGCGATACGATGTGTCACAAGGAACGAGTAAGAAGCCTGGTCGATCAGTACGTTGTATTGTTTCATGAAATGTGGGCGAAGATACCCTAGATGGTCAGTTGGGAGCAAATGGACAAGCATCTGGCGATACCGTTGCAGGCTGATTCAAACGGGAAGAACGGGAAGTCGCTGCGATGAAACAGCTATCCGCCTATCGCCGATTATTCGGTCTGCTTCCGGGCCATCGAAGGCTCGTCATCGCCTTTGTCGTGATGGCGTTGCTGGCGTCGGCGGCCGAGGGACTTGGCGTGGGACTGGTCATTCCTTCGCTGGAGGGATGGAGGGGCGATGCGAGCCACTGGGCTCACAAGATCCCACTGCTGGGAGTCTTCGGTAGTTTTTTTCATGCTCTCTCCCTGGCCGACCGCGTCCGCCTCGTCGCGGTTGTTTTGTTTTTTATTGTCCTGGTACAAAGCGGCTTGCGCTATGTCGAGCGGCTCGTGGCTCTTCAGCTGCACGTCAGGATCGAGCGAGCCTTAAAACGAGAAGCCATTCTGCAGCTGTATCGCGTTTCGCTCCAATTTATTCAGCGAAAGTCGGCGGGTGACTTGCTTACCGTACTGGTAATGCACACGCGGCAGGCAGCCAACGTGGTCACCGTTCTAGCCAGTATTGTCGCCAATGCCTCGATCCTTTTCGTATATGCAGCGTTGATGTTGGTCCTCTCCTGGCAGCTTACGCTGGTCGCCGCCGGACTGCTCGTGCCGCTGGCGCTGCTCAATCAGAGACTCAGCGCAGATCAATTGCGTAAGGAAGGCGAAGCCCAGAATATTCAACAGAGGAAAGTGCGCAAGGTGATGATTGAGAGTCTGTCGCTCATGAAACTTTCTCACCTTTACGCACAGGAGCACCGGAGTATCGAGCGTGCTGACCAGGTATTTGATAAATATTTGCACCACTTTTACGAAAGCCAGAAGCTGATCCATCGCGCCACGCCGCTGTTTAGCGTCAGCGCGGTCTTCGGTCTGAGCCTGTTGCTGATCGCCGGTACGTATTTGCTTCCAGGCCAAACCGAAGCCTGGTTGGCACGTACCGTTCTCTTTCTGCTGATCGTATTTCGGTTGCTTAGCCCGGCGACTGTCGTCAACCGAATGTGCGCTGAACTCTGCAACTATCACCCGTCCCTGGAATCTGTGCTGGAGTTTCTGAATTCCGCCGACAAGCCCTATTTGACGAACGGGAACATTGCCTTCACCCAGCTAGAACATCAAGTTGCCTTGGAGAATGTGACTTTTCGCTATTCACCGCATGAGGCGCCCGTGCTGAAGAATGTCACGTTTTCCATTCCCCGAGGAAAGGTGACAGCTCTCGTAGGGGCGTCCGGTTCCGGAAAGTCCACGATCATCAATCTCGTCGCTCGCCTGTACGACTGTGAGGAAGGTTGTATCCGCGCTGATGCGTTCGACCTGCGTGACCTGGACATCGCCAGTTGGCGGAACCAACTCGCCGTTGTCAGTCAAGATACGTTGCTCTCCAACGACACGATGATGGCCAATCTTCGTTTCGCCAGGCCCAACGCTACTGATCAAGAGGTCTATCAGGCGGTTCGCTTGGCACAACTGCAAGATTTCGTAACGGAGCTGCCACAGGGCTACGATACGCGGATCGGGGACCACGGCGTACGCCTTTCCGGTGGACAGCAGCAGCGGGTCGCGATTGCCAGAGCCCTTGTAGCCGATCCGCAGTTGCTCATCCTGGACGAGGCCACCAGTGCCCTCGACTCTGAAACCGAACGCGCCATTCAGACCGCTTTGGAAGAGTTTGGCAAGAGTCGCACATTTCTCGTCGCTGCCCACCGACTGTCGACAATTCGCAAAGCCGACAACATCGTTGTCCTCGCGAACGCCCAGGTGATCCAACAGGGGACGCACGCGCAACTCATGGAATGTAACGGTCTGTATCGGCAACTCGTGGAGACGCAAATCGTGGGACACGACCCAGGCTTCGGACAGCAGGTAGGTGATCGAGTTGCAGAGGGTCGTCTGCGGGAATTTGTACCAGCACCGTCGCAGGATTCGTGATGAGTTCAACGCCTTCGAAATTAAAAGTGGCCCTAATGGGATATGGGCGAGCCGCACAGCACCTGCATCTGCCGGTGCTGATGAGACTTTCCCAGGTCGAATTGGTGGCGATCGCAGAATCCGACGCTCGGCGCCGGGCCGACTCGCATGCGGTCTGCCCCGGAGCGAAGGTTTTCGAGTCCTACGAAGAATTACTGAGCGAGTCCGAACTCGATGCGGTTGTGATTTCACTGCCGAACAGCCTCCACGTGCCATCGGCCGTGGCGGCCTTTTCGCGGGGGTTACACGTTTATCTGGAGAAACCGATCGCTACGTCGCTTGCCGAAGCGAGATGTTTGGTTCCCGTATGGCGAGCGTCCCGGCGCGGCGGCATGATTGGGCACAACTACCGCTTTGGAACAGTTCAACAGGGGGCGCACGCAGCCATCGCAGCGGGAAAGATTGGCGAGATCATCGCGGTGCAGACTGTTTTTTCGTCGGATGCTCAAGCCTTGCCCGCATGGAAACGACGCCGCGCTACCGGTGGCGGCGCATTACTCGACTTAGCTTCGCACCACTTCGACCTGATTTGTTGGCTCGTCAATTCGTCGCCGCTTTCCATCTCCTGTACACTTCGCTCGACGTACAGTGAGGACGACACAGCGATGGTCCAACTGGAATTCGAAAACGGCGTCGTGGCGCAGATCATGGCCTCTCTGTGTGCTGGGGACAACGACCGCCTCGAAATCTACGGAACTGCAGGCCGGCTCGTTGTCGATCGTTACCGATCGGATCGGGTCGAAATCCACCCCATGACGCTGGATCGTGTTCGCGCACAGCGTTTTGCCGACGCGGCTAGGGCCTTCGCAAGTCCTTCTTATTGGAAAGCCAAGTTGACGAAGGGAGGCCCCGAAGCTTCCTTTTGGCGCGCACTGGGTGAGTTTGCCGACTCGTCGCTTGCGAACCGCAGCCCGAGCCCAGACTTGTTGGACGGGCTGCGATCGCTGGCCCTCGTCGAGGCGGCCGAACGCGCGTCGGCTGAGCGGCGCAGAATGCCCATCGAACCGCTAGGTTGCGACGTATAACCCGAGAATGAAAGTCTTGTTAGTTAACGATTACGCAACACCGACAGCGGGCGCAGAGATCATGACACTGACGCTGCGCGATGCGCTCGGTGCGCGGGGGCATGATGCGCGAGTATTCGCGAGCAGCGCGCAGCTCGTTCCGGGTTCGTCGTTCGCGGATGCAACTTGTTTCCGAACCAATTCGCGGTTTCAAGCAGTCACTTCGACATTCAATCTTTCGGCGCGTCGAGTGCTTGCCAGCACTATTGAGGAATTCGATCCCGACGTCGTCCACGTGAGAATGTTTCTCTGGCAACTCTCGCCGTCGATCTTGTCGGCGCTTCGCAGTAAACCTGCCATATACCATATATGTACCTATAAACCGATTTGCCCGAACGGTCGAAAGACGTTGCCCAGTGGACGGAACTGCGCGAATAGTCCGGGCCTGGTATGTCTGCTCGGTGGCTGCCTGACACCGCAGAGCTGGGTCGCGATGATGGCGCAACATTGGCTTTGGCGACGAAGTCAAGGAGCTTTTGATCGACACGTGACCATCAGCAAGGCCATGCAAGGGCGTTTGGTGGCCGAAGGAATTGGTCCATGCGAGGTGATCCCGGATGCTTGCCCGATGCGACCGGCGCGTCCGGCGTTGGCCGGGGATCCGATCATCGCGTATGCCGGACGACTGTCGTCCGAGAAGGGCGTCAACGTCCTCCTCCGAGCGTTCGCGTTGATGCAATCCCGGATTCGGAACGCGAAGCTGTGGATCGCGGGTGACGGACCGGAAGCTATCAGCCTGAAGGAACTCGCGCGGCAACTGAGAATCAACGGTTGTGTCGATTTCTTAGGTCCTTTGGACCGCGGCGGGCTCGAACGTCGGTTCGACGAGGCGTGGGTTCAGGTAGTACCGTCGATTTGGCACGAGCCGTTCGGTATCGTGGCGATCGAGGCGATGATGAGAGGCACGGCGGTAGTCGCGTCCAGTTGCGGTGGACTGCTCGACAGCGTAAGGCATAACGAGACGGGCGTGCTGGTGCAACCCTCTGATGAACAGGACCTAGCCGCAGCGATGGAACGACTGGCCTCGGACCGCGAACTTTGCGAATCGATGGGCGCGGCGGGGCGAACCGTCGCCATGAAAGAGTATTCGATCGATGTCCATTGCGAACGCATGCTCGCCGCGTACGAGCAAATCCGCAACAAGGGTACTAGTCGAACGCATCGTCAACCATCTTGATGCATAACGAAATGGCAATTCCTAGTTTCAGTACGTGAATGTGATTGGCCGGCAATGGATGAGACGAAGAATTTAATCGAAGCCCAAAATGACTTGGCACTCTCAGTGATTCTGTCAACGATCGAGGGCTTTCACACGATCCGACACGTGATCGAATGCTTAAGGCAACAATCGGTCTGCGATCGAATAGAGGTGTTGATTGTCGTACCAGACAAAGAAATACTGAAAATCAACGAAAGCGTGAATGACGCATTCGCCAAAGTAACCATTGTCGAGGTGGGACCGGGGGCATCCCTCGAACAGGCGCGTGCTATCGGAGTTCGCGAGGCAATCGCTCCGATCGTTCTATTCGCGGAGGATCATGCCTATCCGGAGCCAGGATGGGCCGCCGCGATCATCCGAGCGCACGAAGGGCCTTGGACTGCCGTCAGTCCGGCGGTGACCAACGCGAATCCCGATTCCATGTTGAGCTGGGCCGATTTTCTCTTGTCGTATGGGGATTGGTACTACCCCGGTAGTTCGCGTGAGATTCACGGGGCGTTAATCCACAACGGAAGTTTCAAACGCGACGCCTTGTTGGACTTTGGCGAAGATCTCGCCAAACAGCTGGGACGCAAGAGCACGCTGGTCAATGACTTGACTTCAGGTGGAAGTAGGCTTTACCTAGAGTCCGGCGCGACGGTCCATCATGCCAACGTCAGCAAGTTTTTCCCCTGCGTTGGACTCTGGTTGTGTTGCGGTAGGATCTTCGCCGCCAACCGCGTCGAGAGCGAGGGGTGGTCCATCGTAAGGCGTTTGGTATACATTCTCATGCTGCCGGTAATTCCCGTACTTCGATTGCGGGCCGGCTGGCCAGCAATACAAAACGCCAGGCAATTCGAACGGCTGTTTCCCAAAATTATTCCCGGCCTGATCCTGGTGCTTTCGGCTTAAGCGGTGGGCGAAATGGTTGGCTACGCGCTGGGAATCGGCGACTCCCAGCAGCGCATCGAGCGGTATGAGTATAATCGTTGGCAGTACCTAACCCGTAGGGACCAGGAACGGTTAAGGCAGTGGTGGGCGAATCGAGACATATCATAGTACCATGGACAGACCAAACTTCTTAATCCTAGGCGCGGCCAAGTGCGGAACTACGTCGCTCTACGAGTACCTGGCTCAGCATCCCGATGTGTACGTGTCAGAGCCCAAGGAACCCGTGTTCTTCGATATGGAGTACGAAAAGGGCTTGCCGTACTACTGGAGCAAATACTTCCGGAATTGGAACGGCGAAACTGCCGTGGGCGAGGCGCGGCCCATCAACCTCTTTCTTCCCTTCGTCGCCACGCGGATCCGCGAAAGCGTTCCCGATGCGCGACTCATCGTGATTCTGCGTAACCCTGTGGAGCGCGCCATGTCGGGCTGGTGGATGCAACGTTGCTATGGACAGGAGCGGCTGTCATTCCCAGATGCGATGCGAGTCAATCTGGAGAACCTCCATGTCGGCAACGTATTCGAGCGTGACGAAGGATTTTTGCGATGGAAGAGCGTGGTGTCTCCACTGGACTTGAGAACTCGTTCCATTCGAATCTATTTGGAAACTGGATACTATGCGCAGCAACTAAAGTGTTACCGTTCGCTGTTTCCTGAATCTCAGATGAAGGTGGTGTTATTCGACGATCTTCGCCGTGATGCCCCCTCGGTCGTGCGTGAGCTTTGGGAGTTTTTGAGAGTTGACCCGACCGTCCCGCTGGGTGAGTTACTGCCAGTGAATGTGGGGATCACTCGGCAAATGCTGCCAATCGTTAAATTCGCGCGGTACATGAAAATCAATGATATGTTGCCCAAGTGGATTGGCTCGCGAGTGCACTACCTGACGTCGGTAATCGGGTCGAAACCAAAGATGGATCCCGCAACGCGGCGATGGCTCGTCGAACACTACGAACCGCACGTGCAAGAATTGGAAGAGTTGCTGGGACGCGACTTGTCGCACTGGCGAAAATGATTTGTTTCCCTTCAGTTTGTATTTAGCCGTTGCCGAACACGGCCATGGCTACCCAAGATAAATGTACAGGAAAGACAAGGTGTGAGCGAACTACGTTTCTCCGTGGTGGTCCCAACCTACCAGCGGCCCGAAAACTTGGCCCGCTGCGTCGATGGCATCGCTCGATTGAATTACCCGGCTGAGGCCTTCGAGTTAGTGATCGTTGACGACGGCAGCCCGCTGGCACAAGAAGAAACGATCGCCAGGGCCGCCGGCGATCGTTTGCGATGGCGATACGTTCGCCAGGGTAATGCCGGTCCGGGCGTGGCACGCAACACGGGTGTTGAGCACGCGGTCGGTCAGTTCATCGCCTTTACGGATGACGATTGCGTCCCTGCTCCTGATTGGCTTTCGGTCATGGATCGACACCTGCGTCAAAACGCCGACGCGTTAGTGGGCGGACAGATTGTCAACGCCCTCCCGCATTGGCCATGCTCGCAAGCTAGCCAGCAACTGGTTGCCTTTCTCTACGAGTACTTTGACGGTCGTCCCGGCCGCCCGCGGATGTTCTGTTCGAACAACATGGCCATGTCGCGCAGTCGGTTCCGTGAATTGGGCGGATTCAATGCGTCATTTCGTCGCGCTGCCGGCGAAGACCGTGAGTTGAGCGACCGTTGGCATCACCACGGCTTCACACTGATTTACACCCCGGACGCCATCGTTCATCATTGGCACGCCATGAACTTTCGCCAGTTCTGGCGGCAACATTTCACCTATGGGCGCGGCGCACACCAATTCCATCAAATGCGGGCCGCTGACAAGCGTGGAGTTATCAGTCCCGAGCCGCTTTCTTTCTACCGGCGACTGATGACCTACCCTTTGCGTGAAAGTTGGGGGCCGCGCGGCTGGCGGCAGACCGTATTACTGGGTGTCGCACAAGTTGCCAATGCATTGGGTTACCTGGCCGAGCGTTATCATGAAGGCAAACCAGCTTCCAAATCGCGACCAGCTCCAACTCCGTTAAAAGGCTCTGAAGATGGAACTTAACGTGTCTCCCGGGCGTTTGTCGCTATCACCCGCGGACCACCCGAATGGTCGCGTCCTGGTGACCGGCGTGACGGGCTTTATCGGCGGCCGCTTGGCTCGACACTTGAAAGCGATGGGAGTGGACGTCCGAGGCCTGGTGCGATCGGCGGCTCAGGTCGAACAATTGCGCCGTCAAGGATTTGACTGCTATCTCGGCGATGTGACTGATCCGATCAGTCTCAGTCGCGCTTGTGCAGGTTGCGATATCGTGATTAACTGCGCCGCGATGACGAACCGGTCGCGCGGTTCGGCGGCGTGCGCCTGGCGGACCAATGGTGACGGCCCGGCGATCCTTTGGCAGGCTGCGCGCCACGCCAATGTGCAGCGACTAGTTCATTGCAGTACCTCCGGCATCCATGGCATGCTTCGCCACACCCCTGCCGACGAGACCTCTCCCGCGCGTCCCGACAGCCTCTATCGGCGCAGCAAGTGGCGCGGCGAAGTGAATCTTCATCAACACATCACCAGCAATATCGATGCCTCCCTGGAGACCGTCATTGCTCGACCCACCACGGTTGCTGGACCGGGTTCGGAGCGCACCTGGCGCCGTTTGGTTGAATCGGTTCGGGCAGGCCAGGTAACTCAGTTCGGCAACGGACACAACAATTGCCACGTCAGTGATGTGGATGACATCTGCCAGGGGCTGATTCGCTGCGCGATTCACCCGCATGCGGCCGGCGGAACCTTTATCATTGGCTCCGCCGCGGCAACGCCGGTTCGAGAGATCTTCCGGCTTTTTGGCGAGGCGATCGGTGTATCGTTTCAACCTCGGCGTCGCCTGCCTGCCTGGCCGGCACGGCTGCTCGGCGACTTCGCCATGCGCGGCTTGTCGCGACTGGGATGGGAGCCACACGTTTTGCATTCGCTCAGCTTCCTGGTCGGAGAACGCTCCTTCAGTATCGAGCGTGCGCGCAAGACGCTGGCGTTTGCCCCACAATTTGACGCCAAGGCGACGATTGAACGCACCGTGGTCGGCATGAAGCTTGACGCAGATAATCCATCACCGTCCGTGAGAGACATTTGAGTATGATAGCGTCGCAAAATGAGCCGGAGCGTCTCCAAACCGGCAGGCCTGCGCTGACAGTGGTCGTGGTTGCGCCCAAGCAGTACAGCGTCATTCAACGCACGATGGCTCACCTTGCAAGGCAGACGATCGCCTCCCAAATCGAAGTCCTACTGATGACGACCTCCCCCGACGAGATTGTCGTACCGGAAGCCGTTGCTCATCAATTCTGGGATGTGCGACGAATTGACATCGGCGAAGAACGCCGCGTAGGCGCGATCCGCGCGATGGGCATCGAAGAAGCCCGCGCTGAATTTGCGGCCATGAGTGAAGACCACTGTTACATGAATGCCGTGTGGGCGGAGGCTCTCTTGAAACACCACGCTGAGGGGGCCGATGTGGTTGGCCCGGTAATGACCAATGCCAATCCAGGCACCCTCGTCAGTTGGGTTGCCTACTTCGTCGCGTATGGTCCTTGGGCGGATGTTACGGAGGCCGAACGCGTTGGTTTCCTGCCCGGCCACAACAGCAGCTATCGGTGTCAGACGGTTCTGGCAAAGGGAAAAAAGCTGCGTGAGCTGATGAGTAGTGAGGTCATCCTGCACTGGGCCTTGCGGGATGAGGGGGCCACGTTGATCTGCGAACCCGCAGCCCGCTGCCGCCACGTCAACTTGACGCATCTCGGCACGCTTGCCAAAGCAATGTACGACCACTCACGCAACTTTGGCGCCTTGCGTGGGCAGAGCATGAGTGGCGTCAAGAAGCTGATGTACGTAATCGCCTCGCCGATCATTCCGGTGCTTCGTACCCTTCGCACCTATCCCACGATCCGCAGACATCTACCGGCCGAGTTCTCGCGTTGGAAGGCCGTGTCGATGTTGGCGCGGATTCTCATTTCCAGCGCCGCTGGCGAGGTCCTGGGCATCCTCCGGGGCTCAGGACAGTCGCCCTGGGCTGATTGGGATATGGAACTGGACCGAAGACGCTTCCTACGAGACGCCGACGTGTTCCTGGTGGAACCCTCTACCCCCGTGGGCGATGACGACCCGATAGTACGCCACCGTGCCGCAGATGATCCAGTTCGTGTGGGGCTGATCGGCGCCGGACGGCTGGGTCGCGAAGTACACTTGCGTTGCCTTAAGGGCATGCCGCAAGCTCGCGTGGTGGCGATTGCCGAATCCAGTGTACAGGCGCGACACGCCGCCACAGCGATGACGCCAGGCGCACATGCCTACGAAACGGCAGACGAACTGCTGGCAGACGCGCAGGTCGAAGCGGTCATCATCGCCACGCCCACCGCTACGCACGCCCAGCTGACCTGTGATGCGTTCGCGGCTGGGAAGCACGTCTACCTTGAGAAACCTATCGCTACCACGGTTGCAGAAGGACAAAGCGTCATCGACGCCTGGCGTCAGTCAGGAAAAGTGGGGGTGGTAGGGTTCAATTACCGGCATCGACCCGACTACCAGCGCGCAGCAGCTCTCGTCGCGGCCAATCGCCTGGGCAACATCAAACTCGTGTCCGTTACGTTCACCACGCAATGTGGTCAGGCCCAGGGTTGGCGACAGGGCAATCAGACGGGTGGCGGTGTGTTGTTGGACCTGGCATCGCACGAGTTTGATCTGGTCCATTTCGTTTTGGGCGTGCCGATCGTGAGTATTCAGGCCTTCGAACATTTCCAGCCTCATGACGCCGGGCAAACGATTCACGTGTATGCTAGTACCGCTTCCGGTATCGTAGTGCGGGGTTTTTTTAGTTCCGAAACCACGGCAGCAGCTACCATGGAAATCGTCGGAACCGCCGGCAAAATAAAAATCGATCGGTACGATGGACTTGTCGTCGATCAACAAGATGTCCATGCACGGGGGGCCTGGGGACGCTTCGCCGCTGCCTTTCGCAACCTGATCCGATTCGACCATTTCGTCCTCAGGCGTAGGTCCCCTTGGAATGAAGTATCGTTTAGCCTGGCGTTGTCACGATTCGTATTCGGGGTGGCAAACGACGTCCAGCCGGCGCCGAACCTTTGTGACGGACTGCATAGTCTGCGCATCGTGCAAGCAGCCGAAGAATCGCTTGCCACGGGAGAGGCCGTTAACGTTCTACCCAAAGTGGCCGAAACGGGAGCCGTTGCGCAATGAAGCCACGCATGTCCGTCGTCTTAGTCACGCCAGACAACTGGCAAAATATGCAGCGGACGCTGGCCGCACTACGGGCCCAGACGGTCGCTTCGCAGCTAGAGGTTGTACTGGTCGGTCCAAACGAATCAGCGCTCGATGTGCCGCCAAGCCTCATCGCACCCTTTGCCGCCGTTCACAAGGTAGCGTTCGAATATCGCGCGATGGGTCATGCTGCGGCCCAAGGTGTCCGAGCGGCGACCTCCGACCTGGTATTATTTACGGAGGACCATTGCTATCCCATGCCGGATCTAGCGTCGGCGATGCTTGTGTGCTTCGAGGATCCTAGCGTGATTGCTGTGGGACCGACGGTCGTCAACGGCAACCCGCGTTCACTGACGAGTTGGACTCAGTTCATCATGGAGTACGGCGCCTACAGCCGCGCTGGCGTCAAAGGTCAAGCACGCCAAATACCGGGCCACAACAGCGCCTATCGCCGGTCGGCATTGCTGCACTATGCCGAGGCGCTGGATGAACAGCTTGAAGTAGAAACGCTGATGCATTGGGACATGGCAGACCGAGGCATGAAGCTGATCAACGTCGGCGCACCGGTCACCCGGCATTTCAACGCGTCCAAGGGGTGGGCCTGCTTGTCGTTCTCGTGGATCTTCCCGCGAACTTTCGCCGCCCGGCGCGTGGCTTGTCAGCCGAAGGATCGAGCCAAACTCGCCCTGCTCTGGCCATTGATTCCGATACTGAGATTCGCGCGACTTTGGTCGGTAGCGATTCAACTGTTGGGCTTGCGGCGTACACTACTCGTGAGCCCCAGCCTGATCGCCAACTTAATAGTTTCAGGGGCGAGTGAAGGCCTTGGTTACCTGACAAAGACTGGCGCAAGCGACGTAGCGGCCTTTGACCTGGAATTTCATCGAGAACGTTTTTTTGCTGTTGGTGATGCGCTTCCCGAGCCGGACGAACTGCGCGCCATGGCAGCGACGGATTCATTTACCGAAACGACGACTGTCTAACGCATGCACTCAACCGCGGCTTCTGAGGTATTTTCCGATTCGGCGAGACGGCGAGCAGCGCTGAACGGTTCTGCGTGGCTAATCGTCGCGCAGGGGTTGATGCTCGGCGTTGGGGTAGCATTGCTTGCATACCTCACGCGGGCACTGGGCCCTACGCATTACGCACAGTATGCGACAGTGATGGCCATCCTAGTCTGGATTGACTGGTCAGCAAGCGCCCTGCTGAACCGTGCGGCCACCAAACTCGTCGCTAGTGCGGACGACCCGACGGGGGCTGGAGTTGCTCTTATCCGTCTCGCCGTGGTCATTGGCCTGCTGGCTATGTTGCTACTTTATTTGTTGGCTGCGCCGCTGGGACGCGCGATGGGCGACCCAGCGATGGGCGGTTGGTTGCGTCTGATGGCGATCGAGATTCCGTTGTTTGTCACTGCCAAGTGTTATCAGTCGGTACATTCCGGCCTGGAATATTTCACGCAGCGCGCGATGGTTTCTGGAGCGTATTGGTTGACACGCCTGGCGCTGGTCCTGATTTTGGTTGGCCTGGGGGGCGGCGTCACTGGTGCGCTAGTGGGCGTCATCCTGTCTTCCGGCGTCGAGCTGATCCTTTCCTGGGTGGTTTGTCCCCTGCCCGTCTGGCGGCGCGGCGGCTCAACCCAGCTGGACCGTGAGTGGGTCTGGCGCGAACTTCTTCCGCTCTTTGGCTCGGTCATGGCGATTCGCGTGACCGAAGGGAGCGATCTGGTGCTGCTCCAGGTGCTCGCACCCCAGAGCGTAGCGGTAGGTAATTTTGCAGTGGCTTCGCAGGTATCTGTCATTCCCGGCCTGGCGGGGGCAGCATTGCTTCCTGCGATCTTGTCACTTGTGGTGCGCTATCGCAGTCAGGGCCAATCCGATCAGATTGCGCAATTGGGAGTGCGCGTAGTCCGTGCCGTGCTTTGGCTGATACCACCGACGCTTGCGGTGGCATTTGCCGGTTCGATATGGGCGGTAGCGATGTTCGGTCCGGATTATGCGGAGGCGGGCCCTTTGATCGGCATCATGCTTGTCGCCGGTCTGTGCCGGATGGCACTCGTGTTGGCGACCGGCTTGATTGCCGGGGCCGGACGCTCGAGCACCGCCTGTCTCATCACTTGGATTGGTGTTCCAGCTGCCTACTTTGGATACGCTTTCCTGATTCCCAGCTGGGACGCCACTGGCGCAGCGCTTGCTACTACATTGGGTCTGGCTATATCGCTGATGATCGCATGGCCGGTGTTGTCGAACCGTCACGGCATCCGACTACCGATTTCCGCCCTGTTGCGCGTCGGGCTGGTTACGGCTGGAACGGTGGTGCTCACGGTTTCGACACCTGCGTCTCTGGCCGCGAAAGCGTTAGGCTTGTGCCTTGTGCTCGGCGTCTCCGCGGCAATCGCTTGGCGCTTTGGGGATGTCCCGAGATGGCGTCCTTTGTGACATGTTGTCCGACCGAAATTGCGGGCGACTCGCCAAAACAATCCAAGAGAACTAAATATGAAGCCGACCGTCGCCACGAATCAAAACGTTTCGTGGATGCGCTGGATCTCGATACCAAGCTGGGGGCCAGAGTTAGTGCTGTGCATCAGCGTCGTGCTTACGATTCAGTATTGGTTAGGCGCTTACAGTAGAGACCTAGCCACCGATCCCGATGAGGCGGCTCATTTTGTATCGGGCGTGATGGTCCGTGATTACTTGCTTACGGCACTTGGCTCGCCACCGATGGAGTTCGCGGAGGAGTACTATCTGCACTATCCCAAGGTTGCCATCGGACATTGGCCGCCGGGTTTCTATGCTGTCCAGGGGATTTGGTATTCGCTCGTGGGTGTGTCGAAGACGAACGCAGCTCTTCTCGTCGGCCTAATTTCAGTGGGAATTGCTTGGTGTCTCTACCGTCGCTTATCGCGTCACCACGGAAAACCCATTGCGTTGGTAACCGTGTCTGTGTTTCTCGTCCAACCGTTGGTGCTCAGCCATCACTTTCTGATCATGTCGGACATGGTGACCTGCCTTGGCATGCTCTTATCAGCGTATGCGTTTAGCGATTTTTTAGAGGCGCCCAAGGGCAAGTCTGCGGCATCTTTCGTATTTTGGAGCAGTTTATCAATTCTCACGAAACCATCGGCTATAGCCCTTGCCGGTTTTGTGCCGGTCTGTGTGTTGGTCAGTGGGCAGTTCCGTGTTCTAAAGAACTGGCGGTTTTGGGTTGCTGGCGCGGCAATCGGCATTTTGACAGCTCCCTATTATCTCTGGACTTGGGATCTTGGTATGGGGCTCCACACGCACGGCAATCTGGGCCAGATGATTGGCGAATCGGTCCGCGCGGGCCGTCGCTATCATGCTTCGGACGCGTGGCTGTCGGCAACCTCGGGATGGGTCGTTGCCGTAGCGGTGGTAGGATGCCTATCGCATTTCGTAACCAAGCGTCGCCAGACAACCGATTGTGACGCCGGCCGGTTCGATTTTGCCGCTGCGATCGCACTTTGCTGCGGCACGATCCTTTTTCTGTTCGCGGCGCCGATAGACTCATCACGAAGATATTTCTTTCCATTTCTGATGGGGCTGATGATTATCTACGCCCGCGGATTGGAAACATTAATCAGCTTGGTACCGGGTCGGAACGCCATCGCTTGGACCGGTGTCGGTTTTCTGGCGGTGCTGACCGTAGTGACGGCTCCTGGCCGTGTTCATCTGCCGGTGAATGGATACGCATCCGCTGCTGAGAGTCTGGGAGATCCACAACTGGGACGAGTCACGCTCATTAGTTCGAATTCTGCTGGAGAAGGTGCTTTTGTCGCTGAGCGGTTGCTGCGAGACAGGGATCGGTCAGAGTTCGTATTACGGGCCAGTAAAGTATTGGCGACTACGGACTGGTCGGAAAGGAGGTATGAAAACCGGTTCTCAACGCCCGAGCAATTGCGCGATTTCATAAACTCAGCTCCCGTTCGATTCATCGTCGTCGATGACTTTGGTTATCGGAACAACTCAGAGCCGCCGCATCACGTATTGCTTAAAAAACTGCTGATCGAGTCACCAGACGAGTTTCTACTGTTGTCGTCCCTCCCGGTGGCCCTACAGGGACAACAACATGCAAACGCAATCCGCATTTACGAGAATATTGCCGCGCGAGACAAAATCCCCAAGCGGATCGAATTGAATATGAATTCATCCTTGCGAAAGACTCTGCAGTTCGAATCTCGTAATCCGGACAACTGAGCCTGCCGGTCGTTCGACGTTGGCTGCTTTGGCCCCTAATGGGTGTCAATCTCTGCGTTTGGAAAGCTGGCAGTTTCCAACGCTTGCACGGCTCCCTCCGCGTTGAAGTCGCCAGAATAGGTTACCTCGACACGGCGATCATTGATCTTTCCGTCTT
Organism: Planctomycetota bacterium; assembly: GCA_027619595.1. Classification (GTDB taxonomy): domain Bacteria; phylum Planctomycetota; class Planctomycetia; order Pirellulales; family Pirellulaceae; genus JAQCHP01. The sequence goes on from JAQCHP010000018.1 coordinate 19,651, forward strand.
CGGCTTGCGGAACGAGCGATACGGTTAGGACGCCGTCGAGCGAATCGTAGTGAGTGGGAGACTTGTGGCGGTGAGGTTGTGCCTATGCGTTCAACTTTTAACAGTTCTTGCCCTACCTGCGGCAGCGTCATCGGACCTTCTGATAGAAGGTACGTCATGTATCGATTGCCACCGCAAGGATTCTGCGAATATCGCGTGTACTCAAGGCCTTCAGAACGACGTGGAATAGTTCGCGTTAGTCCTGCGAACTGATCCTGGGTTAGCGTGGTACGGACGTTATGTTGTGTCAACGCGGGTTACCACAAGCGGTTTTGTTTTTCAGTATGTGACGCTAGAATCGGCACTGAGGAATTTATATGACGATGAGCACTGATCGAACTTGGCCACTACCGAAACATCCGTGGGTGATGCGGATGACATGGTCGGAATTGCTGTTCGCACATTGGTCGGTTGATCCCAAGTATCTTGCTGCTTTGTTGCCAGAGGGACTGACGCTCGACACAAGGGAGGGGAAAGCTTGGATCGGCGTCGTTCCATTCTTGATGTCCAGCGTGGCACCCCGGTGTTTGCCTACGCTCCCCAGGATAAGTCGTTTCTTGGAGCTGAATGTTCGCACTTACGTCACTTATCAAGATAAACCTGGTGTTTGGTTTTACTCACTTGATGCCGCCAGCCGAATTGCCGTGCGTCTCGCAAGAGCAACGTTCAACTTGCCCTACATGGACGCGACGATGTCTCTTGTGCGGAACGATGCGTTGACGATTAATTACCAGAGCGACAGAACGCATCGAGGTGAGCCGCCAGCGAAGTTCGACGCAAGCTATCAGCCAAGCGGCGAAACGTTTTATGCTCAGCCAGGGACGCTGGAACATTGGTTGACGGCGCGTTATTGCCTTTACAGCGCCGACCGCAAAGGCAATCTCTATCGCGGCGAGATCGATCATGATCCATGGACATTATCACGAGCAACCGCCACATTGCGGCAAAACACTATGTGCAAACCTTTGAATCTGGAATTGATTGACCAACCCCATTTGCTATTCGCCCAGCCAATGACCGTCCGCGCTTGGATGGCAATGCGGTGCAATTGAATTATCTTCAGTTACGTGCGACCAAAATCGTTGCAGTTGAGGGAGAGGACCAAATCCGGATGATTGTCTTGAGCGAAATCCCCCGCGAAACGCATAAAAGTGCTTGGTATTTCCTAAGACTCGTCGGTTTCGTTGGGTGCATCGCGCGTGTTGCCTGAGTGGACGGGCTCGATCTGTACATCCTGCCGCGCGTAATCGCTGCACGTTCATGCATTCGTTGTTGTTCCAGTCTTCCGGATTGGGTGCGACTCAAACGACTTTCTGTCGCTTGATAACGGAAAACGGATCTGACCCTGGCGCAGCCAGAGACTCATTGCTCTTCGTCCCAAAGGGACTTAAGTCAATAGCCAGGGGCGTGAGCCCCTGGGAACGGGTACCTCCACGCATCAAAGCCCCAACGGGGCAAAAGTTACGTGCATTTTGCCTCAATCCCATACGTAACGCTCGTCGAATTCCAACTCGTGCAATTTGAGCATGGCCATGAAGTGCTCCTGAAATGTTTACGTCGCATGTATTCGAAGAGTCGCAGTTGGATGTTGTCGGAAATGCCAAGCACTCGATTGCTGGTGTGGGATACGTTATGAATCCTCAGCTTCCGAATAATTGTGGCATCGGAACCTCCGGAATAAACTGTCGCCGCGTTGCGGCTGGAATGCATGGAGGTGACTTGCTCCAGGGGCTCACGCCCCTGGCTATTGACTTGAGCCGCGTTGCGGCGGAGACCAACACATGTTGGTGTGCCCACTTTCCAGCTACGTTTGTGGATCTGCGACTGAGGTTTTGTGCGCTGGGCTGCATCTACCGGGTCGAACTCCGATAACCGATGACGACGTCAAAGACGATCGAATCTTCGCTGATCCAGCGTCCCACTTTGGCATCGCAGTATCTGGCCACTAATTCGTGTCAATCGTTGCGTCGGGAAAGCTGGCGGTCGCCAGTGCCTGTACGGCTCCCTCGCGATTGAATTCGCCAGAATAGGTTACCGCGACCCGAGGATCATCGATCTTTCCCTCCTCGGCTTGGGGCACGAGCGAAACCGACTGGACGCCGTCCATCGCTGCAAGTGTCTCTTTGACCGAGGGGAAACACCCGTGAGGACAATGCATTGTAGGTACTCGCAGGACAACCTGCCGAGTTTCCCCTGGACTTGACTGCGCTCCATTCGGGGTGGAACTTGACGAGCCACAGCCCACGAAAAAGATTGCTAACGCGGCAGATGTGATTCCAAGGATGAGTGTTCGAAACATGGGCGAATTCCTTTACGGAAATGACTCGACGGGCCGTTACTGCTCAACATTGCACCACGCCAATGGACGTGGCGGTGCTGCTTCTGAGATTGTAGTGTAGATCCCTATCCAGCGGCACAAGGGGTGGACTGGATTGAGTATTTCCATCGAATTGTCGTTGGTAACGATTCAGAGGTGTCGGCGGGGACATGTAGTAGTAGATGGCTGCCGACTGCCGCCCACGAATTCGTATCTGATTTCAGTCGGAAGAGATTTGAACCATCTCGGGCCACCAGGTCGAGGCCGTCGGAGTTCCAACGGAATGATGGTTCAATTGCGTCGTAAACAGTACCCAATTGAACCGGTGCGTGTACTCGGCACGCTGCATCAAAGATGATGCAATTGGCAGATACCTCAATACTCAGCGACCAGTGGTTTTTGCCAGCCATTCCGACGGCGAGCGTCAATTTTTCGTTGACATGATGTACTTGTTGCAAGGGTGGATTTGTCGGCCATGGTTCACCATCCATGTCGGCCTTGGCGACGTGACTTGCCTCCAGTAAGGTGCGTTGCCCGTCTCCGCATTGCCAGGCCACCGTGTAGGTGTGGCGGTCGGACTGTCGCTGCCATTCGAGTACGAATCCCGACATGAATAGTGCTTGCTCCGCTATCTACGAAACCCTGATACTATCGATTTACAGGCAACTTGGCTATCCTGCCGGTGGAAACAGCATATCGCAGCAACGGTCGCATCGGCGGGTCTTCCGATGAACCCAACCGACGCCAGCGACGTAAACCTGCTTTTCAGGGGGCAATGATTGCGATGGCATTCGATGCGAAAAGTGTCAATTCTGATGGGCCTGCTACGCCGGTAGTTACAAAAATTGCGCGCCGGTCGCTCCGCTTCTGGGCTGGCGTATTGCTGGTCTTGTTGGTCGGTGTCGGTTTCCTGTGCGCGGGGTTATCGATAGCATTGTGGAGCACGCCGGCAAGCATATCGCACGTGCCCCAATTGACGTCGGACGAACAGCAGGTCGCCATCGCTGCGATCAACCAGCAGTTGAAAGCAATCGATGCCACAACCGACGCGCCGGAGACGCCCTCTCCGCAAGAACACGCTTGGCAGATGACCCTGACACAACCCCAAATGCAGGCGTGGATCCAACAGAACTTGCCGAGCCAACCTTCTTATGCGATACCGGGCTCGATGGCAAACCCTCGGATCTACTTGCGCGACGGGCACGCGACGCTGGCCTGTGAATACAATTCGAAATCAATTCGATCCGTGGTTTCACTCGAAATGGAACCATTCGCTGTCGCTGAGTTGAACCAGCTAGGAATCTACCTGCGGAATGCGCGTGCCGGATGGGTGCCGGTTCCCTTGCGAAAAGTATTGTGGCGCATCATGCTACTGGCGAACGACGCGGGACTACGCATGCAAACGAGTGACGACAGCGAGGTAGTCACGGCCCGCATTTTTTTTCCGGTCTCACACCAGGGGAAGCTGATCGAAATACAGAAATGCAACGTCACGAAAGATGGATTGGTACTGGCAGGAGTTGTCAGGTCTGCCCCAATTGGCCAGGACCCAAGTAGCCAGGACCCAAGTAGCCAGGAATAGGCGAGTGCGAAGTTAGGCAAGGCATCGTATCTTATTCCGCAGTGAGAAAGGCAACGATGTCTCGCAGGTCGGACACGTCCAGCTGGCGATGGAGTCCGTCTGGCATGATGGAAACGCTGGCAGGTTTTCGCAGTTCGATCTGTTGGCTAGGGATCATGAATTGTTTGCCTTGCGTGTCGACGTAGGCCTCTTCGCCGTTATCACCACCGCGAGCCAGACGAAGTCCGGTCAGCGTGCGGCCGTCGGAGGTTTGCAGGACCCATGCCTGGTAGCGTGGCGCTACTTCTTTTGACGGCTGAAGGATCGATTCTAGAATTCGCTCCTTCGACTGGCTAGTCCCGACATGTGTTAGATCGGGCCCGATTTTTCCTCCACGACCTCGGTGTTGATGGCAGTGGATACAGCGAGTTGCCACGGACATCATGAATAGTTGCGACCCCACAACGGCATCGCCTGGCTGCGAAAAGACGCGCGCAGCCAAATCATGGAATTCGTTCGTCGCGTTATTCGACGGGGACACATCGTATGTTGGCCGCGTCAAACGCAAGATTCGGACGGCGGTTTGTTGCACGGTCGGGTCAGGACTGGAACTGAGTGTTACTAGCAGATCTCGGTATTGACCGATCGCAGAGGAAAGTCCGACCATCGCGTTCGATTGCAAAATCGGATCGTGTTTGGTTGGCTCTTGCGCGAATTCGGCCAATAGTGCAAGCCGTTCCGGGGACGGTTCGTAGGCCAAGGTTCGGACCGCTTCCAGACGAAGGCCAGGGTCGGGCGACCGGAGATAGCTGGTCAGAACGTCGATCGTCAGCCATGGGTGGTGGGGCGAAATTGTGCGTAGTGCGATTGCGCGCAGAGTAGCGGAGCGTCGCGGGTTGGCCAACTCTCGTCGGAGTAAGGCGTCGTTGATTTGGCTATTACGTGGCTCCTTACTTCCGCCAAGCCAATCGATCGCACCGAGAACTGTCAAGTAGTAACGTTCGTTTGGGATCTCACCGTCCAGTAACTGTGTTACGTCCGGTTGTAGTTCACTGATTTGCTCATCGGCAATCCAACGTACCGCATAGAGTCGAACGTTGGCGTCGCTGTCCCGCAACGCTTGCCGAAGGTCGGCGATCGCGATCGGTCGCCGTGTCCAACGCCGTGCTTGTAGCATCGCTAAACGCACTGACGGGTTGAGCAAGTCTGGCGGCGATGGCGTCTGGTTGGGGAGTAACTTCGAGCAGGCCGCTACGCCCTGTTGTCGTACGAATGGGTCGTTGTGCCGCAAAGAGTCGGGGGCAATAAGATCGGATCGATCTTTATCACGGTCCTGGGAGTTTTTAGCGTCAATAGGAGCCAGCGCGACCGTGGTCGGCATGGGGAGTTCCGCATCTTCCACGCCGAGTCGCCATATTTTCCCTTGTCCGTGCACCGGATAACTCTGGCTGACCCAGTCACCGAAGTACAGCGATCCGTCAGAGCCGATCGTCATGCCTGTTGGCCGAAACGTGTGGTCGCCCTGCACCACGACTTGGCGTTTCGCGCCGAACGAACCGCCGCGTTGATAGAGTTCGTATCGTTCGATACAGTGTTCGCCCCAGCTTGTTACCCAGAGATACCCTCGATGCATCAAAACAGCGGTTGGCGCTTCGCTGGTACCGCAGACCATGGGTAAGGTCCCCGGTAACTCGCCATCCCAAGCTTGCAGTGGGTGAATTCCAGCTCGACCATATTCCCAGCGGTGGCCGTAATCGCCCGACTCGACGACATGTATCAAACGGCATGGGGGACTTGCATCGGGATCGTTATCGACGGTAAACAATTTTCCGAACGCTTCGCAGATACTAAATGGATTCCAGAATCCGGTGGCATAGCGTTGGATATTTTTGCCTTCGGGCGTGCCGACAAAAATGGTGCCACAACCTCCGCGGTCCGAAATCTGCGAGCCATCGGCCCCGATGAGGCGGTATTCGGCCCCCAGATTTTCGCCAAGTCCCAGCAGAAGCCGATCGTCGTGCGTCAACGTGATGCCACTCAAGCCGTTATGCGGATAGTCGCCCGGCGATTCTAGCCGAACAATCACTCGATCGGATCGACTTGCATCCCAGGGCGGTTTTTGGAGGTCCTCGTGTTGCAACAAGTGGACGTCACGACGTGTGACAATGTAGAGACCTCCTTTCGGTGCGGCCAAGACATTCATGGTCTGGTGGAGTCCAGTGGCAATCGTGGACCACTGGTCATAGTGTCCGTCACCATCGGAATCGCGCAGTCTCCTTATCTCGTCGCTGGCTGGGCCAACGTAATCGTTGGACCGCTGATGGGTGTGAGAATTGACCACGACCACGTCATTCTCCAGGCAAGTAAGGCCAATCGGTGTCATGACGTCGGGTTCGGTGGCGATCTTGTCTAGTCGAAGTCCGTCGACGAGTACTTGCGGGGGCGCTCCAAAGCCGAAACATTGGATGGACAACCAAAACGCTAAAGCAAGAAATTCGGAAAATCCCCGGTGGAGAGTAGCCACTGGAACACCAGAGGAAGAGAGTGATTGGCGCGACATCAAGAAGTCCCCATGCATCGTCTTAGTTAATTTATCGAAGTGCGCGAAACATACCGGCAAGATATTCCTGGATGCAGCGGCGGCCATGGAACGGAAGCGAGGCTGTGCTAAAGCAAGTCACTCGCCAAGTCAGCGAGATTCGACCGCTCACCTTTGTCCAGCGTAATATGAGCGTAAATAGATTGACCTGTCATTCGATTGATCAAGTAACTCAATCCATTGGAAAGTGAGTCGAGATACGGGTGATCAATCTGGTGGATATCGCCGGTGAAGACAATCTTGGTACCTTCGCCAGCACGAGTAATAATGGTTTTGATTTCATGCGGAGTTAGGTTTTGCGCCTCGTCGATGATCATATACATTCGCTGTAGGCTGCGTCCGCGAATGTAAGCCAGTGGAGTAATGACTAGTTTCTCGGATTGCAGCATGTCGGCAATCCGTTGCGCGGCAGCATCGTGATCGGGAAATTGGTGGCGGATTACGGCGAGGTTGTCATACAAGGGCTGCATGTACGGATCAAGTTTGGCGGAAATATCTCCGGGCAGAAATCCCAAGTCGCGATTACTGAGCGGTACGACGGGGCGAGCCAGCATAATCTGTCGGTAGTTCGATCGAGTTTCAAGTGCAGCAGCAAGCGCCAGGAGCGTTTTTCCTGTGCCCGCCTTGCCCAGCAGCGTAACCAGCGATATCTCGCGGTTCAACAAGGCTGCTAGTGCGAACGATTGTTCCGCGTTGCGAGGATTGATTCCGTAGGCCGTCCCACGCTCAATTCGCTGAAAGGCTTGGCTATCGCTGCGAAACGTTGCCAGTACCGACCTCGATCCATTGCGAAAAATAAAATTTTCGTTTGCAATGGGCGCTGGATCGACATCTACATCCAGCGCAGGAACTAATCCAGGTCCTTGGTAAAAGTGTTCAATCCAATCACCGGGCATGTTTTCTTGAATTCGTTTTCCATTGTAGAGTTTATCAAAACTCTCGACTTTGTCGGAAGTGTAGTCTTCAGCCGGAAGTCCCAACGATTTGGCCTTCATGCGAAGGTTGGTATCTTTGGTCACCAGGATTACGGTTCGATGAGGTTCTTGCGACCGCAGACGCAAGGCGACGTTGAGGATGCGGTGGTCGGGTGTATCGGCAAAAAAAGCTTCTTTGAGTTCTTGCTCAAAGGGTCCGGATAAAACGACACGGATATTGCCTAGCTCGGGCCCACGAGGTGCCCCCTGAGGCGAGACGAGTGAACCGGTGAGTTGGTCGATCTGTCGCAAGAATGCTCTTGCCTGGAAGTGGATGTCTTCTTTGCCCCGTTTAAATTGATCAAGTTCCTCCAGGACGGTAATCGGCAGTACCACATCGTGCTCAGCAAACCCGCGAAGACAGGTACTGTCGTGCAGAATGACGTTGGTATCCAACACGAATAGCTTAGTCGCGGACGGGGCGGTCGCAGGATTTGACATGCAAGAATCTCCGTGTGGTTGGTCAATGTGGCTCCGACACTGACTTACGAATCCATGATTCAAGTATCTCTACGACTTGTATTATTTCCAATCCATCGGTATCGATGTGAATCGCATCTGTCGCTGGTATGAGGGAACCGAACGGGCGAGTTCGGTCACGTTCGTCCCGCAGTTCTTGATGGGTCAGGACTTCTTCGAAGTTGTAGTCTTGACCTCGTTCCTGGAGATCGCTCCAACGCCGCTTGGCTCGTTCTGTGGCAGATGCGGTGAGGAAGAATTTACATCGAGCCTGCGGAAATACCACGGTTCCTTGGTCGCGCCCTTCCGTAATGGTAGGGAGATGCTGAACGGCAGCGCGTTGCCACTCGACAAGTCGATTGCGAACATCTTGATTGTCGGCCACCAAGGATACGATGTTGGTGACTTCCCACGTGCGAATCAACGATGTCACGTTCTCGCCGTTCAAAAATACCTGGTCTTCGTTCAAACGTACATCGAGCTGTGAAACCAGGTTGCTCAGCAAGTCGGCGGACCGAATGTCAATCTTTGCACGGATCGCCGCCAGCGCCACTGCGCGGTACATAGCGCCCGTATCGAGGAATTGGAAGCCCAATCGTCGGGCAAGTTCTCGTGCCACGGTCGATTTGCCGGCACCGGCGGGACCATCAATCGTCACAACAATTACGTCCAATACGCTTCCACCTCCATCCATTCGTTGGATCCCAAGTTGGTGACGATCACACCGTCTTCAATGCGAGCGGCACATTCGCAATTGCCAGCTAAGTCCAGAATGCGTGCTTCTTTGATCGAGCGGAACGCACTAATTCTCGCTGTGGCGGCACGTCCCTCCGTTTCCAGTAGACGTGCCCGAAACCCGACACAATCTTCTAAAGGGCCGATGATCGGCGTCAGACCGGACAGCCAAATATTGCGTGCGTCGACATGCAAGAGCCAGCCCCGCGGGTGGCCATTGGGCACAAAGCTACCGGTGAGGTAGGACGTTGTCGGGTCGGAAAACGGATTGCCTTCCGGGCCGGAGAGATACTCTTGCCAGGGATAGGCAGATTCCATTGAAATTCCCAAGCGGAATTGGCGGGTCTGTTCGCGGCCAGTCATCAGAAGGGTATCGAGCATTCGATCGCCCGACAGTCGATGGTAAGGAATTCCGCCGCACAATAACGTAGCACGCCGCTTGCCGCATTGCAGATCGACGTAGCCTGGCGCTTCAATTCGTGACGTCGCGGATGGTTGACGCGTCATGTGCAGGTCGCGATGAATGACCGCACCGGCATCCTTCCAGGCTAGGCGGAAGGCGATGTAATTCTCCCCAGGAAAATCGGACGTCTCTAACTCAAAAAAGTCGACTGGAGTCAGTTCAATATCAAACCATGCCGTTCGACTGCCTCGCCACAAGGTTACACGTTGCCGAAACCGGCAAGTCGTTTTTTCGCGGTCATCGACTAGGTGGCCTTGCGATTCGATACTCCCCCAAACGGGTCCGGTACACGTAATGCGCACACTTTCGGCGACCATACGCGAGTACTTGAATGGATCGGCGGGAGATTCCGACGAATTCGCGGCGCCGTCGCTGACTCGTTGTCGACTGGCCAATTGTTGGGACAACAAATTGTCACGATGTTGGTAGTCTCGCAATGAGCTGAATCCACCGGTCTTCGAGTCGATGGTGAGTTGCATGAATTCGTTCCGCAGAGTGTAACCGTCGGCCACATTCGGGGGCGTAGGTTGATCTTCGGACAATACTTGGTGGTTCGTCGTGGGCAACCAAGCGAATCCACATGGTGGGACATCGACAACTGCATAAAAACGATCGGACTGGCGACCGCTGGCAACAACATAGTCCTCCAATAACGACGGTCCCTGAAACCCGGGAAGTTCCACGAGTGTCCGACGCGGTAGCGCAAAGGGGTTGACGGCGAGCCAACCCGCTTCGATGGCTTGATGGCGGGGACTAGCAATTGCCATTGAAAACGCAGGTAATACTTCCGATGATGGGAGATTCTGCTGCGAATGAGCCGCTTTACCGGCGACGAAGCTCGTTAGGGCCATCAGATGTTGGTCTGCCATCCGCTGGCGCCACTGTTCCCAGATTGGTACCGTGATGGTGATGGGACGTGTTTGTTGCGAAGCGATGTCTTGCGCCAGATAGGGACTTCGGTAGTCATCGGCCGTATGACGATCGTAGTGCCCCATGTAGCTCGAACGTTCCAAGTACTCGTTGACGGTGACAAAGCGTCCCAGAACCGGATGGATTTCAGTCGCTTTTCGTAGGTCTTGAAGCCAAGGATTCTGTTGTCCAGGCCAGTAGGCCAACAACGCGGTGGCCACATGATCGCTGTCCATCGATTGACTTAACTGGGTCGCCAAATACAAGAAAGTTTCCGGCGCTGCGGCATCGGCGGGAAGGCGTCCAATCGCTTCGATTGTGGCGCCCGAGGTACCTTGCCAGGTGGTCTTCACCTGGTTCGCGTGGGGGAATTTTCCACCGTCTAACGTGAAATGGATAGCACCTCGGTAGCCGCACCGTTTCAAAAGCTCCGGCAAAGTGGCACACAATCCAAACGTGCGACGTCCAAAGACTTGGGGCGCTTCTCCGATCATATCGCGAAACTGTTCGGCTCCCGCCCGGAAGTGTGCGACAATTTCGTCGGCCGGCAGGAGGGGCAGTCTCGCCTCGAACGGTTCGCCCCCCACAATTCCCAATTGCCCGTGTTCCATCTGCTGTCGCAGCATCGACAGCGAATCTTGGTCAGTTTGGGATAATCGGTTCAACGTTTCCCCGGTCAACATGAGATTCTTAGCAAGTCCGCCATCGAGCAGACTTGCCATGAAGTGTCGTCCGGTAGTTGATGGTGTAGCGAGAATGATTTCCAGTAGGAACACATCGACCGCGTAGTAGTGGTCTCTCTCCTGTGCAAGTTGATCAAATCCGGCTTGAATGTTGGACCGGGCCTGCTCTGCATCACCGCGCAAGGCTGCGTGAGCCGCTGCCAGGGTTGTGGCCGCGAAACGCTCTTCGTCGAGCGAGCAGGAATGGCGCATCTGACGCGTCATTAACTGGACTTGTAGCGTGACATATCCCAAAGCATGAAATGCGGCGACCAGCTCGTCGGGAATGTCGCAGTTCGGAATTTCCAAAGTGTCGCACAGGCTCGAGACGATCTCGCTTCGAATCGGATTGTCACCCAGGAAGAACACTTGAGGTCCGTCGTTGGCAATTGAATTTCTCGGCACGTCGGCGACCTGGGGGACGACAAGCACACTGGGCGCAGGCTCGCTGCGACTGGAAAAATGTCGCCAGATTGGCAAGGCCCCGGCAAACGCCAAGAGCCTGGGATGCCAAACGGCAGTCCAGCTCGTCAAAATTTGCGTGGCTTCTGGGCCGCGGTAGTGGGACGGAAAGTCTTCCCAACCATGGCAAGGAACTGCAATTGCCATTGAGCCATTCAACATTTAGCGCCTTCCAGCGGGGTAAGCCGGTCACAACGGAGCGGTTCAGGATAGCTGAACCAGGGACCGTTCGTCGATTCCACTCAGGAACCAGGCGTTTTCATGACCGGAAAGGCCGTACAGGCGCCCAGGCGGGCAGGTCCCCGCCCACCGGAGCGGTCGCCCTAGGGGTAGATTTGTTGACAAAGGGAGGTCGCCACCGATAGACTATCTAATGGAACGGAGACGTCTCACGCCGTTAACGGATGACATGAGCCGGCTCGACGACGCCGAAATGAGGATTCATACCTCGTCACGGCGACGATTTGATCTCATCTTTGACCAATTTTCATTCGTTACTGCCGGTGGCACTTCGTGTGCCGGACGTGATCGTTAGTGAAGCCGTCCTTGATTGGAGTGGTGGACGCTGACGCTTGCGAATAGAGGAATCGCCCGATGGCTCGAGGCAACGCGGTTTGGGGAATCGACATTGGCCAGTCCGGATTGAAGGCACTGCGCTGTTCGCTTGAAAGTGACGGCAAAACGGTCCGTGCCGAAGCTTTCGATTTTATCGAATATCCGCAGATCCTGAGCCAGCCCGATGCCGATCCGGATGCCCTCGTTCGTGACGCGCTGAAGGAGTTTCTGTCCCGCAATTCGGTCCGCGGCGACAAGGTGGCGATAGCGGTGTCAGGCCAAAGCGGCCTCGCTCGATTCATTAAATTGCCGCCCGTCGAAAAATCCAAGATTCCGGACATTGTCAAATACGAAGCCAAGCAGCAAATTCCGTTTGACCTGAACGATGTTATATGGTCGTACCAGCAGGTTCCGGGTAGCCTCAAATCCGACGCTCAAGAGACGGAAATCGGCCTTTTCGCGATGAAACGCGAGCACGTGTTTCGCGCAATTCGACCGCTCGACGATCTGGGCGTTGAACTCGACATTGTTCAGCTAATGCCGATTTGCATTTACAACGCGGTCACGTACGGTGTCCTTACGGATGTCCCGCCGCCGGAAGAATACGATCCGCAGACTCCGTTGCCGTGGGTCGTTGTCTTATCGATAGGGACGGAAGCAACCGACTTGGTGCTCACAAATGGTTACCGCATTTGGAACCGAAGCATACCGTTAGGTGGTAACCACTTTACCAAACAATTGACGAAGGAGATGAAGCTTACATTTGCGAACGCTGAGCAACTCAAACGCAATTCACGGGAAGCAGAGAACGCCAAAGAGATTTTTCAAGCGATGCGATCGGTGTTTAGCGACTTGGTGACGGAAGTGCAACGCAGCATGGCGTTTTTCCGCACGATTGAGCGGTCAGCCACTATTTCGCGTGTGGTGGCCTTGGGGAATACGATCAAACTGCCTGGCTTGCAGCAGTATCTGGCCAAGAACTTGGGAGTTCCCGTAGATCGTGTGAATTCCTACGAACATCTACAAGGCTCCGAGGTCACCGCGGCTCCCGCCTTCGAGGATAATATTGCAGCATTTTCTGTCTGTTATGGCCTAGTGCTGCAAGGGTTAGGACTGGGCAAAATGTCGACCAATCTCGTACCTCGAGAATTGGTGGTGGCCCGCATCATTCGTCGGAAAAAACCTTGGGCGCTAGCCGCCGTCGCAGCCACGCTCGCGGCACTTTCGTTCAATTATATGTTCCACTTGAGTCGCTGGTCGGAATCACAAACGACGCATTATTCTCAGGCAAATTCCCAGGCGAAACAGACGGTGACTTTGAGCACGACGCTGCAGAAAAAAGATGAAGACCAAAAGAATCAATTGGAAATGCTCAAACAGCTGGGCAAACAAGTTGTAGGAAATGCAGAAGGTCGGATCCTGATGTTGGAATTGGTGAAGGTCATCAACGAGTCGCTGCCGCGTCCGGAGGGAGTGGACCCAATGGCAGTCGATCCCCTACCGATTGCCAGTGGGAAACGACCTGAGATCCACATCGAGCATATCGAAATGGAATATAAGACCGATGTTAAGGAATGGTTCACGGAAGATGCCAAGAAGCGATTTATGCAGGGACGTGCAACCTCCGTGAGTCTATCGGCCGAGGAAGCGAGTGAACCGGCAACCACGGATGGCGTTCCGACCGGTGCTACCGATGACCCGACGGCTGCTGCTGTAGAAACGGCAGCCGTGGCCCCAGCCACGAGTGAAGATGGCGTCCCAACTGACCCTGGCGCGGCAGCCGATGGGCAGACAGCTGCCGACGACACCGTTGCGATTAACGATGCCGTCTTGGGTGGCCGATCTGGATGGATTGTCGAGTTAAAGTGCGTTCACTATCACAACGATGCCAAAAGTCTGGGTCCGGAGGAGAGGGGACCCCAGTATGCTCGCAATACACTCCTTTACCAACTTCGATCCGATCGCAAGATAACCCTCCCCGTCCCTGGCGACAAAGCGGTTCCGTCTCGCGAGTTTACGCTGGAACAATTGGGGATTTACTTTCCGTTGATTGCCGCTGACGATGGACCAACCTTTAAGAGAATTGCCAATCCCAATTACGTTCCCCCCGTGGATTGGCAGGGCGCTGCGTCTAGGCCGCAGATTCAGCCGGGGAACCCATCAGCGCAACTTGATGCAAAAGAAGCCAAAGATAACCCGCAAACTTTTAGGGTATTGACGTACACGTTTACAGTTCAGTTTGCGTGGATCCCACGTCGGTTGAGCGAACGAGACGAGCCGCTTGGTGCCGGCGAGAATCAAACTGGCGCACTGCCGCCTTCCTAAGGATACTTTGATGGACGCAATCCGCAAGTTTTTGGCGAAAATGAAGAAGGTCCATTTTTGGATACTTTCGGTGTTTCTTTTGGGGCTTGGCATAGGGACTTGGTTTTCAGCTGCCGGAAATCTGAAGGCCGAATTTAAAGCAAACCGAACTACGATTGACGGAATGTTTAAATCGTTGGAACCGGTTAAACAAGTATCCCCGCATCCGAATGCGAAATTTGAAGTTGGCATGCAGGAACTGATCGCGGCACGCCAAAAAGGGGTGTTGCAAGCTTGGAAGACAAAGTGGGATCACCAATCTCAGCTGTTGAAGTGGCCCGAAAAAATGACGGCAGAGTTCTTAAAACACGTCCACAAATACCCGGTGATGGAACAAATCGATATTCAGAAAGACCCGAAACAGGACATCCCGCGTTTCTTGCGAGAAGCTTATCAGGGCTTTATCCAGGAAGAATTGCCGCGGCTGGCGCAAATTGCTGATGCAAAATGGAGAGCCATCATCGATGAAACTGACGACAGTGCGTTGCCAGTCAGTGGGGAAGAAGTAGACGTATCTGTGGTCGACTGGAATCACGAGGATCAAGTGCGGTTAGTGGGGGATTTCACTTGGAAGGACAAACAGGGAGTCCCCATCGTTCCACAGACTCTCGACATCTATGTGGCGCAAGAGAACCTGTGGGTATTGAGCAGCCTGATGCATATTGTGAAAGAGACCAATGGCGGGGCCGATCAACGGCATTTGGCCGCGATTAAGAAGATCGATTTTATGCGTGTGGGACTGTCGGCGGTAAAGCTTGATAACGCCGGCAAAGTCGAGGTGATTCGACCCAACGAAGTAAGCGCCGACGCCGAGGCAGACTCGCTGGGGGCGGAACTAAGTCCCTATGGCGCGCCGGGCATGGGTGGTTTGGGCGACGGCGACTTCCCGGGTGTCCCCGGGACTGGAACCGTTCTCAACGCAGTTGATCCGCTGGGGAACCGTTACATTGACGAAAAATTTGCTTCAATCGAAGACGGCATGGAGGTGCGTGAAGCGGTCAACAATCCCACAATCGAGAAGACAGCGTTGGGCGTAGCTAAACGATTGCCGGTTCGTTTGCGCTTCAAGATGGACACGCGAAAAATTCCGGAACTTCTCGTCGCCTGCGCAAATGCTCCGTTGATGCTTGAGGTAAAACAGTTACGTGTTGCGCGTCCTCCCGCTCCCGCTGCGGCAGCCGATAAATCGGGCACAATGTCATCGATGGCGGCCGCTTCTTCGGACATGATGCCAGGTTCACGCGACATGGATGATATGGATGGTCCTCTAGGTATAGGGTTTGGCGGTGGTGGGCGTCGACGGGGTTTCGGCGATGGCCCACCGCGAGGAGGTGGTTATCCTGGAGCGGGGAATCAAGAGGACGAGGCGGCCGAATTGCTGCTTGATCGGAGCCAACGTTCGTTTCCCTTCGACGACTACGTTGAGGTTTTTGGACTCGTTTACATCTACAACCGGCCCAATGAAAAAGTTATTCAGGGGGCCGACGATCAGCCAGGAGCGAACCCGAGCGGGCTCGTTAGCAACTAACAAATACAAAACGGTCGTGCAGGTATCCGCAGCCGAGTTGCTGCGGCGGTAACGGGCGGCAAGGAATTCGCGTTAAGCTGAGGGTTGAGACCATGAAGTCTAAAATGAATGTGGGTCAGCTGAAAACGTTTCTGGCGTTTCATGGCGAGAAGTTTGGTCTTGTCGCCGTCACCGCGGGAATGTTCTTCTTGATTTACACCAGTTATTCCCAGAAGGGGATTGAACCTCAACGGGTTCCGGAAAGACTTTCGCAGGACGCGGCCGCCACAAAAGAAATTATTGAAAGATCCGAATGGCAGACCGTTTCAGCCGAGCGTTCGCAGAAGACGGAAAAATTTGGCGAAAAGGCCGCTCAAAATATTCGTATCGATCTCGCCGAAGCCGACTACCGGATGACTGTGCCGCTAAATCCTCTTAATTTCGTGCCAGACCGTCGTCGTAACGATCCAACTTTGTTAGCTGTCCAGGATTTGCGTGTCGACTACGTTGCTGCCGTTGCCGCCAATCAAATGACCGGGATAGGCCCGGGACCGCTCGACAAAAACCCGGAAAAAAGGGGTGCTGTTCAACTCGACGCCCTTGAAGGGGACGTCGCAGGTCCAGGCGTCCAGACGGAAGAATACGATGCGAAAGGCCAGCTCATCAAACGGCGATTACCCGAGGAGATTCTACGGCGACTCGGAGGAGTGATGGGCGGTGGCGGAATGGGTTCAACTGCGACGACCGAAGGGGTTCGGATGGCAGTCCTAACTGGGCTCGTTCCTTTTCGTGAGCAAGTTGGTATCTACAGGGAAACTTTCAAGAGGACAAAAGGACTTCCTAATCCCTCGCGGGATTTTCCGAATTATTACAGTTTTTACGTGGAACGGGCCGAATCGGGCCCGGATGGCAAATGGAGCGAATGGAAGCCAATTGACGTTAGTCAAATGTTTTCCAAGCAAACGCCATGGGGAATGGCAACAACATCGTTCGTGCCCGAGTCTCGAATTCATTCAGAACTGACGTTCCCCTGTCCTAATTTACTGTTCGAAACGTTGGAGAAAGTGGCGCGACATCCGCGGATCCCGACGCCCGAAGCGGTAGCGCAGGAGGAAATTGAGAAGCAAATGCGGGCGGATCGAGAAGTTGCCGAAAAGGAAGGGAAACCGGTTGGCCCAGCATGGAATGCCGGAGCCGGCGGACCCCAACTATTGGACGGTGGTATCGGTGGTGGGGGGCCAGGAATGGATCGGGATGGCCCAGCCGGAATGGGAAGAATGTCGCGCAGGCGAGGATTTGGCGACGACGACGGTCCAGGTCGCGCAGGGATGGGAATGAGCGGTGCCTACGGCGGATCCGGTGCCGACTTAGTTGATACACCGTTGGAACAGATTCCCGAATTTCTCATGCTGCGTTTCTTCGATTACAGCGTTCAGCCCAACGTTGCCTATCGATACCGTACTCGGCTCGTGTTGTTAGATCCGAATAATCCCGATATCGCTGGGGGGCCTGACCCCAGGCATCTCGAAATCAAAGTGACCGATCGGCTGCGTGAAGACAAAAAGAAAGCCACCGAGAAGGTCCCTGTCGTCTTTTATGTGGAGGGTCCATGGAGCGATCCGTCGCCGACACTTTTTTCAGGCGGCGACTATCAATTGGTTGCCGGCAGTGTATCGGTATCGAAGGATGGTCCGCGTGCCAGTGTCATGGCACTTAAGTTCGACGCACAAGACGGAAAATCGATTCCGGCTGAGTTTAATCTTACCCGTGGTGCAGTTGTCGGTCGTAGTCAACCCTTGGATGTATGGGCGCTCGATCCCAGTTCGATGACCTTAGTGAAGGTCAATAAAGTTGAATTCCGCACGACCCTTCAGATCGCTGATATTCGCGGTGGCGAGAAGTTGCCCACGTCGGGAAGTCCACTCCTCGCGCCCGGGGAAGTGCTCGTGATTACTGAAGATGGACGCCTGGTGGTGCAAGAAGAACTGGGGGACGCGGACAAGTACTACATCAATAACTTCCCGCCACCTCATCCCGAATGGATGACGGACCCTGAATCGAAGATCAACCTGGGCGGCGCTGACGGTCCCGCAAGACGTAATAGAAGGCCGCCAGGGCGACCGCGTCAGTAACGATCGCGTGGCCTCGGCAAGGTCATCCCATCGCAGTCGTGCGATTGCCGCTACGACAATTTTTTGCTCAGTTGGACGCCACAAGTAGTCGGTTCGGTGCCACAAATAGATAGGCACTGCAACATCCGACGTCGGATGTTCGACAGGGTCGGCATCGCCTACAATGCCGAGCGATTTGTGCCACGGCCGGTAGCTGTGCCGCGCTGCGATTTTGTCTAGGAGTTTTAGGAGTTTATGGTATGCCGGCAACGACCGCGTTGGATCTCAAGTCGTATATTCGAGACATTCCGGACTTTCCCAAGCCGGGGATCTTGTTCCGCGATATTACCCCTCTGTTGTCCGATCCGGCGGCCTTTCGGGCCTCGATTCGGCAACTTGCCGACCATTATCGAAATTACGAAGTCGATGTGATCGTGGCCGCGGAAGCGCGAGGGTTTATCTTTGCTGCACCCCTGGCCTTGGAACTCAACGTTGGATTCGTTCCTGTGCGCAAGCCCGGGAAACTCCCGTCGGAAACGCACAGCCTTTCGTACGACCTGGAGTACGGTTCGGACACGTTGGAAATGCACACCGATGGAGTGAAGCCTGGTCAAAAAGTGCTTGTCGTGGATGACCTTTTGGCCACCGGTGGGACCGTTGAAGTCTGTTGCCAACTGGTGGAAAAAGTGGGTGCCACGGTTGTAAGTTGTGCGTTTTTGATCGAACTTGTGGCGTTGGGGGGAGCGAACCGTATCGGTTCCCGCGATTTGTTTGCCTTGATCCAGTACTAGCTGCACAAATAGGAAGCCCCTTGGTCCGGCATGGCCGGATCCAAGAGGCCTTCGATCAGTTCAGGGAGAACTATACTGGTTCGGTCGTGATTCCGCCCCAGAGCCATGCAAGCTCAAGCTGGTTAGGAATTGCCGCTCTTGCAGCAAGCCGCGGCAGTCGGCAAACTTGTGTCGGCCGTCCGGCAGCAACTTTCCACGGTGTTACAGCAGTCTTTACCAGTGCGGCAGCAGTCAGCTACAACCGCTTCGTTGCAGCACGCCGCGTCCGCATTGCAACATTCAAGTCCCAACTGACAACACTCGGGGCGCTCGCTTGCGCAACATGCGCTGGCAGGATTACAGCAAGTGAGTTTCGCTGTGCAGCAATTCGTGTCGACTTGGCCAGTGCCAGCCCAAGCCAGTCCCATAACCGCCATCGTGCTCAAAAGTATATTTCTTAACATGGTTAAATGCCTTATTGGAAGTGTCGATATTCAAGAAGAAAACGAGATATTGATCCTCAATTTGTTTCTTGTATCAACACCGCCAGACACACTTTAAGACATGCAACCGATGCCCTGAGAGTTGCGGGATCCAAAAAAAACCTGCGGTCCGCTGTGGGCAACAACTGACTGCGGCGGGACAAGGCTTTTCCAGTACGGCCATTCCCAAGTCGGCACGATTCGGCGATCGCACTGAAGGCTCTTCCGGGCGTGTTGTTTGCCATTGACAGCGACACCCATGCTTGGAATTGCAAGGGTCATGCGAGCGATGGGACGAGGATTTTGATGCTGGTGCCCCATGACAGCAGGTTGGATGGGAATCTACTGCCGCAGGGGAAAAGCACCCCAGCGGTAGTATTGAGCAGCACCACCCAGATGGTGGCAGGGTTGCCACGATCAGCGACGCTACAGCCATTTGTCGCATGAAATGTTTCATAACGCTATTCTACGTGCGGCGGGCAGAAAAGTTCAAGGGTAAAAATCACCGTCGGTCTCGGCGGGGTGCCTCGACCTGAGCTGTTGGCTCGTTCGGTTGTCGAACGTACGGCTAGTTCTTCGCAAAACGATCCAGTCGCAGGAAGTCGATCGGTAGCTTGGCGGCCCCGTCAATCGATAGCTCTGATAACACTTCGCCGATTACAGAGGCAAATTTGAAACCATGCCCCGACATGCCGCAGGCAAACACGATACGGGGGTCGGTCGCCTGACGATCGACGATGAAGTGTTTGTCCGGGGTCACTGTATACATGCACACAGCATGTTCGCTAAACGGGAAATCGATTCCGTGCAAGTACCGGCCGGCGAAGTCGGTGATTTCTGCTTGCTCGTTTGCGTCGACGTCGCGGGCAAGATTGGTTGGGTCATCGATCACCGTACCGCCAAAGTGCTGCGCCATCTTAATTCCTCGACTGTCGTGTTGGGGGAATCCGTAAAAGAACTTTTGGTCTACTTCAAATACAAAAATCGGGCAGCGGCTCGGCTCATAGCGTTGGTCACGCGTGGGGAACCAATACAACGGTTTGCGCACGACTTGCAATGGTAACTTGAATTCCCGCAATAGTTCGGTGGCCCACGGTCCACCAGCCACAACGAGCGAGTCGCAGGTAAAGACACCCTCCTGCGAAACTACCTTGACTGCACGTTCCTCGGATACGATCTGCGTCACCGAACAGGGGCTCAACCAGTCGGCCCCATGGCGTTGGGCCAATTGTCCATGTGCTCGCACGCAATCTTCGACCAAAAGGTAACCGGCATTCTGTTCATATACGACTTCGAAGCCAGCTGGCACTTGGAAAAGTGGGAAGCGGTCGCATGACTGTTCACGCGTTAAGCGTTCCACAGGCAATTGGTACTGCCGAGCCGATTCCAAAATCCCGGGAACGACCTCGCCGTCCGGAGCCCCCGTTTGCATCACGCCGACGCGGAAAAACAGTCGATTGCCTGCTTCAATCTCCAGGTCATCCCAAAGCTGGTACGCTCGTTGCAACAGAGGCACATAGTCAGGATGTTCATAGTAGGCCATCCGAATAACGCGAGTACTGCCATGGGAACTCCCGCGATCGTGGGCCAGACCAAAGCGATCAATGCCGAGCACTTTGCGTCCCCGCCGAGCGAGGTGATACAGCGCAGCGCTACCAATGCCTCCGCATCCGACGACGATGGTGTCATAATGTTGTCGCACGGTGAGTCCTCCTTCGTGTCGTAGACCGTGAGCATTGTAATGGGGGCCGTATCGATTTCAATAATGCCAAGCGGATCGCGCGCATTGAAGCCCACAAACTCGCACATGCCGGGTTGGCCGCAATACGGGCGACCTCCACCATGATTTCGAGAAATGTTCCACGGGGCGGAACTTTTTCTCGTCTTGACGCGTCCAAGGCGGGCAAGCATGGTCGTGGTGTGGCATAATTGCCATGTTGCGACACAATTAGAACCGTTTCTCGACTCACAACTTGGTTCCACAAGGGAGATGCTGCGATGTGTAGTTTTCCGTACGGATTTTCCCTCCCCAGGGGTCCACAACGGCTGTTGTGGGGGACAATAGCTGCCCTGTTGTGCACTAATCCAGCCTTTTCGGATCGATTCTTGAGCGCGGAAGAAATCGGTTGGATAGAAGACTTTACACTGGCAACAACGCAACAAACGGCACTCCAGCAGCTTGTGCCGGGCACCGAAGACCACTTTTATTACCACTGCTTGTGGCTGCAACAGCAGGGGAGGCTGGAAGAATCGGAGCGGCAGCTCAACGAATGGCACAAGCGATACGGTCGGAATGGAAGGACTCAAGAAATTGAACACCGGCAACGGTTGCTTTCCTTTCCGCAGCAGGCGGATCGTACCTGAAAGTACCTGGAACAAATGCTCGGCGCTCGATTCGATCATCAGCAAGAGCTTCCCAATCAAGCTCCCAACCTGCCCGCTCAGCTGGACCCGAAGTTGTTCAGCCGTGAAGCGCTGCTCCGCCGTGGCCTGGACCAAAATCAGGGCCTGCAGCCATTTCGCGATTCGGCGTTGGAGTGGCTAGTATCCACGGAAATGGATCCGGCCCATCGTCGTGAGCTATTGAGGCGTATTACCCGCCCCGATTATCCGGGCATTGTCGCCATAGTGGTCCAGGATCTCCAGGCCGAAGGCAGCCAGGGCTTTGGGTCGTTGCAAATTCATTCACAGCTTCTATTGGACCAGTTAGACGAACTCGGCCAAAAACTACCGGACGTCGTACCAACAGAAGCGTACGTCCGAGCCTACATTCCGAAGCTTCGACCCCGTCCAGAAATCAATCTCGAGCACGATGCAACGGAGCGGGAGGCGTATCTCAAGCGATTGGCCGATTTCGTTCTGCCGCTCGATCCGGTCCAAAATAGCTTAAAAGCCCATGTACTGTACCATCAAATGGCTCACGACCTGACGCAGGGGCGGTGGGACCGCGCCCGTTTCTTGAGTTACCTGAAATTGCCGCGGCAAGTCCCCTACGTGCGTCCCGAATGGCTACGGCAAATCATCGTGGGAAATCCACTTGCAGAATTGCAAGCAACGGGCCCCACGGAAGCCACTGGATTGCCGCCGGTCGGGTCCGACGAAGATCTGGTGCGCAAGTATCTCGACCATCTCTTGGCGGATGCTTCCGACAGCCGCGAATTTGCTCCCTATATCGAAAAGGAATACCTGCAACGAGTATTCGCCGAGTCGAAGTTGACACGCGGTATCGGCGATGCGAGCCGTTGGTACGCACTAATGAATCCTTCGGAAGTGGAGCAACTACGCACCCGTATCGACCTGGAATTTGCCCCCACAAATCCCAAAATGTTGTCGCGTGACGAAATTGTAAAGCTCGATCTGGATCTCAAGAACGTTCCCTCACTGATCGTAAAGATCTATGAGATCAATACGCTGAATCAATATCGCCGCGTCAAGCGCGCCGTGGGTCCGGATATTGAATTGGACGGTCTGGTTCCGAACGTGGAGCATACGTTTAAGTACGAAGAAGCTCCTCTGTTACGCGTGCGACGGTCCTTTTCATTCCCTGAGTTGACGCGTCCAGGTGTGTATGTCGTCGATTTTATCGGCAATGGTCGGAGCAGTCGGGCGATCGTCCGCAAAGGTGACCTACAAGTGTTCTCGACGATAAATCATCTGGGACACCAGCTATCGGTTTTTGACGAACAACAAAATCCCGTGAACGATGCCGTCGTGTGGTTGGATGGGCATCGCTTCTCAGCAGACAAAGATGGCCATCTATTGATTCCATTCACTGCCAAGCCGGGCCCAGTAGATCTGGTAGTACAGCAAGGATCATTGGCCGTTCTGCGGCCGTTTCATCATGCGGGCGAGATCTTTGAACTGCAAGCGTCAATGTATATTGACCGCGAATCGTTGCTGCCAGGTGTCGATGCTCCGGTGATGATTCGGCCGAATCTGTTACTCAATGGAATTCCTATTCCCGTCACTCGGCTCGAAAACACAAAACTGCTTGTACAGACAGTCGACCAAGACGGCATCGCCACTACGGAAGAAGTCTCGCCCATCACGATCCAGGAGAATGCCGAGACGGTTGTCGTATTTCGGGTGCCCCGCCAATTGGCGACTCTGACACTTACCCTCGCCGGCAAAGTTCAAAGAATGACCGACGTTGATCCGCAAGACTTGATGGTGAGTCAAACCTATCAGGTCAACGATATCGACGCTACGGACCAACTCGCTACGGTCTATTTGCAACGATCGACTGACAGCTACGAGCTAAGTTTGCGTGGAAAATCGGGCGAGGTACTTCCGCAACGACCGGTACACCTCGAATTGAATCACCGAGATTTCGTGGAGCCGATTCGTGTCACACTGAAGTCGGACGACCATGGGATCGTTCTGCTGGGTTTACTCGCCGGCATCGATTCTATCAAGGTTACCATGGCTCATTCAACAGAACGGCAATGGCAGCTGTTGCAAGACGATCGACAGTACCCGTCGGTAATTAATGCACCGCTGGGCGTGGAGTTGCGCGTGCCGATCGTTGTTGCGGCAAAAAATATCAATGGCAAGAATGCGGCGATCAACAGCACCACCTCCGATGTTTCACTTTTGGAAACGGTTGGGACGAGTTTCGTACGAAATATGTCGCACCATATCCAAGCGGATGGTCGAGAACTTGTAATTTCCGGTTTGCCCGTGGGTGAATACGACTTGTTCCTGAAAGCGACGGACGACCGGATACGGGTGCATGTGCTAGACGGAACCCATGATCATGCGACGGTGCGGAACTCTCGGCACGTCGTAGAAGTTTCGCCCCGTTCGGCAGCGTTGATTTCGGGAGTTGATCCGACCGCCGACAAGCTTGTCATTCGGGTGGCTAATGCAAGTGCCTCGTCTCGCGTGCACATATTTGCAACCCATTTTGAGCCTGCGTGGAATGCATTCGAAGGACTCGCACATAGTCCATCAAGCCCGGTTATTTCACGACGACAATGGGAAGGTAATCAATTTGCAGTGGGGCGCAAGATAGGCGATGAATACCAATACATTTTAGATCGCAAGTTCGCGACAAGGTTCCCCGGCATCATGCTCCGCCGTCCGGAGCTACTTCTGCATCCCTGGGAACTAACCGAGTCGGTTTCGCAGCCACAATCTGCCGAGGAGGGATCCGCATTTGCGGGTGAGGCCCGAAAACTGAACGAAAACGCACCTAGTGCGAATTCTCTGGGTCGCACTGCAACCCGAAGCAGCGATTCTTCGAATCTCAATTTTCTGCCTCATTCATCGTTCCTGGCAGCAAATCTACGGCTCAATGCCGATGGCGTTGTTGAGCTACCAATTGCTCAGCTTGCGGCGAGTCGCCAACTGACGGTACTGCTCGTCGACGGTGATGTCACGGAAGCCCGCCATGTGGCATTATCGAAGCAGGAATGGCAGCCGCGAGATCGTCGCCTTAAGCAGGGATTTCCACAGGATCAGCACCTCATCAGAACGCAAAGGTCGACTTACCTGACGGCCGGCCAATCGCTTCAGTTGGAAAGCGTGGCAAGCGGTCGCTATCGCATCTACGACACGCTCGACAGTGCCTTTAGATTGCTCAGCACTTTGCAGCCCGACAGCCGATTGGCTGAATTTGCGTTTCTCGGCAAATGGGGCAGCCTTAGCACAGACGCCAAGCGGGAGAAGTACGATGCGTTCGCCTGTCACGAACTGAATCTGTTTTTGTTTCGAAAAGACCGAGAATTTTTTGACTCCATCGTACGCCCTCACCTACAAAACAAGTTGCAAAAAACCTTCCTAGACGATTGGTTGCTGGAGCGAGATTTGTCGCCCTACTTGGAATCGTGGCGGTACGGACAGTTGAATATTTTGGAACGGATATTGCTGGGTCAGCGAGTTGCAGGAGAGAGAGCGGCGATGCAGCAATTCGTGCGGGATCAATTTCAGTTGCAACCGCGGGTTCCACAGTTGTGGGACCGACTCTTCCAGACGGCGCTTGTGGGCCAAAGTCTGGCCGCTGCGAATGTGAGTGGTCCATTACCAAGTCATTACTTTGTCGAGGCATTGGATAACGGTGTCGTAAGCGGGGGCAAAGCGGTCGACCTTGAACGTTCAAGCGTCTCAACCGATGGAAGGCTCGGTTCGGTCGACAGTAATGGGGATATGTCAGGTCGCGTGGTCAGGGGAAGGCAAAGATTTCGTCAACAACGGGAAGCAGAATCTCTCGCGGAGCTATCGAAGGAACAGCAGATGCCGACTCTGGCATTTCCGGAAGGCCTACGCCGATTCTATCGACAATTGGACTCGACGAAACAATGGGCGGAGACCCATTATGACCAAGTTCGGTGGGGGGAAACCGCGGCTTCATTTCTGGCATTAAATTCGGTGTGGCACGATTTTGCCAATGCCCCGATCGATCAACCCTTTGTCCCTGCCAATTGGCTTTACGCGCACGGCAGTCGCAACGAAGCGTTGCTGATGTTAGCGGTGTTGGACTTGCCGTTTGAGGCGAAGAAACACGAGCTTGAGACGACGGCTGCCGGAGTGACCATCCGAGCTGCGAGCCCCGCCTTGGTGTATCACGAAACCTTTGAGTGTGCGGAGGAATCGGCTGCGGATAGTCCAGTGCTCGTCAATCAACGCTACTTCGACCCATCCATTCGCAGCGAAGTCATCGCGGGACAACCAAGAGACAAGTATCTGGACACGGACGACTTCGTTGTGCAGCATGTGTACGGATGTCAAGTGAACGTGAGTAATTCCGCTTCGACGGTCCAAACGATACGCGTATTACTGCAGGTACCTGCCGGATCGATGCCGGTCCAAGGTGGCGTAGAGACACGTGTCGTGACCTTGCAACTGGCCCCATTTTCCAGTCAAAAGTTGGAATACTTTTTCTATTTTCCGCAGGCTGGTACGTTTGGCCACTATCCGGTGCAAGTATATGACGATGCGCGTCTATTGGCATTTTTTTCCCCAACCACGTTGACCGTTGCGGAAAAATCGCCGGCGGAAGATCCAACGTCGTGGAACTACGTTTCCCAATTTGGTACGGAATCTCAGGTGTTAGAATTTCTTGCGAAAGAGAATGTACATGGTCTTCAACTTGACAGAATCGCGTTTCGCATGCGTGATCGTGATTTTTTTGGGAAGACGCTCGAGGAACTCCGCAGGAGACACGTGTACGAGCCTGCGCTATGGTCGTACGGAATCTATCATCGGGATTCGGTCAGTGCACGCGAACTGATTTCACAGACTTCGACATTTGTTCAACAGTGTGGCGGCTACCTTCAATGCGAATTGCTGGTCATTGACGAAAAGGAGCGTCGGCAATACGAGCATTTGGAATTCCGGCCTCTCGTCAACGCAAGGGCACATCGATTGGGCGCTCGCCGACAAATTGCGGACCCCCAGGTGCATGGACAATTCCTGAGATTCCTCAAGACTCTCAGTTACAAGCCGAATTTGGCCAGTCAGGATTGGCTTGAGGTGACATATTACTTGTTGCTCCAAGACCGATTGAAAGAGGCTTTGGCAACTTTCCAGCGAGTTCAGCCGAACGAAATTCCTGAGCAAATGCAATATGACTATACACGTGCTTACCTTGATTGCTTGCAAGACGATCCTCAGATCGCTCGTGAAATCACCAAGAAGTATGTCGATTATCCGGTACTGGCTTGGCGGAAAGCATTTGCTGCGATTCGCGGCGTATTAAATGAATTGGAAGGGCACGCCGTTGAATTGGTGGACAAGACCGATCCGACTCAAGTGCAAACAAAGATGGCTGATCAGGTTCCAACGATTGATGTACGCTACGAAAACGAACAGGTACGAGTCGATTACGCTCATGTTGATCAGTTGCAAGTGAACTATTACCTGATGGACCTCGAAGTTCTTTTCAGCCGAAATCCATTCTTGAAATCTTTTTCGGGAGAATTTGCCACCATCCGGCCCAATGACAGTCGGGAAGTTAAATTGGATGGCAAGGGCCGGTTCGTGCAACTGTCCCTACCGGAAGGGTTGCAACGACGTAATGTGCTGGTGGAGATCGAGGCCGGGGAACAGGTCCGTTCGCTCCCGATCTACTCCCATGACATGTCGATTCAACTGTTAGAGAATCATGGTCAGATCCAGGTTCAACATGCAGCGACCGCCAAACCACTATCCAAGGTCTATGTCAAAGTCTACGCGGAGAATCAGGATGGATCGGTGTCGTTTTATAAGGACGGCTACACCGACGTGCGCGGACGGTTTGACTATGCGGCGGTCAGCACAAACCAACTGGATAACGTAAAACGCTTTGCTTTGCTATTGATGAGCGACGAACACGGGGCCACGGTTCGTGAAGCCCAGCGGCCCAAGCAATGAACTAGTCGTTGCAAGTGTAGCCGATAAGCCATACGAAAAGGCATTGACCGGCCGGGGGAAGACGAGCGGGACTACTTCCAGCCGAGCGCCAGCCAACGGTCTTGACTTTGTATTTCGCGTAGTCGCATCTTGCCGCGTTGTTCCCAGCGGCCGGGGAGGTCGATCCCCTGGCCGTTGATTTCTTCCTTGAAGAGCGCCGAGAACTTGGTGCGCATGAGGGTACGGAAGGTTACTTCCGAGACACCGAGACGCTGTCCTTCACGATCTGGGAAGTCCACGTCGATTTCGCCGACACGGGTCAATTTCACTCCGTCGCCTGTTGACTGCAAGTCATACACAGCGGAAATCTCCATGAGTCGCTCGAGCACTTGGTCACCACGTGTGAACTTTTGCCCGCGAATTCCAAGGCGAAGACGAGTCCCTTCGGTCTTCATCGTGACGGGGCGTTGTCGCGCAAACGTAATGGACCAGGGGTCCGATTCGTCGGACGGTTTCAATTCTTCGGGGACAGGTTGTTTGTTTTCGACCAAGAGTTCGTAAAGTCGTTGATCAGTCAGTTTTACACCACCCAACATCGCTTCGCCGAGGTTGGTGACGAAGGACTCATGAAATTGCAAAGCGACATCGGACTGGTTGGTGAATTGCGGGGCGGGACCGGATGCAGCCAGTTGTTCGGGCAGCGCATGCAAGGCTGTTACCTGCAGATAGTCGTTCGTGGTACGGAAATCCATCTGCTGCGGTAATGCGCGGCGACGCGACAGTGCTTGTCGAAATTTTGTTTCGTACCTGGCATTTGCTTCACTGAGGAAATTTGCACTGCGGGTGTCGAGCCCTTGTGCGACTCGAGACTCGGCGTGGCGAGAAGCTATGGACTCAGCCTTCGACTTTTGTGATGATGCTTGCTTCCATGCGATCCGTTCCACAATCTTATGGCCCAGCTTGCGTTTTGCGGCGATACCGCAGATGGTGGATTGCGTGGAACACTCGGCGCACGCTGGTGCCGACGTCAGTCCACTCGCATCGACGCAAATCAGTTTATTTCCGTGCACATGAGTTAGTCCCTGGCTGTTGATTACGACCGGGCCATTATGTCCGACCGCAGTGCTCTGGGTTTGACCGTGCAACAGCAGGCGAATCCTGGCGTGCGTATCGCACGGTTCCAGTTGCGCCGTCAGTTGTCCTACTGTGTGTCCCCAACCGTGGATACGCGTTCCAAGAATGACATCATGAATGTGCTGTGTATCGTCGATCGGCATTGTTAGTCCGCTGGCGATAAACGCGTTCGATGCGAAGACACGTAAGTTCGGCTGAACGTGCGTAGCCCGAGTTTGCGCTACGAGCTTCGGCGACGTTCCCAATCGCTCGAATCGTGCCAACTGGACGCCAATTTGGTCCGCCGCGGGGCCATGCGGGTTCTCCGTATATTGCTGCAGCAGGTGAGGGAACTCTTGCGTTTGTCGTTCCAGTTTCGTGTTGAAATCAGGATCGTCGGCCGCCTGCAATACGTCGTAGTAACTTCGCAAGGACTCACGAACGTCGGCAAAAGGGGCCAATTCCAGTCCGCGATGGTCAGCAAAGAATGGAATGCCGACCTGCTGCAACTCAGGAGCCGTGGGCCGCTCGCCGTCATGGGAGTACTGTTTGATTCGCTCCCACTGAAGGTAACGCTGCCAGCTCGTCCGGTTCGCGGTAGCACCACGTTGGAGGAATGTGTCGAGCCGATGCACTGCGTCGTGCAGCCGTCTTTGTGCAGCCGTCTCCTGCGATGCATAGGGCCGAGGTCGCGTACCCACGGGCTGTACGGGAGGACCCGCCGCGGACTCTGCGGCAGTTGTCTGCAGTTCAATGCAGGCCGTCAGCAGAAAATAAACGGAAAAAGCCGCCAGACTACGTTTTGAATTCAGCATGTTTTAATTTCCTCGGGATCACTTCCTTGAGCCGGCAACGCACTGGGCCAAGGAATCCCCGAGTCGACTTACTCTTTGGGATCATAGGTTAGCCAAGCGTCATGCAACAGTTTTCCAGCCGGCGCGATTCGGATAACCGTTGGGACCTTCCCTGCATATCGACGAACGGACGGCTGGTAGAGGGCGTAACGGATTTGGGTCGTATGCTCGCACGTACCCCCCCTTGATCTGATAATATATCTATTCCGCCTATCCGTTTCAATATGACTAATTGGGATTTCCCTCCTGATTGACAATCTCGGGGTATTCTTCCTATCTTAGGCTTGTAGGTTTCCAGCTCATTTGTGTCCGACGCTCGTCGGTGGCTGCTCGGCTCTGGAAGATTTAAACCAATCCAGTTGGAACGGAGGATGCCCAATGGTACCTATCGCGTTGTGTCTTTGTGTGTCGGTGCTGAACATAATATTCGTGGACGGCATCGTGGTGGATGGCGAACGGGAGCCCGTTGTCTGGCAAACACAGTATGCGGATGCGGTCCGATTGGCGCAGGCCGAAGAGCGGATGCTCTTGATCTACTTTGCCGATCGGCAACCGAATCGTGCCGGGAAAAATCTTGAGCAGCGAACACTCCAGGACTCGGCGCTTTCGCAGGCGTTGCGAGAACACGTTTGTCTCAAGCTGTCGATCGATACGGTGCAAGATGATCTGAAGGACTCGAAGCCTCTGGTCCGGCATCCGGCGTTTCGATACATGCATGGTGGAGCAGGGATGGCGGTCATCGATTTTCACGATCGCGACAGCCCGCATTGGAGTATGGTTGTAACCCAACTGCCATTCGCCGTCATCGGCTACCCGGACGTAAAAAAAAGCCTCTTCAGAAGAATTCGTGGGTAAATTTCCTTTCGGGTAGTGCTCCGAGGTTGTGATAC
>JAQCHP010000158.1 GCA_027619595.1 Planctomycetota bacterium
GCGTACCGACGTACATTCGCAGCGACAATGGATCGGAGTTCACGGCCATGAAAGTTCGCGAGTGACTGGAGCGCGTCGGCGTGAAGACGCTGTTCATCGAGCCTGGCAGCCCTTGGGAAAACGGTTACGTCGAGTCGTTCAACGGCAAGCTAAGAGACGAGCTCTTGGCTCGCGAGCAGTTCGACACGTTACTGGAGGCGAAGGTGCTTATTGAAAGTTGGCGAACTCACTATAACACCATGAGGCCGCACAGCAGCCTCGGCTACCGGGCCCCGGCCCCCGAGGCGATCTATCCCCATTCGCTCGCTTCGGCTACGCCTCAGCAAGCGAATGGGGATAGCCTTGAGCCCAGCTTGGGAGTAACTTAAATACTGGTACCATCCGTAGGGGCAGGTCACACACCACACTTGCGGTCTGATCCACCTAGGTGAAATCGACTTCCGCACGCGGACGGTGCTGGACTTTAATCCCCCAACCGAAAAAATCACCAATTACGAACTGCCCACGATTTGATCCGCAATGTCGGAGTATCACCCAACCGATGCCTTCCCGGGTGCGGATCGAACCGACGGGAAGGTGGACGAATTCACTCCCCTCTTCCCTAAGGACTTGTTCAATACAATGTTGCCGCTTTGCGTCATGTGGGCACCACGCCCTTCGAAGATCCAGCGTGTAACCTGGATTGCTCTGTTGTTGCTTTACCCTATCAACGCTCTGGGTGCCGAACAGCATCCCGCGTTCACCACTCCCGAGTCTGCCGGACCGGATTTCGCCGTCCAAGGCGAGTACCGCGGCATAGTAGGGCAAACACTGCCCATCGGTGCCCAAGTCGTCGCCCTGGGCCAAGGCAAGTTCGAAGGGATCCTGTTCCGCGGTGGGCTACCCGGGGATGGGTGGGATGAAGCGGTGTATTTTCATTTTCGCGGCGAAACGCAGGAGGGCACGACATCGATCGTCGGTATCCACGGCGAACGATTGCAATTCGATAATCCGAACCTCAATGGAACGATTGTCAAGGATCAATTTCGGGGCCGTGCAGACATGTTTCGCAATGCCGTCGACGATCCGGCGTTTGCCATGACCAAGGTCCATCGCGAATCTGCGACGCTCGGCGCCACACCTCCGTCCAATGCCATCGTCCTGTTCGATGGTAGCCATACCGAAGAATGGATCGACGGAAAAATCGTGGATGACAACCTGCTACAGGTCGGAACCACCTCGAAGCGAGAATTCGGCAGCTTCCACCTACATCTCGAGTTCCGTACTCCGTTCATGCCAACCGCCCAAGGGATGGGACGTGGCAACAGCGGCCTGTACGTCAAACGCACCTGGGAGATCCAGATCATTGATTCGTTTGGCTGGGACAACCACAATCGTAAGTTTGAACGGTTAGGTGACTTCGCACGCTGCGGCGGGATCCACGAAATGGTTCAGCCACGGATCAATATGTCGTATCCGCCACTGTCGTGGCAAACCTATGACGTGGATTTTTCCGCCGCGCGATTCCGCGAAGACGGAGACACGGTGCAGATAGTACGTCCCGAAATGATCACCGTCCGCCACAACGGGGTAGTCATCCACGATCGGTACGTACTGCCGCTCTTTTCTCCTGGTGGCGACGCCAGCAAGTCGAAGGTGAAATCACCGGGGCCGCTATTCCTGCAAGACCATAAAAACCCGGTACGATTCCGCAATATTTGGATTACCTTGGACCCTGCCACAGTGAAGTAACCGATTAGGGTGAAAACGCCCAACTTAGCAATAACAACTCAGCGGCGACCACGTTTATCTTCTGACACCTTACTGAGAACGCTCGCATGTCCGCGATAGCAATCGCTACCTATACTGTGTTGATCATCATCGTTGCGGCGAACTTCCTGCTGTCCGTACGGGTAATCATCGGCGGGTGATCGGACCTGCGGCGCCTATTTCGCGACTTAACGGAGAACCCGGAGGATGGTCGTGTCGACGATCGTTAGATCCTTGGGACAAAGAATGCAACAACATTCGTGTTGCCTTCAACGTGACCGATTAGATGCTCGTTAGGCCGAACTCATTTCGCAGCGCGCACGCCATGCCGCCTCGACATCAGGGTTGACAATCGATGCATCGCAGCGGAATTTGCCCGTCAGGAGATCAACGATGCCTTCGGCCGCTGCCACCGACATATCCTCCAATGCCTGTGCGTCCATAGCGGCCCCGTGAGGGGTAACAACAGCCAATGACAGGAGTGGGTGGTCGGGTGAAGGCGGTTCGACCGATAGCACATCGAGTCCGGCGCCGGCGAGATGTTTTGATCTCAGAGCGTCCGCCAGATCGGCTTCATTCACTAGACCTCCTCGGGCCGTGTTGATCAGAATGCTTCCCGGCTTCATGATCCCAAGGGTCCGATGATTGATCAACTCCTTTGTTTCCGGCAACATGGGAGCGTGCAACGTGACGAAATCGGATTCGCTGAGTAGCGTCTCCAGGTCCACGAGTCCGATCTGGTATTGCGTCACGAAGTCACGATCGGGAAACGTTTCTGAGGCTAACACGCGCATGCCAAATGCTTTTGCACGTTGAGCCACACTCCGACCAATCCGTCCGAGCCCAATAATTCCCAGCGTCCTCCCGCGTAAGGGGACGTAGGCTCCATGTCGCTTCCATATTCCGCCGCGACATTCGACGGCGGACGTTACAATCGACCTAGCCACGGATAGCATCAGGGCGAACACATGCTCCGCGACGGCGCCAAAATTTCCCTCCGGGGTGATGGTCACCGGAATGCCAAGGTTTGTGGCGGCTTGGACATCAATCCGGTCGTAACCGACACCGTGACGTGCGATTACACGCAAATCGGGCAAGGCCGCCAAGACGTTCGCTGTGTACGGCTCACTTCCCGCCAACGCAGCGACGTGTCCACGCATCGCGCGGACGGTTTCTTCCTCCGTCAAAAGGGGTGCTCTCTCAGGATAGACCACGTCATATCCAGCGTGACGTAGTATGTCCACATATTTGCCGTGCTTATTGTGCCACGGCTCCGTCGTAATTAATACACTTGGCATCGTTTTGACCAGGAACAAAGGAACGCAGGAACGCAGAAAAAATGAAACACCGTAGCGGAGGGAGACCGGGCTGATAAAAACTCGTCAAAGTTGACGTTTCTTGTCGACACATTTTGTTGCCATCTCTTTTCTTTCTCCCCTCGCCCCCGTCTTCGGGGGTGAGGGGGCGCAAATAAGGAGTTAACGATTTGCTTGCCGAACAGACATAACCGAGGTTTCGACGTCGCCATCGCTGCAAGATCGATGATTGCGTTCACTTGAGTGTTTCCCCCCCTCACCCCCAGCCCCTCTCCCCCAGAAGACTGGGGGAGAGGGGAGCCAGATTATTGGTCGAGACATATCGCACGCAACAACATCGCACGCTACAACATCGCACGCTACATTTCTTACGCAACACTTTTTTAACCTTTTTTTGCGCAACAAAAATGCCGACCAGCACTCTGGGAACTTGACGGACATTAACGGCGGGGCAATTTTTGTTCAGACTCTCGCACGGCTTGCGCGAGTTGCGTCGCACCACGCAGCAGAAACATATAGTCGGTCCCCATCGAGATCCAATTCATCCCCTTTTCGACCCACTCCTGCATAATTTCCGGTCCACCTCCGGCCGCGATCCCGACGGGAACGTTGGCTTTTTTTGCCGCCGAAATGATGGTCTCGATCGTACGAATCACTTCGGGGTGTCGTGATTGGCCGACAAATCCCAGAGCGGCAGCCAGGTCGTTGGGACCCACGACAATGGAGGTCAAGTTGGGGACCGCCAAGATGTCCCGCAGATTCGTTAACGCCTCGGTCTGTTCGATTTGCACGATCGTGATGATCGATTCATTGGCTTGTTGACAAAATTCTGGTCCACTGAGCGCTCCGTAACGGGTGGGGCGTCGGGGTCCATATCCACGAACCCCGTCCGGTGGGTAGCGACAGGCGGCTACGGCTCGCCGCACATCGTCGGCGGTTTTGATCAAAGGAACGATCACTCCAGCAGCTCCAATGTCCAAGACTGGCTTGATCAAAACAGCACTGTTGTCAGCGACACGCACGATCGGGACCGTCTCGCTCCCTTTCGTGGCCATGATATGTCCCTGCACACTATCCAACGTTATTGGAGTATGCTCCGTGTCGATCCACACAAAGTCCAGCACATTGGTGAGCGCTTCGGTCACGGTTGGATCGGTATACGTGATACTCGTCCCAAGGACGGTCTTGCCTTGCGATATTTTGTCGCGAAAGAAATGTGCGTTTTCCATAAAGTCCGTTATTCTCTGCCAAAATATCTGCGGTTGTCTGCGTAACGTGTCGAGGGTGCGCTTCGAGTCGCACGCTCGAGACAGAACTCAAGGGGATTCACATTCGGCTACCAATAGAGTCGAAGGGCATTGCCCGCCATGACTGCGTACCGATCGCTGTCCGTAAGGCTTGGCAGGGCTGCTTCCGGCAACTCCAAAGCACGCCGATAGCCACAGGATAGCAACACATGCGGAAAATCGCTCCCCCACATCATACGCTGCGCCCCAAATCGATCGACGACAGCCCGAATGAATTCATGACAATCGCCGTAAGGAAACCGTTGCCGTGAAAAATGGTAGAATCCGCTCGACTTGAGCCAAATATTCGGAAAGGCCGCGAGATCGAGTAGCCGGCGGAACTCGGCCGACCCCACACCCAATGTCACGTCGGGGTGGGCCAGATGATCGATGACAATCGGGACGTCAGGAAACCGTTCCGCCATGCGCGCAACTGTAGTAAGATGCTCCGGTCCGGCGAGCAGACTCACCACGACTCGCAACTCTTGAGCCGCATGCCACAATGGATAGGTCGACGGGTCGCCGAAGCACTCCGCTTCTTCTGAAAAACGGGGACGTATCCGTACGCCGCGAAATCCCCGGTCGACCCAATACCTCAGCCGTAGCTCCGCGTTGGGCTGCCGAGGATCGACCACACATACACCGGCAAATTGATCGGGCGATTGCCTGATGCACGAGGCAAGGTAACTATTATCTTCACCCCGAAAGGCGGGCTGAACCAATACGCCACGACTTACCGCGTAGTCATCGAAGGTTTCTTCGGCTAGTTCGAGCGGTACATCGGTTTGAGGTGGGACGATCACCCTTACTGAATTCGACCCTTCTTCTGCAGCCCGCCATACATGCAGGTGCGCATCAACAATCGTCATGGCCTGCGTCTCATACTTGTCCGCGTCCGATTTTTTGTATATTCCCTTTTGCTCCGCGAAAGCTGCACATCCAACTATTTCGATGGAAGTCCCAAGGCCTTATTAAGCGCTGGAATTAGTTCATGCGAGAACAATCGCATACTGTGTAGCCAACTTTCTTTATCGTCCCAATCGTAACTCATGAGGGTCAATCTTCCGAAAGTTCCGGTTTCTTCAATGAACACCAATAGCCTTCGTAGTACTTCATCAACATCACCGGCGATGATTTGTTCCTGCATCAAGTAGTCGAGATTGCAATCGCTGTCGGCCATATTCAAATCACGTTTGTAGATTCTGCGACCCAACCCGCGATCGAACAGCTTGCCAATATATTCATAGTTTTGCCCCAAGGAGTTCTTGCGAGTTCGCTCCACGGCCTCCTTGGTAGTATCGGCCAAGAAGATGGAGCGGGCGACATTCCACTCGGCTCGATCTGGTGTGCGTCCTGCCTCGAGCGCCGACTCTTCGAACGTTTTCCAGCAATCGGCTACGACATTGCCAGGCACTAGGCAATGTGAAAACGGGGTGAACCCACGTCGCGCCGCCGACTTCATGCTGGGTGAGTTACGACTCATCCCCGGTATCGAAATCGGGGGATAGGGGCGTTGCATCGTCCGGGGAATAAACCCGATCAGCGTCTCAAAATCGACGTATTTCGACAACTTAATCGGCCAGTATTTCGCAGGCACATCGTAGGGTGGATCATGTGTCCAGAGGTGCAAAATGGTATCGATTGCTTCGTCGACCATTTCGGCCGCCTGTTTAGGATCACAGCCGAAGAGCTCTTGATCGGTGGTAACGCTGCCGGAGCCGAAACATAGATTGAGTCGTCCCTTGGACAGATGGTCCAGCATTGCTAGACGTCCTGCGACATGCGCCGGATTGTGCTGTTGCAGGCAGACGGGAGCCGGTCCGAGGCGAATTCGTGACGTTTCTCCCAGCGCCCGAGCGATAAACAATTCGGGCATGACGATGTTCTCATACTTCATCGTATGATGTTCACCGATCCAAAATTCTTCAAATCCTAGTTCCTCGGCCGCCACGATCAGCTCAAGGTCTTCGTCGTAGCATTGGGCGGTCGGTTTCGTGGGAGGATGAAACGGCATGATGAACATGCCGTAGCGAACCGGAGTGAGCGAGGTCATTCGTGCACCTGGGACAGGAGGTGGAACAATAAATGATCATAATTCGCATGGCATCCTGCGATTGAGGTCAGTGCGGAATTGTCCTTCTACGCCAATCGCTGAAAACCCGTATGTTTGACCGGGCCACCGATCCGTTCGCTGACGTTATCCTGTTGAATCGCCTCCGACAATTCCGCAAACACTGGATCACATGCCGCCAGGTATTGATCGACGTGACGCTCTTCGTGGGTGAGCATGGGAAAAAAGCCACCCATGGCGAGAAAACCGCGGTCCAGCATGCGAACCGTCCACAACGTCTGCAAGGCGGCAGCCTGCGGATGTTGGAACTGATACGCCATCATGGCGGGATGCCCCAACGCACGCCAGGGAACTTGATGCTCTTCGGCTAAGCGACTGAGACCATCATGCACGGCCTGACCGATGCGCGCGATATGCGCCCGTACATCGATCCGCATCATTTTGCGAATCGCAGCCACAGCAGCAGTAGGACCAATCGCCTCTGTCCAGAGAGCACTTGAGATGAACGTCTCTTGGGCCGCCTGCATCGCATCATGGGTTCCGATGACCGCCGACATGGGATAGCCGTTGCCGGTTGATTTAGAAAACACTGCGATGTCGGGCGTAACGCCATATTTTAGGTGAGCGCCACCCAATGCCAGCTTCCAACCGATCGACACCTCGTCGAAAATTAGTTTCGCTCCACATTCATCGGCGAGCTGACGCACCGATTCTAGAAAGCCCGGTTCGGGGGCGTAGTGCCGAGTCGGCTCCATCACGATGGCGGCCAGCTCATTGCCGCAGTCACGAACGATGGCACGAAGTTCGTCGATCTTGTTGTAACTAAAGGGGAGGGCGGTGCCGGCCAACCCTTTCGGAATTCCGGCCGGCTGCAATCCTGGCAGCAGATGCCAATTCCCCAATCGGTCCGTCATTCCATGTTGTGTGTCGGTCGGAAGATTGGCCGCCAAGTACCAATCGTGCCAACCGTGGTAGCCGCAAAAGGCAACTTTATCGCGTCGTGTCTTCGCGCGGGCAATGCGAACCGCGACGACTAACGCTTCGCCGCCGGTTCGTCCGAATCGGACCATCCCCGCCCACGGATGCAGCTGCAACATGAGTTTGGCCAGTTCGACCTCCTCCGGTGGATTCAGCATACACATGTTGCCCCGCTGAGCACGATCTACCACAGCCGCCGTCACGTCGGGATCTGCATACCCGAGCACCGTGGCGCCGATTCCAGAGGTGCCCATGTCGATGTATTGATTGCCATCGAGATCCGTTACCGTACAACCCTTGGCTTCCGCAAAGTATGCCGGCCACTGTTCGGGAGCGAACATTTCCTGACGCTTGCCAAACAATTGCGTCGCACCCGGAATAATCGCCTTGGCTTCCTCGTATAACTTCAGGGTCTTCGAACGGTTCATGGAACTTTCCGTTGTGCTCTTCGCTGCGGTTGGCATCTGTACCTGTACCTCAAGAAGCCATGCGGGAGTCAAGTGACCGACATCGCCTATGGCCATTCGCGCGTAACCATCCATCCACCCGCGTGGCACCTTAGGATCGTGAAAGATTATAAGCGGCCTTGTTGCGTGACGCTATGGACCAAAGCAATTGAATCTTCTCGTTCTGGTAACTTTTGACGTGTGGAAACACTTGTTTGTCGCAACAGAATCGCCCAAACTCGCCTGGACTTCGCCGTTGCCATCGAATGACCCCCTTGTCTTCGAATGGAGCGACACCATGTGGGTGCGGAACAATCGGGATGTGCATGGTACGTTCCCTGGTCGCTCCGGCACGTATAGCCCTGCTCACGTACTGTTGGCGACCCACACGATGCTCTACCAACGCCCCGAAGGGGACCATCAACTGTTCGTCGGCTGGTGTGAAGGGAATATTTCGGATACGGTACCGGAAGATTCGGATCACTACGACCGCAACACCGGCTACGATAGCGTGGCCGATCTGCGAAAAAGGCTCTCGGAGCTGTTACCCGTGATGGCCATTGAGATGATCTCTACGTCACGTAACCAACTCAGGACGAACTGGCGCACCCTGTGTCTCGGGGCGTGCTTGCTTGCCATCGGGCCAATTTGCTCCGCAGACGATTCGTATGCCTGGCGTGCGGGTGTCTCGAAAACGGTGATTACGCCAGACACCTCAGTTTGGCTGGCAGGTTACGGCTCTCGACGTCCCCCGGAAGGCACGTTACATGACCTGTGGATGAAGGCTCTAGCGTTGGAGGATCCACAAGGACATCGAGTCGTGTTGGTTACCAGTGATTTTCAAGGCATTCCGAAAAGCATGAGTGACAAGGTGTTTGCTCGCCTTCAATCGGAGTTGCGTCTGGAGCGTCATCAGGTGATGCTGACCTTTTCACACAATCACTGCGGCCCGCGGTTGGGAGATGATCTTGTCGACTATTATCCAATCGATGCGCAGCAGGTTGCGATGGTGGACGAATACACGCAGGCCATGCAGGACCGTATGGTTCGACTCATTGGTCAGGCTATTGATCAGCTGGCCCCTGCTTCACTCGCAGTAGGACAGGGGGTCGCCAAGTTCGCGGTGAACCGACGCAACAATCGTGAGGCAGACGTTCCCACGATCCTGGCGCAGGGGAAGCTTCTGGCGGGGCCGGTCGACCATACTGTGCCCGTGTTGCAGGTGCGGCGCAGGTCGGGTGAGGTTGTCGCCATACTCTTCGGGTATGCATGCCATCCGACGACACTCAGTTTTAATCAATGGTGTGGTGATTATCCGGGATTCGCCCAATTGGAAATCGAAGCAAAGCATCCTGGTGCCGCGGCCATGTTCGTAAACACTTGTGGAGGCGATCAGAATCCATTACCACGCCGGAGTGTCGAACTTTGCGCCAACTATGGACATCAATTAGCTGTTGCGGTTCAGATGACCCTAGCCAAACCACTCCAACCGTTGCCTGCGGAAATTCGAACGGCTTTTGAGTATGTCGAGTTGCCCTATTTGGAGGTGATCAATCGTGAGTCGCTGCATACTGCACTGCAGGACGGCAATGGAATCCGAGGTCGCTGGGCTGCCCGGATGCTCCAACAACTCGATGAGGGAAAAGTGTTTCCCAGTAGTTATCCTTATCCCGTACATGCCTGGCGGCTTGGCAATATTACCATGTTGGGACTTGGTGCAGAAACTGTCGTCGATTATGCACTCCGATTCAAGCGTGAATTGGGAGAGTCAACCTGGGTATGTGGATACACCGATGACATGATCGCCTACATTCCTTCGCGGCGCGTATGGGAAGAAGGGGGATATGAGGGTGGATCCAATCTCTATGAGTACGGACGTCCAGCCCTACGATGGAGTGGGGAGATCGAGGACAAGATTTCGGCATCAGTCCATCGTTTGGCTGACTTGGTCGGTCGCCGCTAGTGGTCCATGACTTTAGAGATTCACCTGCCCAACCGGCAACGCCGTAGCTGATTTATTTTGCGTTAAGAAAAGATTGGGTCTTAGGGAAATTGGTAAAGTGAGAAAATCC
>JAQCHP010000159.1 GCA_027619595.1 Planctomycetota bacterium
CCACGGAACGCCCAGTGGCAAGGGTGGATTCCGTTTGTCACTGGAAGCGTATGATCCCGCTCTCGACGAGCTTACGCTCATTCGCGAGTCCTTTGGTCGGCGCTGCAATCCGATCGATCCCGACCAGAGTTTATTGCTCCGCAAGCCAACGCTTGATCTTGCCCACGGTGGCGGCAGGCGAATCCGTCGCAGCGACCGCAGCTACGAAGTACTGAGGAATTGGATTGCCGAGGGATGTCAGATCGATCCGGCAACAGCTCCCCACTGCGTCCAGTTAGAGATTCTCCCAGGGCGCAGCCGTACCTTAACTTGGCCGGCGCACACCCAGCAGTTGTTGGTGGTCGCTCACTATTCGGACGGAACGCAACGTGACGTTACTGACTTGGCAAAGCTCACCAGTTCCGACAACGCAATTGCAACAGTCAGTCCTCTGGGAATGGTAATAGGCAGCGGGCGCGGCGAAGCTGCAATCATGGTGCGCTATCTGGAGCACCTGGAGTCGATCCTTTTTACGTTCGTAAAGCCGGTGGATGGCTTCGTCTGGAACAACCCTCCGGAGAACAATTACGTCGACACGCTGGTGTACAAAAAACTGAAGCAGATGCAGTACTTGGCGGCCGACCTTTGTGACGACTCAGAATATCTTCGCCGCGTGCATATGGACGTGATTGGAATTCCTCCCACCGTCGAAGAATCTCAGCGATTTCTCGCCGATAGCTCGCCCGACAAGCGATCACAGTGGGTGAATGTGTTACTAGAACGTGACGAGTATGCCCAATTCTGGGCGCAGAAATGGGCCGATTTGTTGCGAGTCCGAGAAAAGAATCTTTCTCCTGAGGGCGTGCAGAAATTCTATGCATGGTTAGTTGATGCGTTTCAGAATAATATGCCATTCGATGAATTCTCCCGTGCGTTGTTGACGGCTCAGGGGAGCACCTTCGTTCATCCGCAAGCAAACTATTACCGCACGCTGAAGGATGCTACCGCGAGCGTCGAAGCGACGGCGCAGTTGTTCTTGGGAGTTCGCATCCAATGTGCCAAATGCCACAATCATCCTTTTGAACGATGGACTCAGGATAACTATTTCGGCTTATCGGCGTTTTTTCAACGTGTTCAACAAAAGTCTGGCAGTCGTGCGGGCGAGACCGTGGTTTGGGTGTCACGCCAAGGAGATGTGGTTCAACCCCGTACTAAGAAGACCATGCAGCCGTGGCTTCCGCTTACAGGCGTCGTCGAAAGCGATTCGACTACGGACCGCCGCGAGTTGCTCGCCGAATGGTTAACCGGTGATGACAACCCGTTCTTTGCCAAGGTGGGGGTCAATCGAATTTGGGCACATGTGATGGGACGAGGGATTGTCGAGCCGGTGGACGATTTCCGAGATTCCAATCCGCCGGCCAATAAGGAATTGCTCGAATCGCTGGCGGCCGAATTTCAGGCCAGTGGTTTTGATCAAAAACAGATATTGCGGACCATTCTTGCGAGTCGTGTTTACCAGCACAGTGCCTTGACAACGGAGTTCAATCGGACGGATGAAAAATACTTTTCTCATGCACATGTTCGCCTGCTGACAGCCGAACAACTGCTCGATGCGATCGGTTATCTTACGGGAAAATGGGAGTCGTTCCCTGGGGTCCCTACCGCGATGCGGGCAACGCAATTGCCGAGCCCTGACTCCAATCACGAATTCCTCAAGATGTTTGGTCAGCCTGATCGCGAAACGTCCTGCGCATGCGAACGAACGAGCGATTCTAATCTCTCGCAAGCATTGCAACTATTCAACGGTTCGTTGGTCCACAACAAGTTGCGGGATCAAGATAATCGGTTTCGGCGTAACTTGGCTGCTGGAAAATCAGACGAAGAAGTTCTCCAGGATCTCTACCTGGCGGCGTATTCGCGCGGACCGAGCCCGACTGAAATTCAAACGGCAATCAAACATCTGGACGCTCAGACGGAACGCGTTCTTGGTTGGGAAGACATCTGTTGGTCCTTGATCAATTCCAAAGAGTTTTTGTTCCGGCACTAGGAAGAAGGACCACGCTATGCAACGTTTTGCGGTTACCGTTGCCGTGTGTTTGTGCGTCGTCCATCGCGTATGCACAAGTGCGGCCCTGGCCGACGACACAAAAGTTAGTTTCTTGAGTGATGTCGCGCCGATTCTTGTGCAACGATGCCAGGGTTGTCATGGCCCGCAACAGAACGAGAGCAATTATCGTCTTGATTCGGTGGTTGAACTGCAAAAACTGGGCGACTTCGGCGAACCGATCGTAACACCGGGATCGCTGGACGAAAGCCTTTTGTGGCGGCTGGTGAATTCGCAGGACGATATCGAGCGTATGCCGAAGGACGGCGAACCGATTCCAGAAAAAGAATTGAACCTGATTCGTCGTTGGATCGAACAGGGGGCAGTGTACGACGTTGCTGATCCCAAGATGTCGCTGGCCTCCCAGTTGCCCCGGCCTACTTACGCACTCCCCCCAGAGTCGTACGCTGCACCGGTTCCCATCACCGCCATCGCAGTGGATCCCTCTGGCAACCAAATTATTGTGGGAGGCTATCGTGAGATAACTCTGTGGAACGCTGACGATGGAAAACTCCAGGAACGTATTCCGCGGATGGTGGAACGGACGACCTGCATCGTTGTAAGTCCCGATCGATCGCTCATCGCTGTGACCGGGGGGACGCCTGGTGTTTACGGTGAAATTCGATTACTCAAAGCTGCCGATTGGTCGGAAGTCCGATTTTTGGGCTCGTCGTCCGATGTGATTTGGGCTGCGGCGTTCCGTCCCGATGGCAAGGAAATTGCCGTCGGGTTTCCCGATCAAACGATTCGCATTTACGACGTCGCGACGGGTGTCCAGCGTCTCAAAGTCGAGGGGCATGCCGATTGGGTGACGGCGATTGGTTGGAATGCTGGTGGAAATCGGATTGTTTCCGGGAGTCGCGACAAGACGGCCAAGATTCTCGACGCTAATTCTGGGGAACCCGTAATCACTTATAGCGCACACGGCGTTCCTGTGCTCGACGTCGCATTTTCACCGGACGGGGAGTTTGTTTATAGCTGCGGTGCCGATCGGATCATTCACTATTGGAAAGTGGAAACGAGCAAACGGGAAGCAGAAATCGTGTCCCACACCGATGTCGTAAATCGGCTGGCAATTTATGACGGTTCGCTGTTTACTGCTTCGGC
This sequence comes from Planctomycetota bacterium, assembly GCA_027619595.1. Taxonomy (GTDB): domain Bacteria; phylum Planctomycetota; class Planctomycetia; order Pirellulales; family Pirellulaceae; genus JAQCHP01. The sequence goes on from JAQCHP010000159.1 coordinate 3,191, forward strand.
CGATCGATCGGTCCAACAGTTCAAATTGGAAGATCGCAGTCATTTGAAAACGTATTCCGGGTATCCCGATTGGGTAACAGCGATGGCCTACGATTCGGCTCGGCAGCGAGTGATCACCGGATGCCTCAGTGGTCATGTTTGCGTGGCAGACTGCCAGAGTGGTGCCCGTGTGCTGGAGTTCCGCGCGGCGCCAGGATACGGTCGTCCTGGTGTGCCCGAGTAACGAGATTCCTTTCCCCGGATTTGGCCCTGCGATTGTTCGGTATCAAACGACTTGGCAAAATCATTCAGCGGAGCCATTCCGTGGTACGATGCGGTTAACCCGTGTGCCCATCACCTGGAGACGTCCTCTGGAAGGTGATCCCCGCCACGCTGATTCCAACGCGGCGCCCCTCAAGTTGTACGGGACAACCGACATGGAACTCCAAGGTCTGTTGACCATTGGGCAGGAGATGTTCGGCACCGAGCGAACCAAAAAAACAGGGGCCGACGAGGCCGTCACGTCGTTGCAACGGAACCATTACCCCATTGATTGACAATCGAAACGAATCGAGCGATTCCAAGGTGACCGCGCCCAGCGTATCGATACAGAATGCATACATATTCCCCGCAGGGAGAATAAGCTCCAGAGTTGATACGTTCTCGGGGCCGGTCCAGCGAAACGTCCGACCCAGTCCCCGTTCGCGTGTGTACCAGTTGGTCCCCCGAAGTGGCTGTTGAAAATCGAAATGCCTGACCATCATGGCATCGGCCGTGGCAGCGTCTTCCGACTGAGTGTCTCTCCCCCCGAGTCTCTCGACATGAAGGTCCAGTTGGGTATCGACATCACCACGATGTTCCGGAAACTGAGCATCAAGTGTCCTCAGCATTTGGCTGTAATCAAGCTCAAACCGTCTCTGAGCGTACTCGTAGAGTTGTTGATCGAGTTTATTCAAGTCACGAATCCGGTTCTGATCGGCTGTATCGAGTTCGCTCCATCTTCGTGCCGATTCACTGGTATTGCAACGAGTTTGATTCGTGTTGCGTGGAAATCCCAAAAGGAACCGTAGCCAACGGAAAAAATCCTCGAATCGTTCTTGGATCCCTACGGCGGAAAAGGTGTCAAGTCGTCGGATGGCGATCTCCACAAGCGTAGGATCAGGTGTGACACCGGCAGCGATGTCCCAGCGAGGCAAGCCTGCGAATCCGATCCAGTCCGATACAAGTGACTTGAGTTGTACGTTCCCGAGAGCCTGTTCCGATAGCGGCGACCACAACAAGGAGGACCAATCAAGTTCTACTCCTTGTCGCGGATCCCAGTAGGCAACCTCGGGGTGGCGCAGCATGTGTGCTAATTGAGACAGGCAGCGCGCATGCGGTTCTCGCAAGAGAGTGATGACTCGTATTGGCTCGTTAATGATGCTCAACGGTGCGAAGTCGAAGTGTCCACGCAAGAAACGACAGGACGACAACGCCACTTTCAATGGCGACACGCGAACGAAGTCGCTCAGGAGTTGGGCCGGAAAGATCTCGCTTTCGTGGAAGAATCCGTCCAAGATGAGCGTGAGTGTCCCTCCGGCGGTCTTGGGGATATGTAGGAAATAGAGAATTTCGTCCCGGCGTAAGACGCATTCCATCGAGTGTGACTCCTGTGATTCGGGATTTCCCCTTCAGGTTGACCTGGGAGACGCTTCCGGTTTGCAATGCCTCTAAGGTACCCGGTGTTGGCCCCGAGGCCCAGTGAAACAACGGGTACTTCGAGTGCCGTGGCACATCGGCGCCGATCTTGATCAGTTTCTCTCGCAGCGTCTTCAGGGACTAATGCCGCCACCGTTGCAAAATTCATGACGCTCGTTGATTGCTTGTTCCGGTGACTTAAACGGTATGAATAGGATTCCCGGCCAGGAAGGCTCGCACGTTTTCGACGGTCGTTTGCATGAGACGTTGTCGAGCCAATAACGTGGCCCATGCTTGATGTGGAGTGATGACGCAATGGGGCGCCGTCAAAAGTGGGTTGTTGTCGGTGATTGGCTCTTGGGACACTACATCGACCGCGGCCGCTAAAAGTTTGCCGTCCCGTAACGCATCGGCTAAGTCCTGTTCGACGACGAGTGCACCGCGAGAAGTATTCAGGAGAAAGGAATCGCGTCGAAAATGCTGAAGCACATCGGCATTGATCATTCCACGCGTCGCGTCGGTTAAGGGGCAATGCAACGTGACGACGTCAGATTGTGACACGAGATCTTGCAGCGATTCTGCCCAAGCGAATTCGCGGAACGTCGGCGGGTCTTTGCGAGTCCGTGTGTAAGATTGGATCTGCATACCGAAGGCTCGGCCAATCTCAGCCATTTGACGGCCAATCCGGCCCCATCCCACAATCCCCAAGGTCTTGCCGGCCAACGCAATGAGTGGGCGTTCCCAAAAACTGAAATCGCCACATTGTTGCCACTTGCCCGCACGAACGGCTCGATCGTGTTGTTCCACATGGTGGCATAAATGCAACAGCAGCGCGAAGGCGTGTTGGGCAACCGAGTCGGTCCCGTATTCCGGTACGTTACAGACCGTAATTCCGAGTTCCTTGGCCGCTGCCGAATCTACGCAGTCGTACCCTGTTGCGGTGACAGTCACTAATTTCAGGTCGGGGAGCTGGGCTAGCGTTTGGCTGGCAAGACGTACCTTGTTGATGACGAGTACATCCGCGTCGGTCGATCGAGCGATGACTTCGCTGGCTGGTGTGCGATCGTGAATCGTCACCTTGCCAAGTTTGCCTAGTTCGTCCCAGGGATTGTCGCCAGGGTTGAGTGTAACGCCGTCCAGAATCGTAATTCGGGGTACCGTACTAGCCGAAATTGAGGGGCGGAGGGTCAAGTCAATTGCTCCTGTGAAAGACAATCTAGTGGGTCGCCGTTTTTCCGCAACTTGCTACAGTGAGCTACAGTGTTGGAAGTTTAACAAGGTTCCGAATTCCTGCCAGTCTGAGTACGATGGCGGGTTCCAAATCGTGTCTGCGACGTTCCGTCGTAGTTACTTATGAGCTGATTCCTCGTCGCGCCGCGCGACTTGGAACTCATGGGGAGTGAACAGAGGATGAAAATTGCAATTACGGGTTCTACGGGACTGGTCGGATCGGCGCTGGTACCGCGTTTAGTCGCGAGTGGGCATCAGGTCGTCAGTTTCCAACGAGGGGCAGGGAAGCAGAACCGCTTGCCGGCGATCCAAGTGGCCACTTGGGATCCCATGCGCGGTACGATTGATCCACAGGGGTTTGCGGACTGTGACGCGGTGGTTCATCTGGCAGGGGAGAATATTGCTGCCGGCCGGTGGACGCCGGAGCAAAAAGATCGCATTCGTGACAGTCGTGTGCAGGGAACCGGTCTCATCGCGCGAACCCTCGCTTCGCTCGACAAGAAACCTAGCTGTTTCGTGTGTGCTTCGGCTATCGGGTTTTACGGTGATACTGGCGACCGTATAGTGGACGAGTCGAGTCCGGCCGGAAACGGATTTCTGTCGGACGTGTGTCAAGCGTGGGAATCCTCCGCCAGCCCGGCACGCGACGCTGGAATTCGGGTCGTGTTCCTACGATTTGGCTTGATTCTGTCGCGGCATGGCGGCGCCCTAGCGAAAATGATGTTGCCGTTCAAAATGGGGGTCGGAGGTGTAATCGGATCTGGTACGCAATACTGGAGCTGGATTGCACTGTCGGACGCGGTGCAGGCAATCACACATGCGATCAGCACCAACGATTTACAGGGTCCGGTGAACGTGGTAGCTCCCGAGCCGGTGACCAATCGTGAGTTCACGCGGACGCTTGGCCAAGTGCTCCATCGCCCTACCATTCTGCCGATGCCAGCTTTTGCCGCGCGACTTGCTTTTGGAGAGATGGCAGACCACTTAATGTTGGGAAGCTCGCGCGTGTTGCCTCGGGTCTTGCAGCAGACTGGGTTTTCGTATCAATCACCCGACCTGGCGTCGGCGTTGGCATAACTGCAACCGCAACAACCTCGTTCCCAGGCTCCACCAGGGAACTCACTGTCTTTGAGGCTCCGCCTGTTCTTTTTTACTTTTTCTCTCCTCCTCACGTCCTCTCTCAACCGGCTCGGAAGCGTGTCGGCATCCCTACAAGCACGACGCGCTCGTGAGTGACTGCATCCCATCTCCGCGTGACGTGGTCCATCGGCGACCGTAAAAGGTTGCCCATGCCGCCGTCCTCAGTTGACTGGAGCACGAACTGCCAATGATTGCTCTTTATCGGATAGCAAAGGATACGGCAGGGATAACGCTCCAGCCCTTCGGCGAGGATGCGGTCGATTGCGGTGAAATTGGCGGGCTTGTGGGAAATCAACGATTTCGCATTACCACGATTCAGAACTAGGTAAATGCATTTCGCATGATCGACTCACTTTGGACTTGGCGTGCCAGAAGATTAGCGGCGGTCAAGTTCGAAGAAACGACTCCTGTCACCTTGGCTTTTTCATTCAAAAATTCATTCTACGGCAAACTTTGAGGTGATGTTCCGGAATTTTTGGGAATTTCCTTGTTCGCTTTTCACCCAGAAATTTGTCTCAGTGTGTAGTGGGACAGTCGACGACGGCCCGATTGGTCCGTCATCGCCCGACTGCCCCTCGCTGGAGGTATTTCATCGCGTTGGTTGTCCAATGCACTTCCGGCCCTCACCAATCGCCGACTTTCGGTGAACAAAAACGAAAGGAAAGTCCCATGGCACGGCCACGCAAAGACACGTTCGACCCATACAATCCGGGGATCTATCACTGTATTACACGGTGCGTCCGACAACTCTTCTTGATCGGGCCGGACGAAAAATCGCAAGCGGAAAATGTGGGGAGATGGAATTTCTGTGAAATTCGTTTGCAATGGCTCGCTAAGCTATGCGCTGTCGATGTGCTCGACTTTTCTTTCCTCTCGAATCACATTCATACTCTATTGAGAAACCGGCCTGACGTCGTTCGGGCCTGGACAGACCGTGAGGTGGCCCGCCGGTGGCTGATACTTCACCCAACCGACATTGCCGCCAGGGAGAGCAAGGACCATGTCCTCTGCGAGGAGGACATCGACCGCGCCGTGGCCGACAAGGACTTAATCAAGAAAGCGCGTCGTGAGCTAAGTTCCCTGTCTCACATTCAAAAGTGTTTCCTCGAGCCGATCGCCAAAGAATTTAATCGGCGAGACGAAAAGAAGGGACATTTTGTCGCGGAACGGTTCCGCTGCAAGCGGATCGACACAGACGGATGCGTGTTGGCCTGCAGTGTGTACATTGCGCTGAATGCGTTTCGAGCAGGACTCTGTGACACGGTGGAGGGGCATCCCTTTTCTTCGTACTCCCGGCGAGAGCGGGGCGAGGCGGACTGGCTTGCGCCGATGTTCCTCGACGAACGGTCTGCCGCCTACAACCAGGTTGCGCACATGACGGAAGGCCAGGATGGTTTGACCTGCCTGGTGGCACAGGCGAACGAGTATCCATCCCCCCGTTGTTCCGAAAAGGGGATGGCTCCGTTACATTGGTCCGACTATCGGGAGATTACGCTCTGGACGGCGAGCCACATCCGTGCACGCTATGACGGCAGTTATGGAGCAAGGCACGAGGTAATCGTCCCGCAGCGGATTGAGGAATTGCTGCTGAGTCTGGGGATCGATCCCAAATTTTGGATCGACACGATCGATCGTTATGCGGAGCTGTTCTACGATTTTGTGGCGATGCCAGGTCAGATGGAAGCGACCGCTCGTCGTCTGCGTCAGAAGTACGTGAAAGGAATTCGCGCCTGCCGAGCTCGCTTCGTGGAACCAAAGGTAAAATCACCGGAACTACCGGGTTAGCGATCGGCCTTAGCATCTGATTTTTTGAACACCGCCCCACCTTCTGCGCTCCCGCTGCGCCATGACGTGCTGTTTCTGGCCGTCATGTCAACAAATCCGGCCGCCTAGCGACGAATTTCTTCTCGAACGCCTTCCGACCTCTCCCGAATCCGTCATCGCATACGCCGCAATCCTCCCAATCTTCCACCAGAATCCAAAGTTTGACTGTCCCCAACCCACTGTCCCCAACCTAAAAAATGACTGTCCCCGACTTCTCACTGTCTTTTCCTAAAAATTGACTGTCCCTGTCTTTTCCCTGTCTTTTCCATAACTACTGGACGCGAGATCGCTGCCGATCTCACATCTTGACGAACCCCGCAGCAACCAGAGACCGCAGCGTGAATCGGCCACGCCCGACGCTTTTCATTTCTGTGATACGACGAACTCCTGAACGACCACCGCTTGCCGAGGTTGCCCCCAAGGATCTGGCATATCGAATTTTGAGTAGACCAAGACAAACCGGTCAGGGCCGGTAGCGGTCATGTGAGGGTTGTTGCAGCTAAGAGCGTCATTTTGGCTCTTCCACGGCTTGATCAAGGTAACGTCGTTTCCCCAAAGTTCTCCTTTGCCGTCCCCGCAGAACATGAGAAAGACTCCTGGGCGGCCATAGGCGCGAACCGCGATGCCATTCTCCAACATCAAGCCTGGCATCGAGCCGGAGCTGCAGGGCCTCGTCGCTTGGGCATCCGACCAAGTCTTTCCCTGATCAGTTGACCGGCGAATGAACATGGGGCCGTTGCCGGCGTAGATGCCGCGAGTACGATAAATCGCCACCCAAGTGCCATCTGAAAATCGAGGCTCAAGGTGCGCCCGCCAGTTCTGA
>JAQCHP010000160.1 GCA_027619595.1 Planctomycetota bacterium
CCGCGATTGGGACTAAGTCGTAACAAGGTAGCCGTAGGGGAACCTGCGGCTGGATCACCTCCTTTCTAAGGAAAAGATCGTAACGGTTGTCTTTAGGCACCGTTACACAAGTGGGCAAAGTCTTATTCGGGGTAAGAGGAACGTTAATCTCGAAAGAGATTAACAAACTATCAATTGTTAGATCGAGAGCCACTCGGGCCTTGCCAGACCCGAGTGGCTTTTTTTATGCGCTGATCGCACTTTGTGCGGTCCAGAAACGTCCGCAATCGTCACCGATATTAATTGGTTACCGTGAGCCGTTGCTGTTGTTCTAGCGGCTGGATCAGCTGTTCCCCTTGGACTTCGACCGTGGCCGTCGCCTGGCCCGTTTGGGTTGGCCTCACCCGAACTTCCACGCGGATTCGTTCGCCCGGTCGGATGGTAAGGATATTGTCGAACGTGATGGTGCGGCCGTCGGCGCTCGGGCGAAAACCAATTCCATTGCCGCTGGCGTCGATGATGTCGAGTCCTGCTGATAAATTAACTCGCATTTCAACATCTTGGATTGGATAAGCTGCTTCGCTTACCAGAGTGATGTATAGACTCGTTTGTTGGTTGATAATGGCGTTCGGGTTCACCGACTGGAATTCAAGGAGCAGGCTGTTACTGCTTCCGCGGCCGGTTCCAGGTGGGTTTTCGGAAGGTAAACCGGGTGTGCTATTAGGATCGCCAAAGGCGGGCGCTCCGCCCCGCGACGTGATCGGCGGGCAGTCACGCTGTTGTTCCTTCATCCCTTCACGTGAAGTTACGGTTACCTGGAGGCAGGCCTGTGTGCTGGCCGTTTCGGCTCGAACCTCCACTCTTTTTTGTACGGTCTCGCCAGGTTCAATTCTTGCCTGTTGCCAGGTGACGCCCCAATTCGTGGGCGAATATCCGGGTGTCGTGCGACTGATCTCAAGCGCACCATCCGCTTCGAGGTCGATTACTACGTCCGTTAACGCCGTGACGCCAGAGTTGGTGAAGCTGATTTCATATTCACGCAGTTCCCCGATTTTCATGGGGGAAGACATTGGAGCACCGACTGATTCAAGACGCAGTTGCCCTCTTGGAAGCGCAGAGCCACCGCTAACTTGAACACATGCTTGATCAGAGGACACGATGCTGCCCGACTCGGCACGCACTGCAACGCATTGTTGTCCACCTTCGATCACCGAGAAGGTAATATCGCGGGATAGCGATTGCCCAGGTGGAATCGCGTCGGTGAGAATCCGTTCCAACACTCCTGCTTCGGAGTTGGGAGCGGGGCCATTCAGGGTAGGGTCATAGTGCTCTAAGCCGCGATCAAACTCAGCCCGCAACTTCACATCCGTCAAGGTGGTGGTACCACGGTTTGTTATGTCGATATGAAACGTTGTTCTTTCCCCCTGCTCTGCTCGCGGGTTGCCAGTCACACGAACTTCCAATGGAGACGCGTCGACGACAGTGGAGATGCAGCTTTCGCGGGGGCCACCTTCGATATTCAATAGCTTGACACAATGATCGAATCGACCGATGCGATTGATTTTGGCGCGAATCAGAAGTTGTTTCAGACCTTGTGGCGGAATTGGATCAAGCATCCACGTCTGACGCTGGCCGCTTGGCGTAGATGGGAGGTCGCTATCCTGCCACATTAATTCCAGTGGTAAGTCATCGATTAGCGTCAACGGCGGGGTGGCGCTCGTTCCCAAATTGCGAATCGTCACTGTGTACGTAACGTTCTCATCTAGGGTCGCGGTCGGCGGTCCTTCGATTTTTAGATCGATTTGCGCGGCGTTCCAGTCGATCGTCGTATCGCCTTGGCCCACTACCAACGGTTGTGACCCGGTGCTCCCAGGCTGAGTTACCGCAATACGAATCCGTGTGGTTCCATTGGTGTCAGGTGGGCCATTTACGCGTACGGTAGCTAATCCATCCGAACCGGTGACGACGCTGGCCGTTTTGTCGTCGGTGCCATCAAAGATTCCGGGCCCGGAAAGAATATCGTAACGTACTGGCCAGCCACCCAACGGTTCCCCTGTTTGATAACTGCGTACAGTCGTCGTAAGGTCTTGAGCTGAACCGGCGCGTGCGACGGTCGGTTGCGGGAAAACCCATTCTCCTTCGACCCAATGCACGACCGCTCGTAACTGCTGCTCATCGCACGATGGCAATCGCGGAGCATAGGCTACCACGTAACTCGTTCCCGGCTTGTCGGAAAAGAGGCTCACCCAGGCTTGGCCGGGCTCCAAGAGGATGTCGTCAGTGACCGATTTGGTTCCCCGAGTAAGAATGCGAGGTCCAGGCGCTCCGAGGCTGAGCACGTAGTCCGGTTCGGTGTACGTTGCGCGTCCGTACAAGAGATTGTGGACCGGACCAAAAAATTGGCTGCCGCCGTCGGAAAATTGGCCGACGCTGCGCGGGTCGAGGTACCATTCCACTACCTCGCCGCGGATGAGGACTCCCGGACGGGTGCAGACGCCACCCACCAAAATCACCTCGGATCCCACGCGCGCAACCGTACGGAGGGGCGCTATCTGCAACTCTGCCTCTTCCAGCCAACCACCCGGGGCTGGTAGCAACTTGCTCAACAGCTTGTCACGCGGTATCCACGATTTTTGCTTGATTTCCGGCGCTTCCTCGCGCGGAAGTGGTACGGCTAAATCGGCTTGCGGCGAACCGCAGAGAGGGATCGATTTTGGAGCCTCATACGCCGGTTTGGGCCAAAAGTTACTGAGCCAGTCTTTGTCTTTTTGGAACAATCCGTTTCGCTTGGTTTCTTCGTCTCGGCCAACGTTAAGTGTCGTACTGGACAGATAAGGCAGAAGGATGCGGTTCCCTGAGGGATCGATGGCCGGCAGGCGCAGGTCGCCGATGGCGAATGCCGTGGTTTGGCAAAGCTGCATGGCCATCCAAAAGGCGCCGGCCCTGCTCCAGACTGTCGATGGTCTATGCACAGAATTGGCCCATTTTTCGCGCGGCCGCGTTTCGCCCCAAGCGAACTTTTTCGCTGAGGAGATCTTGCGGCACTCCCCGCTTGTGCGGACGCCTACCCTAGAAAAAATACACCATCTGCGAAGATGTGGCGTTTAGGAGACAGGGGAAGTTGCGGAAAAGCAACGGAATGTCAGCGATTGGGTGGATCGCAACGAATTTGCCATTGAAAGCTTGGCAGTCGACAATCTCAGGGCGTCAGCATCGATTCGGGGACTGGAGCGTTAATGCGTGATGTCGGTTCCTTTCGTTCCAGTCGAGCGGTCTGAACTGCGGTTGGGATTGCTAGTGGGCGAATTACCGCTTTCGCAGGGACAGAAATTTCTTGGTGTCGCATATTTGGCAGCATATCGGGAAGCGGCGCGACGGTTGGAAATTGGGTCGAGATTGAAGGTAGGAGCGGGGGCTCGCCCGACGTTACCTTTCGGTCAGCAGCGAGCGTCGGAGAAAAATCCGCACCATGGGAAGCGGGGAGTTCATCGGGTATCAACTCTTCGATATCTTCAGACGTAACCCACGCGACAGGCGCAATTGAGCGACTGGCCATGCGGGCAGGTTCTTGCTTTCGCGGATCGGGTGAATTGATGCGACGCTGCAGGTCTTTTCGCAATTCCTGCGCCGGCGCGAAACTCGGGTCTTCTTGCAGGGCTTTGGTGGTGTGCGTCAATGCGGTCGAAATATCCCCTTCGTTCTGCAACAAAAATGCCAGGTTGTAATGCCCCACGGCGGTCCCATGAACCGCCTGTAACTCGGTGAATGCTTCTTCGACAAGGCGAGAACGTACCAGTAAAGTCGCCAGGTTATTGCGGTACAGGATGCTCTCAGGTTCTTCTTGGGCGGCTTTTCGTAACGCTTGAACCCCCAATTTCATTTGCTTGTTCTGCGCGTAACACAATCCCAAGTCGTTCCACACAAGAGCATCCTGGGGATTGCTGCTCAACAGCTTCTTGTAAGTTAAAATAGCCTCTTTCGAATCGCCTGTTCGGCTGAGGACCCGTGCGAGTCCGAGTGTCGCTTGACGGTCTTGCGGAGCAATTTCAAGAGCTTGGCGGTATGCCGAAATCGCTTTACTGGTGTTGCCGATTTGTTCTTGCGCTGCAGCAGCAGCTATAAAGATGTCGGGTCCGATCTTCCGCGTAGGGGTCGACAAAGACGTGGGGTCGCTGTTCTCAAAGTCTGGCTTGGAAGAAAATGTTTTCTTGAATTTTTGAGCCGCCGATTGAGCTGGTTGGAACCATTTGGACCCAGATGTTTCGGGTTTTCCAATCCGGATCGAACTTTGCACCATTCCTTCTTTCTTGCTCTTGCCTAGCTTAAGAAAACGTCGCCCTTCCTCTTGGGCCACGACGACGGTGGTGCACATTGTCAAAACTATTAGCAATGACAGCCCATGGATGCGTAGGTAAGAACTTGATACGACCACTCCAACCTCCTTGTTGGCGCCCATTTCTCTGCCCTTTTGCTAGCCTTTTGGCTGCTGATTGCATGCATGCATGCATACGGCAAGGACGGCGGAACATTCCCTAAGATCTGCATCGACCAAGGAATCGATCCACCTTTACACGGAAGGAGAACTTTCACGGCAGCGGTGCGCACGCGTCGATTCGGTCCAATCATCGACCACGGGAAGACTGTTATCGGTTCCCCACGGACTCAGTATTTGACCGCTACCTTCGGCAGCCTCGTTTGTAGTTGGGCGGCTCCCTCGGCAGTAACGCGGCTATTCGTCAGAATCAAACCTTTGAGCTGTGGCAATGCATAAAGCCTCAATACACCGGCATCGGTTACCGATGTACCTTGCAAGTCCAACTCTTCTAGTTTTACTAGCGAGAGCAAGCTGTCGATGGCCCCATCGTCGACTTGCGGGCAACCTTCCAAGACCAACGTTGCGAGTACGGTCAAGCCGACCAATTGTTGCAAGCCGACGCTAGTAATACGAGTGTTTCGCAAACTCAAAAAATGGAGTTTCTTTAGGTTGGCCAAATGCTTAGCACCTGCGTCCCCCACGACTGTCTCATGTAGGTCGAGATACTCTAGATTGGGGAAGTTTTTCAGCAGTGCTGCGCCCTCATCATCAATGAGCGTATTGCGAATGATGAGCGTCCTCAAATCTTTCAAGCGTTCCAATTTCGCGAAGCCTTCGTTGGAAATGAAGGCTTCGCGCATATGGAGGCGTTTCAACGAGGTCATGTCCTTCAGGAATTCCATGCCAGCGTCGTCGATTCGACTGTTGTCTAGTTCCAGCGATTCGAGTTGCATGTTCTTCAAGTGCTCAAGGCTAAGATTGGAAAACTGCGGTCCGGAGATGTTTAATTCCTTTAGTTCGCGAATGGCCTGCAAGTGCTTTATTCCCGCATTCGAAACCCGAGTTTGTTGCAGCTTCAATTTCTTGAGTTGCTTCATTTCAGCGACTATTTTCATCGCGTCATCGTTGATTGTGGTGTTGAACCTCAAGTCCAATTCTTCGAGATGGGGAAGTTGGGTCAGGTGCTGGAGCCCTTGAGGTGTGATGGCAGTTCGGCGAACGCTCAATACACTCAGCGAAGTAAGCTTTGCGATGGATTCGAGTCCGATATCGGTAGTACCCGTGTTTTCGACCGACAGAGATTCCAACTGAACTAATTGGCTCAGACTGGACATGCTTTGGTCGTTCCAGCGAGGGCCTTCCAGTGACAAACGTCTTAGGTGAGGGAGCTTGGGCAACTGCGACAAAGGATCCGTTTCCCCACCTGACCCGTCGGGCTGGGTTGGTGACTTTTTATTGGACGGGATAGATACTTCAACGACGTGAGCATCTTCATCTCGTCGCAACAGGGCCCCTTCCGATTGGAGGATCTCAATGGCCTTTGCGTCATCTTGTGGCGAATCACTGACATGCTCTCGGGCCTCCTGACAACCGCACGCAATCGCCAATAGTCCGATTACAGTTGCAACGACGGAAAAGATACGTGGCACGGGCGGAGCCTCCCATTTTTACTAAGAACGTTGCATGTAAAACGGGTACGTCAGATCGAGTATCCCTTGCGATATTCGCGCCCGACGAATTTGTTGACGTCTTCACAGTTGGAAGATCGCATCTTGGTGGCATCCCATTCGATTCGATTGGGAGTTCGAAGTGCAAGGTTTCCGCAAAGGACCGTTTCGGTCAACCGACTGGCATAGCCGAAGTTGGACATTGTTTGCGTTTCTCCTTTGCAGGCGGAAATGAATTCCGACATATGTCGTTGGTCGGAAGTGCCGGTAGTCACCACACGCGGGAGTGATTGAGTCGGCTTTACATAGTTTGCAAAATCTTTCTCAGGCAGCAGGAAGTACGATCCTCCATAGTCACTGGGAGAAAAGAGCTTTCCTTTCGTTCCGACGAGAAACGCTCCACTCTTCATGGCCTTGTTACGTCCGACCTCGGCAATCGTTTTCTGAAAGCTTTCAGGTAGCTCTTTGCTGGCAATCACATCTTCCCCGGGCAGATTTCCACCGTCGTACCAGTACATCGTACAGGCTGGAAATTGGCCACGGGGCCCGAATTCGTATTTTATGACCGAACTGTCGGGATAGGATTCGTTTTCGACAATTCCCGAGTTAGAGATTGCCTGAAAAGCGATAGGGTCAAAGAGATCCAAAGCCATCACTGGCATATTGGATGTGTGGCATCCCATGTCACCGAGTGCGCCAGTACCAAAATCGAACCAGGCGCGCCAAGCAAAAGGATGATAGGCAGCTTCTGCGTAGGGTCGTTCTGGAGCTGGGCCAAGAAATAGGTCCCAATGGATCCCTTCCGGACACACAGCTTCTGGAGGACGACCGATTCCCTGGTCCCAAATGGGTCGATTGGTCCAAACATGCACTTCTTTTACGTCGCCAATGGCGCCGGATCGGATGATTTCCACGGCCTCACGGACAGCATTTTCCGAAGTGCCCTGATTTCCCATTTGCGTGACGACGCCCATTTCAGACGCTACTTCGCGCATTCGCCGCGCCTCTTCGATCGACCATGTGAGTGGCTTCTGGCAGTAGACATGCTTCTTCCTGCGCATGGCCGCAATGGAGGCGACTGCATGCGAATGATCGGGAGTACTTACTGTAACCGCATCGAGTTGGTCGCCCAGTTGATCGAGCATTTCACGCCAGTCGTTGAAGGTCTTAGCCGCTTTGTATGCCAGGCTTTTCTTCTTCAGCGTCAGATCGTCAATGTCGCACAGTCCGACAACGTTGGCACCCCACATCACGGCGTTTTCGCAGTCGCCGTCCCCTTTGCCTCCGACGCCAATAATTCCAATATTCAAACGATTCAACGGAGAATCGGGTGCCGATCGCGCCGGGGTGCCGGAAACAAAATAGCAGCCAGCCCCCACGATCGCTGATTTTTGAATAAACTCTCGGCGATTTACTTTTCTCTTTTGCATGGTTATTCCCTTCTTCGGGTCTGATTACGGATCGATGCCGGCGGGTCGACCGGTGGTATTGTCACACGGGAGGGTTTGGTATGGGCGAGGGTGCCATCTGGCGGGGCCGGGCCGTCGTCTTAGATCTCGAGGGTTCGCAATCCCCTGAGCCTAGTTGAATTATCGGCCGAATTCAACATGCGTGTCCGGTGCATGCAAGGAGCCGAAGTTCGTGGTACAATCGGACCCGATTCGACGATCGGAGGGCATGCCCTTTGATTGCCGCAGCTGAGATTTTTTTTCCCCTGCGTCGGCCGGATACCAACCATGCCAAATTTCACCTTGCCCTTTTTGGCAGCGATCTTTGTTGCTGCCTTTGCTCCGATCCACAGTTTGACGGCCGAGGATTGGCCACAATTTCGCGGTCCGAACGCGTCGGGCGTTGCCGCGGAAAGCACGAAACCACCCGTTCGGTTTTCGCCTACCGAACAGCTTGGCTGGTCGATTGACCTTGGCAAAGGGGTCGCTTCACCCATCGTGTCGAGGGGCCGAGTCTTTACCACGGCGATGTCCCCGGAAGGGAAATTCGTCGTCCTAGCGTTGTCTGCCGATAAGGGTCAGGAGATTTGGAAGGTCGAACTCGAAACAGGTAAGCTGCCCGACATCATGCCGCCAAATGAGCATGCCTCATCGACACCGGCGACGGACGGCGACCGAGTGTACGTTCATTTCAGTACTTTAGGCCTGATCGCGCTCGACGCATCCAACGGAGATGTATGTTGGAAGCATCCGCTACCCATGCCGGCTTACCTTATGGGTTGGGGAGCGGCAAATTCCCCGATTGTCTACCAAGACCTTGTGATCTTCAACTTGGATGACGACTTGCAGTCGTACTTGCTCGCACTGGACAAGGTTACTGGTAAGGTCCGATGGAAACAGGACCGTGCCGAAATGCTCGGCGGTTACGCCGTGCCCGTCGTATGCGAAGCGAATGGACGCAGCGACGTGGTCGTGGCTGGCACCGGTAAATTAAAAGGATACGACCCGAAGTCGGGCCAGGAACTCTGGACCTGCAACTCGCTATTGCGAACGATCATGACTACACCCGTGGTGCATGCTGACCGCATCTATCTGTCGGTCCAAAGTTATGGAGACACGGACCGGGTACTAAAATACGCGTTGCTGCAGTGGCGTGATACGAACCAGGATAAAAAATTGACCAAGGATGAACTTGAACCTGCGTTCCACGCAAGATTCGACCAAGGAGACGCGGATCAAGATGGGTTCTTAGTCGATGACGAAATCGATGCCGCCTTCCAGGCTCCGACGAACATGGTTGGGGGGGGTGACATTATTCAGGCGATTCAAGGAGGCGGAGAAGGTGATGTCACGAAATCGCACATGATTTGGAATCTTGATCATAAATCGCCTTCAAATATCGCTTCTCCCCTGGTGGTCGATGGCAAGGTTTTTATGGTCAAGAAAGGAGGGCTCTCTGCCGCATTCGCTGCGCAAGACGGGGCAACCATTTTCATGAAGCGACGCATCAAAAACCTGGGGAACTATTACGGATCGCCGGTCGCGGCTGGATCGACTGTGTATGTTCCGGCTGAGAACGGCCATATCGTGGTGGTCAAAGTTGGTGCGGACTTAGAGATTCTGGCAGACAATAATCTCGAAGATAGTTTGATCGCGACACCGGCCATCGCCGATGACCGACTATTCGTGCGAACGTTGAATAAGATATTCTGTTTCGCCAACCAGGATCAGTAGTCCCCTGTCACTCGTGTGTTTGTCACACAGGTTTTTTGTAGCATTGTGTTGATTATATTCGGCCGCACACTGTCCGATATAGCGAGCCGGTATTCATTCAGCTGATTGGAAAGATGGGTCCTATGAATTTGTTTCGCAACTTTTGGTGCCAAGCTGTCGTATTTACCCTGCTGCCAATCGATGGCTTCGCGTTGGCCTCGGAACGATTGGCGGTGATTCACGGGGACAATGTCGCTGAACTTGAGATGGAAGCGGCTGACGACCTTGCGAAAAAACTGGGACAGTTGTTTCCGCAGTCCCAGATCGAGCTCGGACCTCAGGTCAACATCGCGTCCGGGCAGGCAATTCTCATCGGCAACCCCCAGACAAATCGGCGTATTCGCGCCATGAAGGGACTCACTTGGCCCCGGCTCTCTGGCCAGGGATTCATCATCCAAACGGTGGATGCCAAAGCCAAGACGATTGTGATCGGTGGCGACACTCCGATCGCTACATGGTGGGCGGTTCACGAATTTTCGCACCAATTGGGTTTTCGGCACTTTCTTCACGGTGATGAAAAGCCGGCCGTCGTTCCGGCGTTGCCGCTCACCATGGACGACATCAAGAGCGAA
>JAQCHP010000019.1 GCA_027619595.1 Planctomycetota bacterium
AACGAAGCTTTGGTGTTATTGGCGGAGGGAGTCCCCGGCGAATCGATCGAAAAGGCCGCCAAAAAATTCGGCATGCCGATGGGGCCGTTGGAACTGTACGATATGGTCGGCATGGACACTGCGTTGTTTGCGGGCGGCATCATGCGAGATGCCTTCCCCGATCGCATGATCGACTCGCCGATATTGGCGTCCCTTGTCGCAGCAGGCCGCTTGGGACGGAAATCCGGACGGGGGTTTTACTCGTATCAGAACAAGAAGCAAAAACGAGAATTCGATCCTGAGTTGTTAACCACGATCGGCCCACACGTGCAACCGGTAACACCTTCGTTGCCGAACGATTTGCTCACGAATCGGCTATTCATGCCAATGCTGTTAGAAGCGACGCATGTCCTGTCGGCCGGACTGGTGCGTGATGCGCGGGATGTTGATTTAAGTCTTATTTTTGGGATTGGTTTTCCACCCTTCAAAGGGGGGCTCCTCTTCTGGGCGGATCGCCTCGGTATCACGAGGATTCTAGAGATGCTCAAACCATTAGCAGCCTACGGCGCAAGATTTGCTCCTACTGAATTTCTGCAAGACTTAGTCCGTCGAAACGCATCGTTTTACTCACATTCGACCGCTGGCGACTAACGAGGAGTTCACTCCCAGATGAAAGATGCCGTCATCATTGATGCCGTTCGGACACCGATCGGCCGAGCGCATGCGGAACGTGGTTTTTATCGTCACACGCGCAGTGACGACTTGGCAGTTGCGTGCCTCCAGGCGCTGCTCGACCGGACCGGTATTTCCGCTGACCAGGTAGAAGATATCGTCTTGGGAAATACGCAGCAAACCATGGAACAGGGCATGAACGTAGCCCGAAACGTGGGACTGATGGCCGGGTTGAGCGTTGCGACGGGCGGTACGACTGTCAATCGACTGTGTGGCAGTAGTCTCCAAGCGCTTAACCAAGCTTCGCATGCGATCGCGGCGGGAGCTGAAGACATACAAATCGTCGGCGGCCTGGAGCATATGCAACACTTGCCCATGGACTACGGCCTCGATATCAATCCGAAACTTTTTAGAAGCACGTCGAAAGGCGCGCTCATGATGGGCGTGACCGCCGAATTCTTGGCACAATCGCAAGGGATCTCGCGGGCCGATCAAGATGCATTTGCCGTGGCGAGCCATCAAAAGGCCACGACTGCCCAGCGCGAAGGAAAATTTGCGACCGAACGAATCTCCTTATATGGTTACGACGAAACCGAGAATTTGATCCTACTCGATTTTGATCAGTGCGTTCGCCCCGACACAAGTCTGGAGGCCCTTGCCGCACTGGAGCCAGCCTTTATGCCAAAGATTGGTACGGTCACTGCAGGGAATAGTTCACCTTTGAATGACGGCGCAGCGGCGTTACTAATCATGTCGGCTGACCGAGCACGGGAATTGGACCTACGGCCCATTGCCAAAGTGCGCGCATCCGCGGTTGCGGGGGTTGACCCATGCGTCATGGGAACGGGTCCGGTCCCCGCAACCCGCAAAGCCCTGCAACGTGCCGGGCTTTCTTTAGCCGATATCGGTTTGATCGAATTAAATGAAGCATTTGCGGCTCAGGCACTCGCCTGCATTCGCATGTTGCAACTCGATGTAACCAAGGTCAATGTACATGGGGGGGCCATTGCGATTGGACATCCTTTGGGAGCCAGCGGTGCCCGTATCGCCACCACCCTTGTCCATGCGATGCGGCGTAACCAGATCCAATTCGGCCTTGCGACGATGTGCATTGGCGCTGGACAAGGCATCGCCACCGTGTTTGAACTGGTAGCGTAGCACGACAAGTCGAAAACGTACTCTTGTAGTCTTGTAGATAGCCAACGTCACGATGGACGGGCCAAACCGGCCGAGAGATGCTGGAGAACCGCATGACCCGGATTGATGCGAGCCAGAAGACGATTCCTCACCTCTTCGCGTGGCGCGCTGCACTTGACCCCGATTCGATCGCTTTACTCGTTAAGCGACAGAAAACCTTCCAACAGGTGACATGGCGTATTCTGGAAGAAGATGTCTTGCGGGCTATCGATCTGCTGGCTCAAACTGGCGTAGCCGCTGGAAAGCGAGTCGTGCAAATCGCGGAGAATCGCTACGAATGGATTGTCGCTGACCTTGCAATTCAGTCGCTCGGTGCCGTTCATGTTCCGCTTCATGCAACGCTCACCCCGGTTCAACAAGCAGCGCAGGGGATCGATAGTGACCCTTGTTGCATCCTGTTGTCGACACTCGATGAGCTCAATAGCAAAACACTTACGACTCATTTCCACTCCCTACCGATGGTGACTTTTGCAGAGTGTAACGAGCCGGGCGTGATTCAATGGCCCGCGGCGTTATCCCATGCCGACGCAGAACGAGGTCGTGTTCTTCGTGACGCATGGTTAGATCAAGTTACACCCGACACGGTAGCAACCATACTCTATACCTCCGGAACAACCGGAGAACCCAAAGGGGTGGTCCTATCGCAGGGCAATATCACGAGCAATGCTTGGGCCACTGCTCGTGTGTTCGCCGACCAGGAAGAAGAGGTACGGATCAATATACTCCCCTTAAGTCACATTTTTGCGAGAACGTGCGATATGTACGTTTGGCTGGCGCGAGGGGCTCAATTGGCATTGGCAGAATCTCGAGAAACCATTGTCGATGACTGCCAATCGGTCCAACCCCACCTATTAAACGGAGTTCCCTATTTTTTTGAACGCACGATTCGAACGCTACACGGGTTGGGCATAGCGGATCAGCCCGGCATCCTGCAGAAGGCCTTCGGCGGGCGACTGCGCATGTGCTGCTCAGGGGGCGCACCGCTTCCGGATGCAGTATTCGATTATTTTGCCGGCCAGGGGATCCCATTGCTTCAGGGATACGGACTTACGGAAACGTCGCCGGTCATCACCGTCAACGCGCCAAATGCATCCCGACGCGGGTCGGTTGGCCTTCCCCTTGCCGACGTCGAAGTGCGCATTGAATCCGACGGAGAGATTTCGGCCCGTGGCCCCAACGTCATGCAGGGATATTGGCGCAAGCCGGCTGCCTCGGCCGAAGTCCTCCAGGACGGATGGTTTGCCACAGGCGACATTGGACACGTGGACAACGACGGGTACTTGTGGATAACAGGTCGCAAGAAAGAAATTCTGGTAACTGCAGCAGGAAAAAAGATTGCCCCAGCTTTGGTCGAATCCCTGCTCAATCAAGATCCATTGATCGCTCAGTCGATCGTCCTCGGAGATGACCGAAAGTACTTAATTGCATTGATCGTACCCGACACGGATCAACTCCAAGCCCGCCTGGAAGCCAACGGCTTGCCCGTGGATGCCTGGACCGGACCGGTACTCAATGGCGCGGTGCAAGGATGGTACGAACAAGCAATTCGGACACGTCTGGAAAACCTGTCTCGCTACGAGCAGGTGCAAAAATTTTGTCTGTTGACTCAGGGTTTTACGATCGAAACAGGAGAACTTACACCTAAAATGAGTCTCCGTCGCGCTATCATTACATCGCACTACCGCGATCGGATTGAAGCCTTGTATGCATCGTAAAAATCGACCTGTCGACCAGGTGCCAGTCCAATCCAACATATTATTTTAGCAAAAGGGAATGCCATGGCCGCCAACTCGCCATCTCGTCAAGATTTGCCCGCCACGGATCCCAATCACGCGGAATCGTTTGCCGAAACGGCATTAAAGCTGGGCGGCAAGAGCGCTGAAGAAGCGCGAAGGACCGGCGATATCGACCGCGCCGACGATCAAGTCGAACAGTTATTCAAGTCCCAATACCAAACGGTTAATAGCCCAGCACACCGAGCGGTATGGGACCGCGGTGTCCCCGTTGATCTTTTTCGTTCGCAGGCGTTTACCACGCCTGCTCCGGTGCAGCAAGTTATGGACCGTTCGATCGATGTGGTTCAAGGCCATCGACGTGCCAAGACACTACTCGACGAGCAGGGCAAGCTGCGGTCAGCAGTCTTCCAGGATCTGGCCGATGCTGGCTATTGGGGGTTGCTCGTGGATGCCGAACATGGCGGTACCGGAGCGCCTTTTCGTAGTTTTGCACCGTTCCTGACGCGGATGGCCATGGCCGACCCGACGGTCGCCGGGCTCGCCTCCGTCCACGGTTGCATCGGCGCTGTCGACCCGGTGCGCACATTCGGCAATGCAGATCAGAAACGCCGATTTCTTCCCGAATTGGCGAGTGGTAGAAAATTATCTGCGTTTGCTTTGACGGAGCCCTGCGCAGGTTCCGACCTGACGGCGCTGCGCACCCGAGCGGTATTGCAAGGAGATCATTATGTCATTAACGGCGAAAAGTTGTTTATTACGAATGTTGTTCCGGGACGCATGATTGGATTGGTCTGCTTGATCGACGACCAGCCATCGGTATTGATTTGTGAACTCCCCGCTCAGGAGGACAACCATTTCCAATTGCGCAAGTATGGCCTGTATGCGCTCAAGCAGGCTTTCAACCAAGGAATCGTCTTTAAGGATTTCCGCGTTCCGTGCGAAAACCTATTGGAAGTTCCGCGAGGGAACGGTTTGACAATCGCCTATCATGGGCTCAACCTAGGCCGCGTAGCCTTATGTGCCAATGCGGCGGCGACGATGCGGCTCATGATGGCGAGCATGATTCCATGGGCACAGTACCGCGTCACTTACGGTGAAAAGATCGCTTCGCGTGAACTTGTGCGTCGCCGACTGGGACAATTGGCGGGTATGATCGTGGCCAGCGACGCGCTCGTACACTGGTGTTCTGGATTGATCGACGACGGATATCGTGGAGAAATGGAGTGTATCGTCGCCAAGATCTTTGGTTCGGAGTTCCAAAAGGAAGCCGCAATCGAATTGTTCATGAAAACGCACGGCGGGCGATCCTTTTTGCATGGGCACATGTTTGGCGACAATGTGCATGAATACCTAGCCCCCTGCATCTATGAAGGAGAAGGCGAGATGCTGGGGATGGCTTTTTTCAAGTCACTGGTAAAACATCACGGTACGCGATACTTTGAACCGGTTGGCAAAGCGTTGCAGGCCGCTGGGATTCGCGATCTACAGCCCTGGAATCCAGTTCATTTATGGGCGCTGCGCAAGGCGCTGGTGCCCTATGCGCAATGGACGCTGGGACGATCTCTGCGGAGCGCACCACGTCCGCAACTGCCCGACATGCCAGCGAGTCTGAGAGAACATGCCGAATTTGCGTGCCACCAATTGCAGAAATCTGCCATGGAAACCAGTACCACGATGCGAAAACACCAATTAAAGCTAGCGGACCGACAGTGCCGTATGTCGGAACTCTCGGCACGTATCCAAACGCTGATGGTAATATTGTGTACCAGTTTATATGCAGCCCGACAAAGCGACGAGCTGTTGCGGGATGCTGCGGATATCTTTTGCACGTCCGCCACCGACCGATGGCTGGGGCGACGGCCGTCCGACCGCAGCTTCCGCGCGGCGACCCGCTTGGGAGAATCAATTGCTGGCGGGGGCTTTGCCTCCATTGCGGGTGTGGTGCCGGATGATATCCTGATGCAATATTAATCGTGGCCTAGACTCGGGAGACCCATTACGTGCCAGACTTTGCCGTCATCATTCCGGCCGCCGGAAAGAGCACTCGGTTTAGCGACCCGCATTTTAAGAAACCATTCGCGTTGCTCGACAATCGTCCTGTATGGCTGCATTCAGCAGAAAAATTCATCAATCGATCGGATGTAAAACAGGTACTGATTGTGATCAGTCCCGAGGACGAAGAATTTTTTCGCGAGAAGTTTGGAGCGAATGTCGCCTTCATGGGGTTCGACGTTGTCCGCGGGGGTGCAGAGCGTGCCGATTCAGTACAACGAGCCTTGGAAAAGGTGCACGCTGACCTGAATTGGATTGCGGTCCACGATGCGGTGCGACCTTGCTTGGCCGACGCGTGGATTGATCGAGTGTTCGATGCGGCGACGCAATCGGGCGCAGCCATTCTTGCTACCCCCGTGACGGCCACACTCAAACGGTCCGACCCATCAGGCAAACAGGTGCAAGAGACGATTCCACGCGCCGACTTGTGGGAGGCTCAAACACCCCAAGTCTTTCGCAAGGACTTGCTACTAAAAGCCTATGCCGCACGTGGTTCGTTCCAGCCGACGGATGAGGCCCAATTGATCGAGAAACTCGGACACCCTGTGGCAATCGTCCAAGGCTCACCCATGAATCTAAAAATAACAACCAAAGAAGACCTGAAGATGGCGACGCAAGTCCTCAAGGCATTGCCGAAGCCGGCGTTGCCCAATCTGGACCATCCGTTTGCCGACGATCATTTGTGGCGTTGAGACCGAAGAAAATGTTGCAAGAATTAGAATGGCGCGGACTGGTCCATCAGATGACCGACCGCACGGAACTCAACGCTTGGCTCAACAGTGGCGTCCCCCGTACGGTCTACGCGGGGTTTGACCCCACCGCAGATAGCCTGCACGTCGGAAGTTTGCTTCCGTTGCTCATGCTGCGTCGCTTCCAACGGGCCGGGCATCGACCCATTGCCCTGGTGGGTGGGGCGACCGGAATGATTGGTGACCCCAGTGGTAAAAGCCAAGAAAGAAATCTTCTCACGCCCGACGTCCTGCAACACAACGTCGCGGGAATCCGGGCTCAAATGTCGCGATTCCTCGATTTTGACCGGGGAGCTGACCCTTCCCCAGGCCGACACAACGTCCCAGGCCAACACGGCGCACTACTGGTCAACAACCTTGATTGGATGGACGGGTTTTCGTTTCTCTCTTTTCTGCGTGACGTCGGCAAGCATTTCCCCGTCAATGTCATGATGGCGAAGGATTCGGTCAAGAGCCGGCTTGAGCGTGAGGATTCGGGGATTAGCTACACCGAGTTCAGTTACATGTTACTTCAAGCTTATGACTTCGTTCACTTGCGCCGGGAACATGACTGTCGATTGCAATTGGGTGGTAGCGATCAGTGGGGCAACATCACGGCTGGGATCGATTTGTCGCGTCGTATCGACGCGGTTCCCCTCCATGGACTTACCTGCCCGTTGTTGACGAAAAGCGACGGCAGCAAAATGGGAAAAACGGAATCGGGCGCGATTTGGCTCGATGCCAAGCGAACCAGCCCGTACGAATTTTTTCAGTATTGGCGGAACGTTTCGGACGATGACGTATCTGTTTGTTTGCGCATGTTGACCGACGTTCCTCAGGGTGATATTGAATCACTGGACTCGGCTCGCGCCGCCGAACCTCACTTGCGTGCCAGTCAACAGCGACTGGCCGAAGAGCTGACTCGACTTGTCCATGGAGAGTCCGCCTTAGCAAATGTGCTGCGTGCGACGGACATATTGTTCGGGGCCGAAATCACAGACCTGGACGATTTGCAACTGCTGAGCATCTTTCATGATGTTCCCAGTGTCTCAATGTCACTCGATTCGTTGCAGGGAGAAGGTTTCCCCGTGGTAGATGCGTTTGTGAATACTGGGCTCTGCCGCAGCAAGGGCGAAGCGCGGCGCACCGTGGAACAAGGGGGCGCGTATATAAATAACCGGCGAGTTGATCATTTTGAGCGAAAACTTACCACCAGTGACCTCGCCAGCCCTTCGGTAATTGTGCTGCGGAGCGGCCGAAAAAAGTATGCCTTGTTGCGGTTATGCTAGAGATCAAAAGAGCATCCCAGCTGTCATGCCTATTGTGTAACTAACTGTCTCATCCTACGAGTTCAATGACTTATGTCGACACTTACTCCCGCTTCGCCCGCACAAATTGAACAGCATTTGCGCTATTTGACTGAGCAAATCGGCGCGAGGTTGGCTGGATCGAATAACGAACGGAAAGCGGCGAACTATATCGCAGACCAAGGGCGTCACTTCGGTGCTGTGGTAAGCGACGAACACTTCCCCGTGCGAGAGCGGGCCGTTCAGTCGGAACGCGTAGAAGTCTTTGCCGGTGGGGAATGGCGAGCCTTCCCCTGCTCGTTGTTTAGCAACACTCCAGGTACCGGTGGCAAAGCGATTGAAGCACCCATCGTCTTTTTCGAAGCCCCAGCGGAACACCATCGAGCCGATTTTCAGCATTTAACGGGTCGAGCTGTGGTACATCTCGGCACGCACATAGAGTCTCGGGTCCAATACGAACGTTTGATCGCAGCGCGACCGGCCTTTTTAATGTTCGTGGATATTCGTTATCCCGGGAGCGTCCCCTTAGCGGACGGTATGTTCCCAGAATACACCCACGCGATCGGTGCAGTCCCGACAGTGAACATTGCCTATCTGGATGCATGGAACTGGCGGATTGAGGGGGTCACTGCTGCGCGTCTGACGGTTGAAGGGGGGATGCAGGATAGTGAATCGTGCAACGTGTTGCTCGACCTGCCGGGCGAAACGGATGAGACAATATTTGTGGGAGGGCACCATGACACACAGGCCGATTCCGTGGGTGCCGACGACAACGCAACCGCAGTGGCCGCATTGCTCGAATTGGTGAGAATGCTCGCCCCGCGAACCCGCCGGCGCAGCATTCGACTGATTAGCTTTGGGGCTGAGGAGCAGCTGTCCGTCGGTAGTGCCGCCTACGTTCGCCGACACCGTAATGAACTAGAGCACAACGGATGCTTGATGTGGAATTTCGATTCCATCGGCTCGCCGTTAGGTTGGACTGAGCTGTATGCCAACGGAACACCGGAAATGACTGAGTGGATCACCCGTGAGCTGGCGGCTCGCGACGTTTGGGTTGCGCCTCGGACGCAAATATTCCCGTATTCCGATCATTTTCCGTTCGTGGCCGCGGGAGTGCCGAGCGTGCTACTCTACCGCCCCAACTGCATTGCGGGCCGATTCTTCCACCATCGGCCAGATGACGATTTGAGCCGCGTATCGTGCCAGTTTGTGGCCAGTCTGGTCGATGCTTCCGCTGCTCTGTTGGATAAGTTGGCCAATCTGCCCGAGCTACCATTCCCCAAGCGAATCAGCCCGGAGCTGGCCGACCGAGCCAACGAAGTATGGGCGGACCTGTTTGGTGGATGGGGCAGCACGCGCGCTTCCAGTCCCCGGTCCTAATCGTTGGGAATGTGCCAAATCAGTGGAAACTTGATTGACACCCCTGCGCGAACCTGTAGAATGGCGGAAGTAGTTGTTACCTAAAGCGTTTGGGTTCCATGCAGCTCACGCGTTAAGTCGCAACGACACTCTGCCTCTGAGGAACTACAGTATGGCAATCTACTACCGATCGTCTGTTTCTACACTAACGGTGCCTCGTGCTTTAGTTGGATTCGCGACGTGCCTGCTAGTCTCCTTCGTTGCGGCCGACCTATTCGCTGGCGTTACGGTCTTTGAGTCTGCCGGCGCAACTCCAGCGTCAATTACTCCGACTCGGGATGCGTTTCGCGCGGCGGTTGGCGGTGGCAGTGTTGCGGCAGCCAACGGAGATTTTGGTGGCTTGCGACGTGAGATCAACTGGGACGCTGTGCCGGAACAATTCTCCGACCCGAACCCTCTACCGGGAAACTTTTTTAACAGCAATTCGCCACGTGGTGCTGTCTTCACTACCCCTGGTCTTGCATTCCGCGTTAGTGCCAATACTGGAAATAGCACCGGTACACCAATACTGTTTAATTTTCCCGACGATCTACAGACTTTTACCCCACAGAAGTTGTTTGGGGCAGTAGGTAGCGGAATTACCGACGTCACGTTCTTCGTACCTGGTACGAATACACCCGCAACAACGACTGCCTTTGCGGCGGTATTCGTGGACACCGAGGACGACAACGGTGTCACGTTCACGAAGATGGATTTTTTTGATGACAACAACGCGCTGCTGTTCAGCCGCAACGTCCTTCCCGGGGGGGAACCAAGGACTTTCGTTCTTAGGCGGTGTGGCAAACGCTGGCGAAAAGATTTCCCGCGTACGCATTACCACTCCGAACAATTTTATTACCCTCGACGGTGGTCGTGACAATGAAACTATAGATTTTGTCATCATGGACGATTTTTTGTACGCCACCCCTGTGCCCGAACCTAGTTCATTGGCAGCAGCCGTAATCGGGCTCACGGGGATCATTACCATTGCGAGACGGCGTCGCAAATAAACCAAAACCCTATCTGCGAGCCAACTCAACTCGCTTC
Organism: Planctomycetota bacterium; assembly: GCA_027619595.1. GTDB lineage: Bacteria > Planctomycetota > Planctomycetia > Pirellulales > Pirellulaceae > JAQCHP01. Next base: position 10,117 of record JAQCHP010000019.1, read on the forward strand.
GTTTTCGTTTAACGGCAAGCCGTAGGCGTCTCTTTCTTCCTCGCTTGTTCAACGGCAAGCCGCAGGCATTTCTCTCTCGCCCCTAGTTAAACGCTAGGCCGCAGGCGGCTCTTCCGTAATTGCACGCTCAACAAGACAGTCCTTTACTTTGCGATGTCGATCACTATTCCAAATAAAATGAGCCGTTGAGGCATGCGACTGGGAGATAACGACAAACGCTTTCTCGCATTGCGTTGCGGTCTGGTGTTCCGTTAATCAATGGAACGAACGGACGGACGCGGCACTACGATCGCGTTAAAGGAATACCCGACACTCCAAATCTTAGTAACAATGTTTAAGGAATTGAACATTCGCTGTACCGACAACCGGAACCGGCCTACAATCAGCAAACACCGACCTCGAACCAGTCAAAGAGCCTCTTTTTTAACGATTCCGAATTGGGGGTTTTTCTTGCCCGACTCAACCTTTGATCCGACAATCGGCCGATATTGGCTTCCATCGCATTCGAAACTGCCTTAGGCTATGGATCCAGGGCGCATTGCACCTACAGCTCACGGATGAACCAACTCCGTTTCCCTCCTCCCTCGGCCGCACATGCGGAATCGCGGGATCTACCGCTAGTGCTGCATCATGCCACCACTTATGGCAACAGAACTCGACACGGTCGCTACGACGAATTCTGTCCCAAGGTTGATCACCATCCCCTTGGGAATTGTTTCAATGTATTGCGGCGGTCATGAGCTACTGGGAAGCCACCCTTTCATCACGTTCGCTGTCGGCTTATTTACCGCCAGTATGATGGTCTGCTGGACCAGCACCTTGCACGAAGCGGCTCATCACACGCTCTTCAAACGCAGATGGCTCAACGTTTGGATTGGTCGTTGGATAGGTAGCATGATGTTCATTCCCTATTCAGCGTACCGAGAAACCCATATCCGCCACCATGCCTATCTGAATCAACCGCGTGACTGGGAACTGTGGCCGTATAGCGATCCGACGAAATCACTTACGTTTCGACGGATCTACGCATGGTTCGACCTAATCTCGGGGGTTGTTAGTAGCGCAATCATTTATGGCCGCATTTTTTTTCATCGCAAGTCACCTATCGCCAACCATGCAGTCCGCACGACAATTCGTGGCGAGTATTGGGGCCTCCTCGCGATTTGGACTGCCATTTTCGTATCGATCTATTTGACGAATTCCTGGCACATCCACCTTCGCGGGACGCTGTGGCCGATCATGCTGGCTGGCACGCTGCAAACGTTGCGGAAGTTTACTGAACACTTAGGGATGTCGAGTTTCGATCCTCTGCTTGGCACTCGCACCGTAATTCCGCATCGCCTCTGGTTACGAATTGCTTCATTTTTCAACTTCGACATTATCGTCCACGGACCTCACCACCGACACCCACGTGCGGCCCATACTAGCCTGAAGCGCCGCATGACGGACTATGTCGACGCCCAGAGGTCGACACGTTTTCCGGTCTACGATCGATATTGGCTGGCAGCGTTCGACATGTTTCCACATTTTCTTTTCAATCCGGGGTGTGGTATCAATGTCGGCGCGACTCCCCCTACCAATCTCGTTGCGGATGTCGACGATTTCCCGACCGATGTCGTGTTAGATATTCCCCAAATCCCTCCGTCAGGCACGAACCAAGAAAAAGATGGCCGTATCATGCCATCACACTCGCCACCGCTAACGGAATCCCCAGAAACTATCCATCGATGAAAGAATTCCTTTTACTTACCGGAGCAACAGGACTGGTGGGAACCTACCTGCTCCGCGACCTGCAATTGGCCGGTCACCGCGTCGCCGTTCTCGTCCGACCTACGAAGCGACTATCGGCTGCCAGGCGAATCGAGCATCTGTTGGCACAGTGGGAAATTCGTGGGTGCTATGGCCTGCCATTTCCTCACATGATTGAGGGGGACATCAACCTACCAGGTCTGGGTATCTCGAACTCCAACAAGCGATGGCTCCGCGAACAGTGTCGTTCGGTCGTACATTCTGCGGCCAGTGTGTTGTTCCGATCGTTGCCGAATGGCGAGCCAACGCAAACCAATTTGCACGGTACGAATGAGTTGCTGCGAATGTGCCAACAGTTAGGGATCGGCGAATTCCACTTTGTTTCGACTGCCTATGTCTGCGGACTACGATCAGGAACTGTGTACGAAAATGAACTGAATTCAGGACAAGAATTTCGCAATGATTACGAACGGAGCAAAGCTGGAGCGGAGAGCCTCCTGCATGCAGCCGATTTCCTTGAATCCCTTACCGTTTATCGCCCCCCCTTTATTGCGGGAGACTCCCGTACCGGATTCACAACATCGTACCACGGACTCTTGCACTATTTGCGACTTATGTCATTTCTCGTAGCGACGACTGAACCCGGACTAGACGGCGTACGGCGCGTACCTATTCGCATCCCGTGTACGGGACAAGAAAAGAGAAACTGCGTACCTATCGATTGGGTTTCTGCAGTTATTGCGCGCCTCTTTAGTTCGCCGAACGCCCACGGAAGAACATTTCATCTGGCAGGGAATCACCGCATCACGCCAGCTCAGATTATTGAATTTGCGAGTAGCTACTTCAATTCAACCGGCGTATGTTTCGGACACAGTCCCCAGCACAATCCTTCTGAACTCGAACTACTGGCGGAATCCTATCTCACCGTCTACCGCGAGTATCAAAACGTAGACGCCGATTTTGATACAAAGAACCTGCAAGCTCACGCGTCCGATATCATCTGCCCGAGCCTTGATGAGGAAATGCTGCATCGATATATCCGGTTTGGCGAAGCGAACCACTGGGGCAAACGACCGTCTACCGAGGGAAGAGGCCTATCTTTGACTTCTGGACCAACTAGCACGGTACAAATATAGGCGTTGCCCAAGCTCTCTCATGTGACTGGCGGATAGACCAACGCATTTCGAGCAGCGACGCCAGGGGGCGGTTCCGCTGGCCAGAGTCCCCGCAGCGACCAGACTTCTTTAGGATCCTGGGGTTATGGCCCGTCGAGCGTTACGACGGGGTCAAACATTTGCATGTTACGGTCAGACTTGCGTCGCGAAGGACAATTGTCGATCTGCGCAGCGACGCAACGAAGCAAAAATTGCGAACTCACGTGATCAGCGGATCTTACCTGAGGGAGGCCCTGCAATGCACTATTGGCCGCGGCAAATGACCCCGCTTCAAAGGCGCACAGTGCTTCCTCATATTGGCGGATCCAGAGCACCATAGCATCGGTGGCAAACTCTTTACCGACCGAACAGAGGCCATGTAGGTCAACTGGATTCTCGATTCCGGGTACCCGGCACGTAGCGATGCGATGCGTTAGGAAACTTGCCGGCAGGGCATTGCGCGTTGCTTGACTCAAGACGATTGGCGACTGAATTACCTTAGTGGCCGATTCGAGTCGACTGGCAATATTGACTGTAACTCCACGCGGCCTGTACTTGGGACGGCGTTGACTCCCGGAATTGCCGACAAGCGCAGATCCGGTATGGATTCCGCAACCTATGCGCAACGGGCGTTGAATTTGGTTGTGCCAGCGCCGACTCAGACTTGGCAGTTGCCGCTGCATCTCCCACGCAGCGCCGCACGCTTTCTCTGCATGGTCTGGCTGCGGCAAGGGAGCATTCCAAATCGCTGATAACCCATCCCCATAATAGTCGACGATGACCCCCTCCTGGTCCATGACACAGGCTGTCAATAGGTCCATTAATTCGCTAAGTAAATCGTAAGTAGTCCGCGGCGGGACAATTGCAGTAACCCGAGAGAATTCGCGTAGGTCGCAAAAGAGGACAGTCACAATTTGTTCGCGCGCTGTGAGGAGTCGCGGATTACGTTGTAACTCCTGGACTAACTGGGGTGCGAAAGCCTGCTCGAACAGAATGCGAGTCTTGAGCGAGCGCTCTTCGGCCTCAAGTCGCGCCACCCCGCTTCCTAGTGACTCCGCTACCAACTGCAACCAAAGTGCCTCCAACGGCCGAATTTGGCGGCGGCGATTGTCGTTGCGGACGGCCCGGATTCCATAGACAATACCCCACAGTGAACCATCTTGCTGCAAAATGGGCACTGCTATTGCTGCGGCTCGCAGGGACTCCCGCCCCGTCGACACTGATCCATGCACCTGGCACGATGAACGGCTCTGCTCGACCTCCATCAGCAGGTCATAATCTACTGCCTCTCGGAAATCGGGAGACCGGTGATATTCAGCCACGGTACGCCATTTCACATGGTCGCGTTGCAGAATGAACCCCGCGTCGAGTCCACCGGGCTCGCAAACGGCATGCGCGGCATCGGCAAAAAAATCTGTACTACCTGCCACTTTGCGCTGCAGGCTCGCCAGGGAATTGAACCAATGACCAATCGTAGCTGCACTAGGAGCGCGTCCCAGCGTGGAAAAATCAACGTGCGTGCGTTGAATTGGCGGCGCCTCGGTCGCGGAAATCAGCTTGTCGGTCAGGTTTTCCGCAAACATCTTCCGTTACACACCGGTTTGGAGGTGCAATATACCCATCGCAACGCCGTATGGTCGTCGCAACCCCAACATTCATTGCAACCGTGCGATGAGGCCGCCCATCGGGCATACAAGTTTACCCCACGCCGAGATTGGTGTGGCAAAATTGTGGCTGCGACTTCAGCGAAAAAAAGCCGTCTCGGCCCCCTTGTCGTGAGTGGACAAAAAAACAGCCGGCGTCTGAACAACGCCGGCTGCCGGTTGGATTGAATTGATGATTAGATCCGAATCCACGATTACTCTTTTTTGGCTTTTTCAGAGGGTGGTAATTTACCTGATTTGAACAGCTCTCCGTAAGGGACACCGTCTGGACCCTTTTCTTCCTCCGCCTTCGTCATGGCCTCCTCGAATTCCTTAAGTACCTTTTCCTTTTCGGTCTTGATCCGGTCCTTGGCTTCACCCTCGATCAGCTTAGCGAGTAGGTCACCATAGGCATTTCGCACTTCTTTGCTCTTCTCGCCCTTCACATGACAAATGTTGCAGCCGGCTTTTTTGACCGACTTTTTAAACTCTTCATTGGTATTGTCCTTCGAATATCGTTCCTCAAACACAGGCTTAAAGGCAGGCAAAGCCAGCGCACTTTGTTGAGTCAACAAACCGACGGTAACCGCGGCAGCAGCAATCAGAATCAGACACTTCATCGAATTAATTCTCCTTTGTTCCCAGACCAAAACAATTCGGGGGTGCGGCGCCTGGCGGGTGGGACGGGTTGAGGCAGCCGGTCGACAATCGCCCGGCCATTGGCCGGTTGTCGCCTCTAATTTAGCACTCCAGGATCGGAAATGTCAATTGTCCACTTTGCCGGCACGGCCTCAGGACCTGGGACCTGCTAGTAAAATCATTCGGACTGGAGAATCTGGGGCAGCCTTTCGGGCGAGATTCTGTTGAAAAACTGCATTTTTGGCCACGCAAATCCCAGACGGTGACGGGCGGCCACGAAAGTCCATCGACCCCGACACTTGGCCGGCCACCGAAACAAGATCCACCGGAGCGACGTTGCTAGCTTCAGCGCCCCATGGCACCTACCCGCCTGGAATTCGGCCCCGGAGGACTAAGCACATGGCTAGAAACAATGAACCATTAAGCCGCAAAAACGATGCCCGTTCATTGGGGTGCTCCCCACAGTTTGTCCGCCGTGGCCAAAACGTCAGCCGGTGAAAGTCGATTGATAATGCGTAGCGGTTGCGCCATGTCCCGCACTGTGCCATCGCCGTCCACAAACAAAATCGTGGGCGCGTTTGTGTCATCCCGATGTTCACCTGCTCCAGGATGAATCATTCCCAATGCCTTGGCCATCGACTGATCGGCATCGGAAACAACGATCAAATGAGGAAAATCAGCTTGATTCATGGTAGCCATTTCGACAGGGTCATTCGAAACGACTATCACGCGAACTCCACGCTTTGTGAACTCGACATGCTGCTTTTCGAGCTCCCCGAGCTCAATCATGCAGACCATTCACCAACGCCCGCGAAAGAACACAAGGATCGTTGAGGCCGCCGACGTCAGGTCTTGATTCGTAAATTCCAAACCGCTGGACAACTGGGTGGAAAACGCCGGCACGGCACTGCCCACTCGAACAGGCCCATGATAGACGGGAGTGGAGACCCCAACACCCAACCCGTACCACTCCAAACCGCACAGGACCACACTACCCGCACATAAAATTCCACGCCAGACGTTCGGCCGGACATACAGCATCCCCACCATGGTTACCGCGCCTAGCGTCGACAGCCCAGGGATGTACCACGGGGTGACGAGCACCTTCTGCTTTAACTGCCAAAAATACAGCGCCGGTCCAACAACAAAGCAGAGAGCCCCTGCTAATAGCACCAGTGAAGGCATTCGTCGAAATACGTTCGAGCTCCTTTGCGTTCGCTCAGGTGTCGATTCGTTCGAAGGTAGCGCTGAGTCCATATCCAAGTTACTTCCCAAGGTGCATCAAGCGTTTGCTTCCACACGTGAATCTATCCGATGTGTCAGTGCTGGTCAACAGAACAGTAGCCGTTCAAAGCCCCCTGGAAAGTGTCAATCGGGTTCGACTTCTCGTAATTTACGATACAAGGTCTTTCGGTCAAGTCCGAGGATCCTCGCGGCTTGTGACCGATTCCCCCCGGCTACATCCAACACGTGTTGGATGTAGCGGCGTTCAAGTTCCTCTAGACGCACTAGTTCGAGCGGATCATCGCCATCGATTAAAACGCGGCCCTTACGAAATTGCCTAACTTTATCTGGTAGATCGGCGATATCAATACGATCAGTACGCGCCAGCGCTACCGCTCGCTCCATCACGTTTCGTAACTCCCTCACATTTCCGGGCCAATTGTAAGCCAGCAGTCGCTCGGCAGCCTCTGGCCGTATCCCTCCAATCGGCTTGCTCATCAAGTTCGCAAATTCCTGCAAAAAGTGTTGAGCAATCGTCAACACGTCAGAACCGCGGGCCCGAAGCGGTGGCAACTCGACTTGAATGACATTGATTCGGTAGAATAAGTCTTCACGAAACTGGTTGGCTTCAAGTGCCTCTTCGAGGTCGCGGTTGGTAGCGGAAAGTAGTCGAACATTGATCGGAATTTCGCGATCTCCGCCCACAGGTCGCACCGTACGCTGCTCGAGAACTCGCAGTAGCTTCACTTGCATAGACAAGGGCAACTCGCCGACCTCATCCAGAAATAGAGTGCCGCCATCGGCTTGAAGAAACAATCCTTTACGCTCGACTCGTGCGTCGGTAAAGGCCCCCTTCGCATGTCCAAATAACTCACTTTCCAGGAGAGGTTCGGGAAGTGCCGCGCAGTTCACTGCCACGAACGGCCCCGTGTTTCGCGGTCCTCTGCGGTGAATCCAACGCGCTACTAACTCCTTTCCGGTACCACTCTCCCCAGTCAACAAAACCGAACTATTGGCTGGCGCGATCTGGGCGAGCTGTTGATAAATGGCCAACATAGCTGGACTATTGCCGAGGATCTCGCCAAAGTGGCTGGCATGGTCGACCGTTTCCGTCAACCTGCGTACTTGTTGCTGCAATCGCTGGTGGGCAATTGCGCGGTCTAGTGAGACGGTGAGTAGGTCCATTTCCAACGGCTTCGTAATGAAGTCGTATGCTCCCGCCCGTAACGCGGCCACAGCGGTTTCCATGCTGCCAAAGGCAGTCATCACGATCACAGGCAGTCCGGGGTGTGATGCGGCAACTTGCGCGCACAATTCAAGTCCCGACGTGCCGGGCATACGCACATCGGAAACGACAACATCCACGCTATGCATGTTCAGATACTGCAAGGCTGAGGCTGCGGATGTACTCGACGCAGCTTCATACCCTCGCAAGCGCAGGTCGGTTTCCAGAAGTTCACACATTCCTACGTCATCGTCTACAACAAGCACAGAACCGCTCATGCAACGTCTCCTGGCGGTAAGTGGATGTCAAATTGAGCGCCATGACCCAATTTGCTGGTCACGTGAATTGATCCGCCATGCTCACGTACGATGCCGTAGGCAATGGATAGGCCAAGTCCAGTTCCCGAACCAACATCTTTCGTCGTAAAAAAAGGTTCAAACAATTGTCCCTGCAATTCGTGTGCGATTCCGGGCCCGTTGTCGGCCACGCTGATGCAAATCGATGACGCGTTCGCCGAAAGCTCACCGCTAATTGGCACGCGTGGTACTCGACATGCGGCAAGCTCGACGGTTCCACCTTGCGGCATCGCTTGAATCGAGTTCATGACCATATTCGTCACGACTTGCTGGATTTGGCCCTCGTCGAACCACGCGGGAATCTCCTCGTGGAGCGATGTCGTTGTGATCGTCACATGCTGTTTCTCAGCAAGTGGCTGCAAGAGCTGACTCGTACGAAGCAGCAAGTTTCGAATATCGCCCTTCCTGTGCTGCGGTGGACGTTGTCGAGCAAAGTCGAGTAATTGCCGCACGATGGCGGTGATGCGGTCCGCTTCCGACTTGATGGTTTGTGCACTCGCCATAACTTCCTCGCTGTGAAGCTTTCCATTTGAAATCAAGGCGGCTCGTCCAGCGATAATATTGAGCGGAGTTCCAAGTTCATGCGCGATGCCCGCCGCCAGACGTCCGACCGTCTTGAGACGATCGGCGTGGCGTAATTGATCCAGGGCCGTAGCGCGCTGTTCGATCTCTTGTAAAATGGTCGTGTGCTGGGCGGCGAGCCGTTCGCACATTTCATTGATCGCACGCGCCAGCTGACTGAGTTCATCCCTTCCCGGGAGATGCAACGGACGGGAAAAGTCACCCGCACCGACGCGCTGGGTCTTAGCAATTAACAACTCCAACGGGTGCGCAACCCAGTACCAACCAGCAAGGTAGGAAGTCGACAAACAGACGACCGCAACGCTCGCAATCGTAGCGAATGCCATCCAGGCCGTTCGTCGCGTGTGATTATCAACTGTGGCTAAAGACTCAGTAATCTCCAGGCCGCCGTGCCAAGGTGCGTCGCGCAGCGGCAACGGCAGGTACGTATGTAACGACCGGTGGCCGGCTGCGTCTGTCCCCAAAACCGATACCAATTCACCCACCGTCGTCCCCATCCAATGTTGGGGTGGAACTGCGGGTCGGTACCGTGACTGCGCCTGGCTATCAAACCAAACCCAACGCACTTGCAACAAACGACCGCTCTGGAGGCTCAATCCGTCTAACACCCGTAGTACGCCGTCTACCCCGTCAACTCGCCAAGCAGCCTCCAGTTTACCTTGAAGTTCCGTCGCTAGGTGTCGAGCATAATTCTGCTGCTCCGTCTCAAATTCGGCATAAATGGCCCGAACTGACAAATAGCTACCCACCGCAGTCAGAACAACTACGGTTGCCAGCAGGGCCAGCATGACTTTAGCGGCAAGTTTCATAGTTTCCTATTATTCCCAATGACTACGATTCTCGGGTGTGGCAGTTCTCGGGTGTGGCAAAAAGCCCCAATGTGGCGTTCCGCCTCAGCCAACCTTCCAACTCAAAAAAATCCGATGCTTCCACGAGCAATTTGTTCGATCCATCCAACCGCGGCAATTTTTCGGCGAGCAATCCGACCTGTCATCGCCATGTTGGCGATCACCTGCAATAATGACCTGTCGGAATAAATCGCACCGAGAACCAAGACTCGGCCATTATCGTACGAAAAGCACGTAGTGCGAATGAGATGCCAGAAGCGTGCGTAGAATTTCTTGATTGGCACGTCGAATGCACTGACTCCAGCATTGAAGCCGTTGATGCGGCTTTGCCGCTTTTGGGCGGATGATGGCCGACTGGTCCCTTGTTTTTTCCTTTGGAAAGGATCCCTTGTATGAATTTCTCCTGCAGCAAACGATGGTTGGCTGTTGGTGGGTCCGCCATGCTCCTTGCGGCAGGCGTGGCCGCGACTCACCACCGGACACTTCCCACGAGTGCCCCCAACGCGATTCCCGTAGTATTCACCGAAAATTCACCTCCACCCGTCAGTGACGCAGAAGCCACTCGGGCCATCGCGTCCGCCAAAGATTTATCCACGGCGTTTCGGGTAGCTGCGGCCCGAGTATTGCCCGCACTGGTGACAATCGAAACGACCGCAAAAGAAGCGGAAAAACCGAAGGACACAGATCCGGACAGCAGGTCGCGTCGCCGGAATCCGTTTGAAGGGACCCCCTTCGAAGATATGTTCAAGGACGCCCCTTTCGGCGAAGATTTACCGTTTGGCATGCAACCGGAAGGACGGCAACAAGAAGGAGTCGGCTCGGGCGTGATTATCGACGCATCGGGACTGATCATGACAAACAGCCACGTCGTGGGTGGAGGCAAGAATGCCAATGTACTTGTGCGGCTCTCCGACGGACGGGAATTCAAAGCCACAGACGTACGTACCGATCCCAAAACCGACATCGCCATCGTTCGTATCGCGGGTGCTGAGGGACTTGTGGCCGCACAACTTGCCGATAGTGACACCATTTCGGTTGGTGACTGGGTCCTTGCCTTAGGGCAACCGTTCGGATTGGAAAGTACGGTCACAGCCGGGATCATTAGCGCGACTCGTCGTGGCGTCGGTATCAACGCGCGTGAATCATTCCTACAGACCGATGCGGCCATTAACCCCGGAAATAGCGGCGGACCGCTGGTCGACCTGGACGGTAAGGTGGTAGGAATCAACACCGCGATTTCGTCGCGAGGTGGTGGCAACGATGGAGTTGGCTTCGCCGTTCCGGTAAATATCGCCAAGTGGGTCGGTGATCAACTCGCGACGACAGGAAACGTCCGTCGCGCCTATCTTGGGATTGCTATCCAACAAGTAACGGCCAGAGAGGCCAGGGTATTTGGCGTTCGCCCGCGCGAAGGCGTATTGGTAGGTGAGGTGTTCCCCAATACCCCGGCAGCCAAAGCTGGAGTAAAACAGGGCGACGTGATTGTAAGATTCGCAGGTATTAAAGTCGCAAGTCCACGCGAATTACAGTTGATCGTGGAAAGGTCCGACTTAGGCCAACCGCACGAACTAGTCGTCGTGCGAGACAAAGAGCAAACCACGCTCACCTTCATACCTGAAGAGCAGCCGAGCAATTTTGGTGAAGTGGCGCGGAACGACAACTCGCCTGAACCGTCGGTTCGAGCGGAGTCTCTGGAACTCGCTGTAGTTGGTCTGAAGATCAGTGAACTCACCCCAGCGGTCGCTCGTCAGCTCGAAATGCCGGGCATTCGCGGCGTTGTTGTTACGAGCGTGAAGGCAGGCAGCCCCGCAGAAAGGGCCGGCATCAAAGCAGGAGTCGTGATCTCCCAAATCAATCGACAAGATGTGACATCAGTCAAAGACTGTGAAAATGCGATCAAGGACTACCAGCCAGAGGAAGGTGTCTTGCTGCTCATTCGCACGCCGCAAGGGTCACGATTTGTGGTCATCAACGGCTCGTAGCGCACGGAAAGAATGAGCCGCCCCAATTCATCTGGGCGGCTCATTTTCCTATGCAGAATCGACTGAAGACACGATCCAATAGGTCATTCGTATAAACCGCGCCGACCACGTCCGATAGGTGGGCGAGACTTGTTCGTATTTCCGAGGCAACCAATTCTTCGCCGCCGTCATGCTCGGCTAGCCAGCGCGCTAGTTGCAATGATTCTAACGCGGATTGCAGTGCGTTCGTACAGCGAGTGTAGGTCGAAGCACTTCTGGCGTCACTGCCACTGGCCTCAGCTAATCGTTCGGCGATGGTTCCCAACAGTTGCGAGAGCCCTGCTCCGAGATGGCTGCTGGTCCGCATTGCATGAGGATCGTGGACGCGTTGCGGTTCGATATCACACTTTGTCTCCACCACGATCCAGTCTGGCATGGAAGCCGACAATGCAAGTTGATTTCGCTCCCACACCGTAAGGGCTCGTGACGTATCGACGCATAAGAGTCGCAGGGCCGCACGGTCCAGCAGCTCCTGCGTAGAGTTCTGAGCCAAACTCTCTGGGGTAGCGGAATGGGGCACATCTTCGATACCCGCAGTATCGACAAGTTCAAAGACACTGCCGTGCCAATCTACCCGGTGGGAAACGTAGTCTCGGGTGGTGCCGGCCTGCGGTGAAACAATCGAGATACTCGATCTTGACAGCGCGTTCAGGAGATTGCTCTTACCAGCATTGGGTACCCCCCAAATCGCCACGATCGGTATTTCGGTATGCACCGATCGATCTTTGATATTGTCAAGCACGGACGACACCACATGTTCAGCCTGCTCAATCCGAGACTTCAACTCATCGATTGTCAAAAACGAGATGTCTTCATCGACAAAGTCTAAACCGGCTTCTAGGTCGGCGCAGAGATCAAGCAATAGCGCTCGTATTTCTTGCAGCGGATGGGACAATCCACCCGCAAGTTGTCGCAGCGACTGCTGTAAGTGCACAGCGTCTTTAGCGTCAATTACCCCCAGAACTGCTTCGGCTTGCGTCAAATCAAGTCGTCCGGCCAGAAAAGCGCGAAGAGTAAACTCGCCCGGCCGGGCCAGCCGGCATCCTGCCTGACAAAGTTCTTCGATGATCGCGTCGAGCACAATCGGTGACCCGATCGTATGGATCTCGACAGTCGGCTGGCGCGTATAGCTCCGTTGGTTTGGCCACGTACACAGCTGAGCTGGCACTTGGCCAAGCGACGGGATCGTGATCGTCCCTTGCACGACCTGTGACCTATTTGAGTTCAGCTCATGAGCAGCACTCAGGGGACGCCACCGGGGAGCGACCACCAACAGCGACAGCGGACCACTCAAACGTACAACACCACGAGCAGCTGGGCCGCGTGCCGAGCCGATGGCCACGATTGTTTCCTCCACTTGCGGTGCAACTTCCGACGCCGATTTGTTATTCAAACGCGGTTGGCTCACAGTGTTGGCTTAGGTACGTTTGCGGGTACGACGCTTCTTTCGATCGTCACGGGATTCTTCTGGCGGTGAGTTGCCGTTGCTACTTCGATTTTGAAACCAATTCACAATACTATTCGCGTCTTTCGGCCCGGATGAAGGGGCAATCGGACTGGCAAGTTTCGTGGCCGGAACAGCGGCGGATGGTGGACTCTTGGGTAACAATTTTCTCTCGGCCAATGCCCATAGGCTTGAAGAGATAAAGTAGAGACATAGCCCCGACGGAACCTTAAAAAAGAGTACCCCCATAAACAGCGTCATAAAGCTCATCATTTTGTGCTGCATTTCTTGCTGTTCATCGGTCGGGGGCGGCGTGAACAATTTTTGCTGCACCAAGAACAACCCACACGAGATCATCGGTAACACGTTCAAGTAGGGCCCTAAGTACCCATTCGGTCCAGCAATAAATTCGGGCATGTAGGACGCCCAATTGGTAAGTTGATCGGGTGCAGCAAGGTTACTGCACCATTCGATTCCGGGTACAAGTGGTGCACCACGTAGGGCGATATCGACATTAAGACATCGATAGAGCCCGATGAAGATTGGTAACTGCAGCAGCCCAGGCAGACATCCACTGAGAGGATTGACGTTGTGTTTCCGCAATAATTCCTGTTGTGCTTTGGCTTTCGCCTCCATGTCAGTCTTGTGGACTTCGGCAATGCGTTTCATTTCCGGACCGAGTTCTTGCATTCGTTTGGCGCTGGCCACCTGCTGGCGGCTCAGCGGAAACATGCATCCCCGCACGATAACCGTAAGCAGGATAATTGCGACGCCAAAATTTCCGACGACCGCATATAGTCCGTGCAGCAACCGAGTCATCGGTTTGGCGACCGCGGCAAAGATCCCCCAACCATAGACAATGCACTCATTGAGACCATATGCTTCGAGAACCGCCCGGTCTTTAGGACCAGCAAAAATTCGCCACGATTGTTTGTACGTGCCACCGGCGGCAATTTCTGTGAGCGGTCCATCAACACGACACGTCGTATTCGCCACACGTTTGTGCTGAGGATCGACAGGTTGAGCCAACCGGGCCACGGCACGCGATACGGTAAAACCAGTAACCGAGGGGGTACCAGCGGCCGAAAGGACTGCGTCGGTTGGCGCAACACTTTGCAACACAATCGAAAAATACTGCGTATCGACACCGATATATTCTAAATTCGCAGCGCCCGCGGTAACCGTCGTCTCCGGGCTGTTCTTGTCTTCAGCCTGCTTGATGATGCTGGCAGAAGTCAACATCTGGTGCAATCCATTGGCTTCGCGGTAAATAACGTCTCGCGCTCCAGCAGCGCCCCAACTGCGGGGATGTGTCTTCATGAGGTACCACCAGCCCTCAGTAGGCACGCCATTCGCGCCGTCCAGCCGCCATGCGATACGATGTGCTTCTGTTGATCGGTTATGGATCTCGATGTCAAGTTCTAGGTGGTATTTTTGAGGATCGCCCGACGCACGCTCATCAACGGGGTTCTCTGCTAGCCGGTAGCGTTTCACAATCTCAAATTTGCCCGACAATCCGATTCGCCGAAGATCCTGCGATGTCAAGTTGCGGCGAAACTCCACGGAATGATCGTCAATCCGATGCGTTGACCAACGCCCATTGAGAAGTGATGGAAGATTCGCCAGTTCATCCTTTCCAAAAGGTACGCTGGCATGGTCCAGCTGCGAGATCGTCATCTGAAATGAAGTCGATCCATTTTGCGCCAACGGAAGCTCGTCACCTCGATTGGATTGCACAATCGCCAGTGGCCTGCGAATGAGTGGCGCTAAAAATTCTATCTCGCGCACATCGCCATTTTCCGTTCGCCGAATCCCCAAGGATACCGATTCACCGGGCCGAGTCTTCTCCAGAATTCGATCGAGTTCAATCGGGGTCGCCACCGGTTTCTTGTCGACGGAAACAATCTCGTCTCCCACGAGCAATCCGTCGGGAGAGCCGGGCGTTGCATTCTTCGCGACCGCAGCAGGCGAACCGGGGGCTACGGTCTGAATTCGGCAGCCCGCATCCGCGTAGTTCATTGCCAAGAAGCCAAGATAGCCAGATCGGTCTTCGCGGTCGGCATAACGAGCCTCACTCAATTCAATGCGTTCGACCCCCGCACCCTCGTTTGTAAGGTAGACGGCCATTGTGTAGGGGCTGCCAGTGGCGAGAGATCCCAAGACGACGTGCTCTACGGGTGGCAACGATTCCACGATCGGGGCCTCAGTCACCTCGGCAGAAGCACCGTCAGCAGGAACATTGTCGGTAGCAACACTGTCGATGGGAATTCTGTCGGTAGGAACGGGCGGATTGCCGGCGGCGTCGCCTGGTGGCTGTGCTGCTTCTGGGGGCTGCCCGTCAGACGGAATCGATGGTGCCTGTGGCAATTTGTCGACCTCAGCCTGCCGCTGCTCTGCCTCTTTCTGCAGGGCAGCCTGCTGCCTTGCCTGGTACTGGAAATAGGCCATGAAGATCAGGCCCGTAACGAGCCAGAACGCGATCAATCGCTTTTCCACCGCTGATTCCTCTTCTACACCCTGAGTTATGCCAATTCGCCGCTAACGTCCGTCTCGGAGACGTAACCCCAGGAAGTCGTCCAAGTCGGGGTTACCGAGGATCTTGGCGATTGTCTTCTCCCTTGGGTAGTCAACGCGGCGAAATTCGACCGTTTCATCGCTTAGCAGAACATAGCAAGAACGCGGATCGCCGTCGCGGGGCTGACCAACACTCCCCACGTTGACCATCGCCTTACCGGGCGTCATCTGAAAAAGGCCATTGAGTTGCTGGGGACTGGAAAATCGCCGATCTTCCGTAAATACCCCCGGCACATGTGTGTGTCCTTGCAGGCAGATATGTGGGATCATGGCGAAGATACGCTCTATTTTTCCCGGATTATGAACATCTTCCGGAAAGACATATTCCTGCAAAGGGTTGCGGGCCGAACCGTGAACGAACATGAATTCGGGCTCCCGATACACGCGCGGCAATCCGCACAAGAATTTCCAGCGTTGCGTATTACGCGCGGCATCTTCGGAATTCTCGAGCTGCTTGCGGGTCCAAAAAACAGCCCGCTCCGCTCCACTGCTAAAGCCCTCCGGGTCAAACAGAGCTCCTTGGTCGTGGTTGCCGAGCACACAAACGTCACATTCCATGATGCGATCGACACACTCACACGGATTCGGGCCGTAACCGACGATGTCTCCCAAGCAAACAACCTGCGTGACACCCTGTTGGGCGACATCGGTGAGGACTGCCTCGAGGGCCTCCAGATTGCCGTGGATGTCGCTGAGAACTGCTCGCTTAGTACCCACTCGACCAAGTTCCTTCAGAATTCCCTAAGAATCGAGGCGGACAAGATATCGACGCAACGATCCGGGTCGTGCGACCACGGGACCCAACCCTGAGTGCAGCTGAGAGTTGGTCGACCTTTGTGTGCTTAGAAGCCTAAACCTTCCCGTTCTGTTCGACAAGGCGTTGAAAAACGCTTCAGCCCAACAGGCCGTCGAAGGGCTCGTACTTTCTTGGTCTTGTTGACGATTCTGGTTGGCGGCGCACCTGCTACGCACGACAAGTGAAGTTAGGCAACTTCACCAGGGCCCCCCCTTGCTCGGCCGATTGGTGTGCACAAATTCCCACGCACGTCCAATTGGCGGATTGTCGAGCATTTGGCCAGGGGTCGCGATCCTCGGCCAACGCCGACATGAATTCATGTACCAAGTGGGGATGCGACCCGCCGTGACCGCCTCCTTGCAGAAATGACAGATGCTCGGCGTCGTGAATTTCTTGAGGCAACGTAAATCGACGAATGGGCTCGGGCAGGAGATGAGCAAAGTCGGGCACTTCAACAGAACTGGGGATTTCGGGCTCCGGTTTTTTCGCCGTATGGATGATATGTGGCCTATTTTCCACGAGAGTCCATTCAAACGAACGTTTTGTACCGTAGACGTCAAAACTCTCGCGATATTGTCGCGCCACATCGTACAGAAATCGCCAAATATGACAGGCGATTTCCGAGTCTTTAATCTTGATGTGGCAGCTTTCTACGGCGAAACGGTTACCCGACTTCTTCGCGATATCGTCCCGCACCCGACCTGAACCAAAACAGCTAACATATTCCGCAATGCCATCTACCAATCCCAGGCACGGGCTAACCACGTGGGTCGCATAGTGCATCGGAATCATCCGCTCCCAATACTCAGGCCAGCCATCCATATCTTGAGGATGAGAAGCGGCCATGTACTGTATGTCGCCCAATTCGCCCTGTTGTAACATCTGCTTGATAAAAAGGAATTCACGGCTATAGACGACAGTCTCCGCCATCATGTACTTCAACCCTGTATCTGCCACCGTCTGACAGATCTGTTCACATTCGGCCACGGTAGTTGCCATGGGCACCGTACACATAACGTGCTTCCCGGCCTGCAATGCCTGAAGGCTCATGCGTGCGTGATCCGGGATCGGACTATTGATGTGTACGAAGTCAATATCCGGGTTGGATAGCACGTCTTCGTAACGAGAGTATCGCTGCGTGATTCCGAAATGATCACCACACTGCTTGAGTTGCTGTGGATCTCGGCGGCAAATCGCGCCAATCTCCGCTAGCGGATGAGCTTGATAAATGCGAATGAATTCCGCACCAAACCCCAATCCCACGATGGCAACTCGGAACTTTTTCTGAGACACGGACGACTCCTATAACTAAAACTCAACACCGGTATTAAACTGTTCAAAGTCATCATAAGCCTGCGTTGCAGGATTCGCAAATCGAGTAAATTCCTTTCGCCACACGAGCTGAACTTCACCCACAGGACCGTTGCGTTGTTTCGCTACGATGATTTCGGACTGTCCGGCAAATTGCTCTCGTTCGTCACCCGAGTGGTAGTATTCTTCCCGATGGACGAACATTACCACGTCGGCATCCTGCTCAATGGCACCCGACTCACGAAGATGGCTCAGACGAGGCCGGTTCTCTTTGGAGACTTCCGCTTGGCGGTTCAACTGAGCCAGACAGAGTACCGGGACGGACATTTCACGAGCCAATCCTTTGAGCCGACGCGTCATCTTGGCAACTTGTTCTTGCCGCGGATCGCGTGCGTTATCGGGCTCGACCAATTGCAGGTAGTCGATAACGATTAGTCCGAGAGTTCCCGTCCGACGTCGGACACGTCGTGCGCCTGCCGCAATTTCGCTGACCGTGCGAGTTGGCGAGTCATCCACATACAACTGCGATTCGCTGATTGCGCCTGCTTTCTCCACCAATCGCTCTCGGTCGGCTTTGGAAATTGTACCATTTCTCAAACGATGACCGTTGACTTCCGCAACGGAACACAACAATCGATCCGCCAGTTCGACAGCGGACATTTCGAGGCTAATAAATAGCACGGGCGCCTTCCCAACCAGTGCAACGTGCTCAGCAATATTCATCGCAAAGGCAGTTTTTCCCATACTAGGTCTGGCGGCCAGCACGATCAATTCGGAATTGTGAAGGCCACCCATCATCGCATCCAATTCAGTAAACCCCGTTTCGACGCCACTCGAAGCGTGTTCACCCCGCATTCTTGCGTCGATGCGATCCATCGCTTCATGGAGAATCGCCTCAATTCCCTTGACCGTACTGTCCCCCCGTTCGTCTTGAATAGAAAACATCTTCTGTTCAGCGCTATTCAGGAGCGTCTTCGCATCAGCGTCTGGATGGTAGGTATCCTGAATAATCTCAGTAGCGGACCGAATGAGCGACCGCTTGATCGAGTTACTATGCACGATCCTCGCATAGTGCACGGCATTGGCCGCAGTGGCCACAGAGTTAATGACTCGCCCTAAATGAGATGCCCCGCCGATCCGCTCATAAACACCTTTTTTTTGCAACTCATCAACAAGTAACGTGGTGTCAATCCGACGCCCAGTGTCGTGCAATTGCATCAAGCATTCAAACAGCAGGCTATTGGCTTCATCAAAAAAGTCATTGGCGCGAAGTATGGTCGCAATGTCATCACATACCTCCGGCAGCAGAATGATGCTGCCGATAACTCCCATTTCAGCCTCCAAGCTATACGGAGGTTGACGGTCGAACAATTCGTCGTTCGGCCGTTCCTTGAGCTCACCTCGGGTACGATCAAAGCGTTTAACCTTGGTCATCTGCATCATCCTTTGCTAGGTTCGCCACCGAAATTTGTTCGCATCGTCCATCCAGACGGCCGACTCCGCCAGCAGGTCACGACCGAAACGTTGGACCGACTCGAACGGCCTGAAATCGCCTACCAACGACCCAACTGGAAACGGCAATCAACGCAGGGATCAATCAAACAAAATCAGAGTCGTTGTCGCTGTGACCCAACGTATGAATTCTAAAGTTGTGCTATTCGACATACGCAGGCTGCACGGCGTATGACACTTTCCACTATGATAGCGACCCAATTCGGTACATTGAACCATTCGAACCCAGAAAATCAAAACGATTTCCGTAGGGTTGCGTCGGAGCTTGCCACCTTCTTCTCCGAAGACGGAGGAGAGGAAGCCAAGTATTTCTGTGAAGGTAGGGACAAGCCTATGGGCAACGCTCGTTCAAAGCGCACTGGTTGAAAAGCGAACTCGTTATTTGCTCGCTTCGGTGTGCGCAGACGGAACGACCCAAACCTTAAGCTCTGTTTCGACATTCGCGTGAAGTCGAATCACGACGTTATAGAGACCAACCTCTTTGAGCGGACCCTGCAAACGAACTTGATCTTCAGTAACCGTATAGCCGAGTTGTTTGAGGCCATTTTGAATGTCAGCGGCGCCAACGCTTCCGTAAAGATAACCTTCTTCATTGACGTTGGCTTCTACGGTTATGCTCTGCTTGGTAATCGCTTCCGCTAAAGCACGGACGTGTGCAAGCCGCGCCAATTCGATGGCTTCTAATTTCGCACGATGCTTGTCCACCATCCGCTTGTGATGATCGGTGGCGATGGTGGCAAGTCCCTGCGGAATCAGGTAGTTGGTCGCGTATCCTCGCTTGACCTCGACAACATCGCCTTGCTTGCCAAGATGGTCAATTGTTTGAATCAAAAGCAATTGTATACCACCGTGCGGTCCACGAGGGAGCCTAGCGTTCTTTTGGCGGCGTGAGGCAGTCTTTGCAGCGACCGTCGTCTTGGCACTCGTCATCGAAATTCCACCTATCAATGTGAACCTATCAACATGAAAATGATTCGTGATACAACAATTTCTCAATCACCGATCTCTTTGCGATCCAAGACGAACCTACCCTGAATCGACCGCCTTCTCTTTTAGCCGTTGTTGACAACCTAGATCAAGTGGGCAGGCGACCACTTTACCACGTTTTCAATGAATCGCCTGCCATAACTGATTTCAACAGCAGCTTTCAATAGTAGCCTTCAACAGGGCAGATCACTTAGAACGGAATATCGTCCTCCGTGCCGCCTGCAGTCGCCGCATGGGATTCTCGGCTATCCGAAAAACCGTCATCTTGCGAGTCCGCCGATCGTCCCCCAGAGCGTCCTGCTCCCTTAGCACCTAGCATCTGAAAGCGTTCGCCCACCACCCTCAACTTCGAACGCTTCTGACCTTCCGTTTCCCAAGTATCGAGCTTCAATCGCCCTTCGACGAGAATGGGAGACCCTTTACTTAAGTACTCGCCAGCAATTTCCGCAGACCTACCCCACAGGGTCACATCCACGAATGTCGTCTCCTCGACCCACTCCCCATTCGCATTCTTCCGTCGATCGTTGACAGCCAATCCGATCTCGGTCACGGCCGTGCCAGATTGTATGTACTTTAACTCCACATCGCGCGTCAGGTTACCAATTAGGATCACTCGGTTGAAACTTGCCATCGCCGTCCTCCAGTCTGGTCGATGTTGGTGACACGATGAATTTCACGACATGCCCGGCCAGATTGGGTTAAGGCCAGAGCCAGCCAACCCTCAAGTCGACTGGCGTGCCGGAAATCCTGAACAAACGTACCGGTACTCTAGCGGCTTCACGTCGGGACTTCAAGGGTCGACACCAGCAGTGGCGGTGGCCAAGGGCGCCTTCGACTCGACTGCTGTCTTGACGGCCGCCGAAAGGGACACCGAACCACCTGCGGCATGTTGCACTAACGCGTCGGCGATTCGGGGATCAACCTTCAAGATGAGCTGCCGCAAGATAGCCTCGTTCAGCCGGAACTTCCGGACGATCTCCTGCTGACGGCTACTTTCCAAACGGAAATACGAGAGCCAATACGTCCCCTTCTTGTGCCCATCGATGGGGTAAGCCAGCTTCTGCTCATTCCACAGCCGGCTGACCAAAATGGTGCCACCCGATTGTTCCACCATGGAGTTGAGTTCAGCGGAGACACCTGAGGGATCTCGCGCGTAGCGATTTGAATCTAGCAAGAACATACATTCGTAAACGTGAGCACTCAAAATGATTCTCCTGTCTCCCCGATCGACCAAACGACTTAGTATATACCAACTGTCTTCTATATTTTCGTCTTTTACATTTCTACGCTGACATGCTACCAGGAATTTCCGGAAAACCTGCGGAACTCACCGCTCAATTGAAGCGACTCATACTACGTTCCAGCCCATTTTCAATCCACTCCAGGATCCCCTCAGTAGCTCGGCCGAAAGCCTCGGTCATGACAGCCTGCTCATCCGACCGAAATCGGCTGAGCACAAAATCTGCAGCATCCCAGCTCTCGGGCGGGACACCGATCCCGACTCGCAATCGCGGAATACCCTCAGTGCCCAAAGCCCGAATAATATCCGCCAACCCTTTTTGCCCGCCGGCCGATCCTTTGCTCCGAAAACGCAACTTACCGAGTGGCAAGTGAAAATCGTCGCATACCACCAGCAGATCCTCAGGTTCCACCTGGTAAAAGGCTACAGCAGCCGCAACACTCCGTCCGCTTAAGTTCATCAACGTCGTGGGACAAAGCAGCAATAGCGCCTCATCCGCCAACCGTCCCTCAATACAATCCCCTTGAAATCGTGCTTTGGATGCCCCTAGTTGGAGCCTTCGGGCCAAATCCGCCACGACTTCGAAACCCACATTGTGACGAGTCCCCGCGTATTTCCGCCCCGGATTCCCTAAACCAATGACTATTTTCATCGATACTAAGGTACCGCAGATACGCCGCGCCTTGACATACTACATCCAACCGACGGAATCCTATCCAACAGGGAACGCTCCAGCGACCCTACTCTTTTTCGTTAATTTCTTCGCCGTCCTCGCTACGACGGCGTCCGATAATCTCTGGTTCATTACCCTCACCTGGAGGCAACCCCGTCTCATCATCATCTTTCACCGCGATACAATGCACCACGACTTCTGCCGGGTCCGACAGGAGCAGTGCACCAGCCGGCAGCCGAATATCTGCCGCAGTAAGACTGCCGCCCAATTCCAGGGCTTTGACGGAGAGAACCAATTTGTCGGGAATCAGGCCGGCTGGGCAACGGAAGCGGATCGTGTGCACGGGCTGCTCGACAATCCCTCCCTGACGCACGCCGGGGGCCTCCCCTTTGAGCTCCACGTTGACCGACGATTCAACTAACTCCGACGCCTGAGCGCGGGTCAAGTCGAGGTGTAGGACGAACGATCCCATCATATCCCACTGGACCGACTTAATGAGTGCCGATTCATTGACGGCCCCTTTCAGTTCGACCAGGTGAGCCCCGTGACGAATGGCCGCATTAACCTCATCAGCGCACACCGATAGATTAATGTTCGGCTCACCGTGGCCGTACAGGTTGGCCGGAACCCTGCCGGTCAAACGGAGCCGCTTCATTTCCTGTTTACCGACGCACTGCCGTGCCGCCACATTTAAGGTGGTGGTTGCCATGAACTGTCCCCAATCTCAACTACGACGTTAGACATTTTGAGAATCCACCATTCTCACCAGAGAGGCACTCCAATGCAACCCGGGGTGGACGCTCGAAACCTGAATACGAGCAAGCCCTACGGGGCCGCCGAATCGGGCTTTCCGCGGCGGAAGACCGCCACTACATCCTCTACAGGGATAACAAATAGCTGATTGTCGGATTCAAAATCGACAGGAATCGCGTTTTTGGGGTGAAACAGGATCTTGTCGTATTGCCGCAGTGGAACATCCTCATTGTTCGCAACCTGGGCTGAAACCGTAACGATCCTGCCGGTAATCGTGGGGATTTCGGCTTGATCGGGCAAGGCAATTCCACCCCGGGTTTCGCGTTTCGGCTCGTCTTTTCGCACCAACAGACGCGCCCCAATCGGCTCCACATATTCAAAAGCCTTCTCTTTCGGCTTGGCCATTTTCACTCCCGGTTGTTACAACTGGCTCCCATCGCGAAAGATCGCACTGATCGACTCGTCTTGATGGATACGTTTTACGGCTTCGCCCAGTAAGGGGGCAACCGAACGTATATGCATCTTGCTAAGTTTTTGGTCGGCCGGGAGCGGAATTGTATCGGTCAATACAACTCCGGTAATTGGCGCATCCTGGAGCCGCTGAATTGCCGACCCCGATAGCACACCGTGCGTAGCCGCCACGTAAATCTCGCGAGCACCCTCGGAATGGACCAATTTGGCAGCTCCACAGATGGACCCGGCCGTGCTGATCATGTCATCGAACATCAATGCGATCCGCCCAGCCACCGGGCCGCCGATAATATTTTCTTGCCGGGTCTCCGACGCGCTGCTCCGCCGCTTATCGACAATGGCCAGTTTTCCTCCCAACCGTTTCGCGTGTCCCGAAGCACGTTTAATACTCCCTTCATCGGGGCTCACCACCACGATATCCTCCGACTGCAAACCCATTTCCAGAAAGAACTGATTCAAAACGGGGGCCGCATACAGGTGGTCCACGGGTACGTCGAAAAATCCTTGAATCTGCGGCGCATGCAGGTCCATCGTCAAGGCTCGATCGGCCCCAGCACGCGTGATAATGTTTGCCACCAATTTAGCCGTGATGGGGACGCGCCCTTCATCCTTGCGATCCTGCCGCGCATACCCGAAATACGGTAAGACCGCCGTGATGCGGGCTGCGCTGGCACGCTTGCAACTGTCGATCATGATCAACAGTTCCATCAGGTTCTTGTTCACCGGAGGACAAGTCGGTTGAATCAGGTAAACATCACGACCGCGCACATCCTCGTCAATCTTGCAAGCAATCTCTCCGTCCGGAAAGTCACTCAGCGAGATCTTACCTAGCGGCAAATTGAGAAAATGACAAATGTCGTTTGCGAGCTGGAGATTCGCCCGACCGCTAAAGATTTTCAATTCTCTCATGGAGTCCAATTTCAGTTAGAGGGCCAGGCCTTCATATTAACTTCACGCGGCGATTATTGCGCGGGTGCCGCATTTTTTTCCTCGATGGTACCCCAGCCGTTGTATGACATCCCTTATACCCCAGCCCTCAAGGCTACAGTCTTTACACCACGGTCTATCGCCAGCCAAGGGCCCAAATCGACTTGGTACTCACTCGGCTGCGTCATGGGCGCCTGGGCCATTTGTACGGGTGCATGGTGCACATGGGGTCGGCAGGAACCGTTGGGGAATACCACGGCAATTGCCAGATTCATGCTTGGCCTCGGTTCCAGAATTCCGGCCAACGCCCGCATCTTTACACGGAACGTAAATATTGAACAGGGGGTGAACGCGATCTACGCCGGTTGACAAGTTTGGTTTGCCAAGCCTAGCATGATCAGTTTTCCCTCACGGTTCAGGAGTGCGTGAACTTGGAAGACGCTATTCAAAAAGCGGATGTGCTCATCGAAGCCTTGGGCTGGATTCGCCGGTTTCGTGACAAAGTCACCGTCATTAAGCTCGGTGGAAGCGTGCTGGAAGATCCCGACGCTCTGCGACATATCCTGATTGACATCGTTTTTCTCGAAACGGTTGGCATGCGTCCCGTGGTGATTCACGGTGGCGGAGCCGCCATTTCACGGGCAATGCACGACGCCGGCATTCAACCCAAGTTCGTGCTGGGGCGACGGGTGACCGACCAGAAAACCGTTGAGATTGTCGAACAAGTTCTCGCTTACGAAACGAATGAAGGGCTGGTAGCCGAAATTGAACGTATCGGCGGCCGTGCGATGAGCCTCAACTTCCGCAGTACGAATGTGCTTTTCGGTGAGAAACTAGCATTGAAAGATGACCAAGGCAATCCCGTTTCCCTCGGTTACGTGGGACATGTAACACGTGTTGACCGGGCAGTTATCGACAACCTTTGTTATGCGGGACAGGTGCCGGTCATCCCATCCATGTGCCTGGACACGACAACGGGCGAAAAGCTGAATGTGAACGCCGATACGGCGGCCAAGGCGGTGGCGCAGACTCTGGGCGCTGAAAAGCTGGTTTTTCTCAGCGACGTCAATGGTGTCCGTCGGCACAAATCCGATCCAGACAGCCTGATCAATTCCTTGACGCCCGAGGAAGCTCGCCGCATGATTGCCTCTGGCCAAATCGAAGCAGGAATGATTCCCAAAGTCGAAGCGTGTCTTGAAACTTTGAACCGCGGTGTCTCCAAAGTTCACATTATCGACGGCCGACTCCGACATTCGTTACTGCTCGAAATCTACACGAATCGCGGCGTTGGTACGCAGATTGTCAAGGAATCACAATCATGACCACGAATTCACCTGTCCTACAAACGTTCGAAAAATTCGTCATACCCAACTACAAACGCTATCCCGTCTGTCTCGTGCGCGGACAAGGCTCACGCGTTTGGGACGCGGATGGCCGTGAGTATCTCGATTTCTTTCCTGGATGGGGCTGCAATCTTCTAGGCCACTGCCCACCACGCGTGGTGGAAGCCGTGCAACGGCAAGTCGCTGAGCTTATCCACGTGCCGAATACTTGGCATATTGAATCGCAAGGTGAGTGGGCGCGACTGTTGTCCGAGCACAGCTTCGGTGGACAGGCCTTTTTTTGCAACTCAGGGACCGAGGCCAACGAAGCGGCAATTAAATTGGTTCGTCTGCACGGTGCCCCCGATCGCTATAAAATCATTACGTTTCAAGGAGGTTTTCACGGACGTACCCTTGGCGCAACTTCCGCCACAGCACAACCCAAGTACCACGAAGGACTCGGCCCCCTGGTCGGTGGGTTTCGCTACGCCCCCTTCGGTGACCTAGACGCCGTTAAAAAATTGATTGATGACCAAACTTGCGCAATCTTGCTGGAACCAATTCAAGGGGAAGGGGGAGTACGGATTCCCACCCAAGAGTTTCTCGCTGGTTTGCGACAACTGGCTGATGCCCATCAGTTGCTGCTCGTCTTTGATGAAGTCCAAACCGGCATGGGTCGAACCGGACATTGGTTTGCCTACCAACATTTTGGCATACAACCCGACGTCATGACGTTGGCCAAAGCCCTGTGTAGTGGAATCGCCGGAGGCGCCTTACTTACGACGGCGGCAATTGCCCCTAGCCTTCGGCCCGGCATGCACGCCGCAACGTTCGGCGGAAACCCGATCGCCGCAGCCGCGGGTATTGCCACGATACAAACTATCCAAGAAGAGAATCTTCTCGCCCACGCGCAACAGATGGCTCAGATTTTTGCCACACGATTGCAAGGTATGGCACAACGCTTACCCGTTATCCGTGAGGTGCGACAAGTAGGCATGATGATCGGCCTGGAATTGATTTGCAAAGGAGCAGCCGTCGTCCAACAGTGTCTGGACAAGCAACTGTTGATCAACTGTACGCAATCAACCGTGATCCGCTTACTCCCAGCAATGAATATCCAAGAAGACGAAATTCAACGCGGCTGTGATGTACTTGAAGAGGTCTTGGGACATGTCGTATCCCAATCCTAATCGCCCCAAGGTACATGACCCGTGATCGCCAGCCCCAGTCATTAAAGCCCCAGTCGTCGTAGCCTAGTATCGCAGTTCATTAAGTGAGAAACAGATCATGCGGCATCTGCTGTCCCTATTTGACGTTTCGGCGTCCGAAACTCAAGAAATCCTGCAAATCGCCGAACGCCTGCAGGCCGACTGGGTCGCCAAGAAGACCAGTACCCTCCTGGCCGGCCGCGTCATGGCACTCCTCTTTTCGAAACCGTCACTGCGCACTCGAGTCAGCTTCCAGGCCGCTGTCGCACATTTGGGTGGGTCGAGCTTGTATCTGGACAAAGACGTCGGCTGGGGACATCGCGAATCGGACGCAGACTTCAACCGGGTCATCACGCAATATCTGGACGTGATCGTCTGTCGAACTGGAGACCACGAGATCCTCGTCCGCCTAGCGCAGGAAAACACCTGCCCGATCATTAACGGTTTGACGAGTTTGGAGCATCCCTGCCAGGCTTTGGCTGATTTGTACACGCTGCAGCAGCTTCGACACGGTCGGCTCAACGGGCAGAAAATCGTCTACGTCGGCGACGCAAATAACGTTGCGCGCAGCCTAGCCGTCGCGTGCGCACAACTGGATGTTGCGTTCAGTCTGGCAGCCCCCGCCAAATACCAGCTGGAGCAGACTTTTGTGGAAAAACTACGAAAACACTGCCCGCAGGCACAAATCGAACTTGGAGAGAATCCAGCGCAAGCGGTACGCGATGCAGATATCATTTACACCGATGTCTGGTCCAGCATGGGACAAGAGTCGGAGCAAGAAGAACGTCGAGTCGCCTTTGCCGATTTTCAGGTAAACGCGCATCTCATGTCGCTTGCGCCTCCCACGGCGCGTTTTATGCATTGCCTACCGGCTCGACGCGGCGAAGAGGTAACCGACGAGGTTATCGATGGACCCCAAAGCATTATTGTCCAACAGGCTGCCAACCGAATGCACGCTCAAAAAGGTGTGCTGGCCTGGATCCTAGGTTAGAGATACATCCTGGGTCAAAAATGGATGGTCGATATCCACGCACAGAACGAGGAAGCAACTCGATGGTCTTGCAATTGAGACACGATGGACGAGCCAACGACGACCTACGAACGCTGCAGGTTACACGCGGTTTTACGCAATCGACTCCGGGTAGTGTGTTGATTCAGGCCGGCCGCACAACGGTGCTCTGTACCGCCAGTGTCGCCAATGATGTTCCACCGTGGATGGTGGGCAAGGGGAAGGGTTGGGTCACGGCGGAATACAACATGCTTCCGGGCAGTACCTCTCCGCGAAAACCACGTGAGCGAGCGGGGAAAGTCGACGGGAGAACCACCGAAATCCAACGACTCGTCGGCCGCAGCCTGCGTGCCATCGTCGACCTGAACCAACTTGGAGAGCGATCCATTACAATCGACTGCGACGTCTTGGAAGCGGACGGTGGAACGCGCACACTTAGCATTACGGGTGCTTACATGGCATTGTGCGAAGCGTTGCTGGCCCAGCCTGACGGGCAAAACCTCAAGGACCGAGTCCTGCGCGATCAAGTCGCCGCCATTAGCGTCGGGATTGTCAACGGAACGCCTGTTTTGGACCTCGATTATAAAGAAGATTTTGCCGCGACCGTCGATATGAACGTAGTCATGACGGGACGTGGGCAATTTATTGAGATTCAAGGTACCGGCGAAGAAGCAACGTTCTCCGATGAAGAATTGGCAGCGCTACTCAAATTAGCTCGCCATGGCATACAAAAACTGACACAATTCCAAACGGCGAACCTGCTCCCCAATCGGCCCGCATGATCGCCAAATTCTTCTGCAACGGAATACGTAATGCAGATTGAAATGAGATATGGACGCGGACACCTCACGGCGTCGCTCCCCAACGATGCGGAAGTTACGGTCATTCGCAAGACCGCCATGCCGCTCGTGAATAACGTCGCCAATTCGGTGGCCACCGCGCTAAGACAACCTGTACAATCACCCTCGCTCGAGTACCTTGCCAGCCAAGCAAAAACTGCGTGTATTGCGATCTGTGATATCACACGACCGGTACCCAACTCCATCTTTCTTCGCCCCATCATCGAATCGTTGCTGCACGCGGGTATTCCGGTTTCGGCGATTACGATCCTCGTCGCGACTGGATTGCACCGGCCCAATCTAGGAGCCGAATTGGCCGAACTCGTGGGTGACCCGTGGGTCTTAGAACACATTCGTATCGTCAATCACGACGCTCACAATGACGCTGACCATGTCGAAATAGGCAAAACACCAGACCGTGGAACTGTTGTGCGACTCGATCGAAGATTCGTCGAAGCCGACCTACGCATTGCCACGGGGCTGGTCGAGCCTCATTTCATGGCTGGCTACTCGGGCGGCCGAAAGGTCATCGCGCCGGGAATAGCGCATGCCGAGACGATCACGACATTTCACAATTCTCGATTTATGGCCGACCCGTTCGCTGCCAATTGCAACCTCCATAAGAATCCTTTGCACGAGGAACAACTGGCAATCGTCAAGATGCTTGGCGGCGCGTTGGCATTAAATACGGTGATCGACGAACATCGCCAACTGTCATTCGTCAACTTTGGCGAAATCATTGCCAGTCACCTGGAGGCCGTGGCTTTCGTGAGGAAGTACTGCGAAATTTCTGTACCCAGGCGGTATCCCACCGTGCTCACGAGCGCTGCCGGTTATCCTTTGGACACGACTTACTACCAAACGGTCAAGGGCATGGTCGGTGGAATCGATATCTTAGAACCTGGCGGCGATCTGATTATTGTCTCCGCGTGTTCTGAGGGATTTGGTTCGACTGAGTTTCGTACCGCTCAGGAGACGCTGGTCCAACAGGGACCAGATCAGTTCCTGCAGCAGATTTTTCGCCAATCGCATGCCAAAGTCGACGAATGGCAAACGCAAATGCAATTGAAAGCAATGGCCGCCGGACGAATCCATCTATTTGCAGAAGGGCTTCGGGAAAGCGATCGACTTGCCACGGGCGTCAACGTCATAGCTAACGTCAGCCAAGCCGTACAAGATATCGTTGCCAGTAAACGTGACCGAGCCATCGCCATAATCCCGGAGGGACCCTACGTGGTACCGTACCACCAACCTCATCGTTAGGATCTAGCTACCTGGCGTTCTCCGGTTGAGCTTCGCAGCTCACCCGGACTCCGACTCTCTGCACAACATCTCTATTCATAGGCCAGGCACGGAGCTCGGCCAATCGTTCCATAAAGACTTTCAAGATACTCAGGCGACTGGACAAACTGAAGTTGTCGTTCTGCCTCACGAAGTCGCTCGGGTAGGGCCAAGCCGGCATCCCGCATCGCGTCACCGGATCGTTGGGAATAGGCATTGAGATAGCTAAAATTGCGTGTCCAAAGCTGAATGTCGTGCGTCTGCTTGGAACGCAGTCGCTCTGCATACCAATCGCTCTGCAACAGGTATTCGGCCGTAAACATGGACCGCACGTCGGGATCCTGAACAGATTTTCCCCTCCAATTTCCCTCAGCCATGATGGTAAGCAAAGCTTGCAAAGGCGGGCACGCCAAGTAAATGGAACGGTCGTTGAAATACCTCTTGGCGATCGACCGGTGGGCATCGGCAATGTACAAAATCCCATCGGCAAACGCGTCCAGATCCTGAACTTCGGGTTTCAAGATAGCTTCGTCAAATACTTTGGCGGGATTGTCGAATACACGCCCAAAAAACCAACGCACAAAGCGATCAGTAATTCGGTATCCGAGACGACTAGCGAGAATTCGCTGACCACCATGATCAAAATCATCAATTTTTTCCAACATCCCTTGTTCGATGAGAAATTTGGGGTCTCGTTCACTTGGCATGAGACGGCACCAGACTTCAGGAACCAGATAACTAATATCGTGGTCGACCCGCACATGTGAGCCAATATACCCTGCAGGCGTGGAATACCCGGCCAAATTAGTGAGGATAAAGCTGACCAGAGTCGCATTGAGATCGACAATGGGTGGGAGCGAATTGAACGGTCCTTTCGTCAGTGCTCCCTCGCTCCCCACACCCGTTGTGGAGGGACTCTTTCCTGTCAAGGAGCAAACAAAGTCCATGAATAACTCGGGAAGTTCCTGGTAATGGATCGGTCCGTAGACAGCCAAACTGCGAATTCCCTTGGCCTTATCGGGTGGATTGTTTCGCCGTCCAATCAGTACAGAGTTCACGGGAAAATGAACCGAATGTTGCGCCGGAACTCCACGCGCAAGGCGAGTTCCCATCTGGGCAACATGATATTTCATCGGTTCTGCCAGATCGGGACGGTCTTGCAAGTACCGCGGATTCTCGGTGGGAACGCCGTCAATCAATCTCGGTGACGACGAACAGGCGACATAACCGTTTCCGTCATCGACGACGCTGTCCAATAGGCGGCGCATTGGTTCGGTGAACTTATCCAAATCGACCACGTATTCAGCCATCTGCCGCACTTGCGTAGCAGTAAGCGGTTCGAAGTTCGATATGAAATTGTTGACCCGCGAAAGATCGGACTCCGCTTTCTTGTCGAGCCCGCGATGAATTGCATCGTCGGGTCGTTGGAACAAACGATACTCACAATTGGCCACAATCTTGTAGCTCTGAGAATTCACAACCGAAAGACCAAGATGTCGCAGCTGGCCACGTGGAATGACAGTCGAAACGCTGATGTCATCTTCGAATTGTAGTTTTTCGGCAGAATAGAAGTCTTGCCGCAACTTGTAGGTCCGCCATCGCGTCGGACCTGCAAGCCCTACCCGAAGATACTCACCAACCAGCTTACGATTGCGATACCGAAGCTCGTGCCCCAATTCGCCATTGACAATGTCGACACCAAATTGTTCCTGCCACTGCAATTCCCAATCGTCGCCTCTTTGAAATCGCTTGATGACAAACGCCATGGCGTAAACATGATCCGGTATGGAATCCAGCCACGTGTTGTACTCGTCGTTGTATTCTGCTGAAGGCGTGAGCAGCTTAATAACACTCCCCAACGACCTTCGTGCGTCGAGTACGCGACGGCTGGTACCATGTCGGTGACGGTGCGGATGGTCATCCCGCCAGCGTGATGCATAGTCTCGGTCGAACACTTCTCGTACAAGTGCCAAATCACGATCGAGTTGCGCGACGAAGATTGGTCCGTAAAGCATATAATCGTCGAGCGACTTGCTGATTTCACTTTTTCCTCCTCCGCTGACCGTACACGGTTTGTGACAAACAACCCCTTCCGACACCGTGCCGATCAGTCGCCAGGTTGGCGCTTGAGGGTGCTTTTCCATGCGCACCTTGTAGCCCGACGGGGTCATGTAGACCTTTCCGGGAAGTAAAGGAATCGACGCCTCTCCCGCCGGTCGAGGCCACGTAATGCGTTGCTTTTGCACCATCGCCTTAGCGTTTTCGGGTATGTAGATCAAATTGGGAAAAAGTTTATCGACGCCAAATCCTTCGGGTTGGACGTCCACCACGTGCGGATACTCTGAAAAGACGTTGGCGATCGCAGATCCAGGCGGCGAAACCAACTGAGCGTCGAATTCCTCTCCCAAATTAAAGCTGGCGAAGGCGAGCGTTCCGCCCGCGTGTTCCTCTTCTACGTTGCCGAATAAATTGGCCGCATAACTGATTTGCGTCTTGACCTCCTTCTTGCAATAGCCGAAATAGTTATCCGCAATGATCGTGATGACGACCCCAGTCTCGGTGCGGCAGGTAATCTTGAAAGGAGTTCCATCATTGTAAAATTCACCTGCATCACGCCAACACATTCCATCGCGACGTTGCCGTTCACTGGCCTGATCCCAATGACAAAGTCCCAGTTCTTGTTTGGTTAGCGTACACAAATGGGGCGCCAGGATGACAGCGCCCGTATGGCCACTCCAATGAACGGCGTCCAGCGCTGCGTCGTTGTCGGGAAGATATGGATCACCGGCGTTGCCAAAAATCGATTCCACAAAATCGAGATTGGAGACCAGACCGGCAGGAGCAAAAAAACGTATCTCCATACACTTCCTCGCACAGACACCCGGGACACCGGGAGACACGAGTGGGTGGATGAGTAGCGAGACAAAAGACCGAGCTGGATCCTCTTGATCGGCCGTAAAGGGAACCGTAAGTAGATCCGCAGGGGGAGTCCAAGCATGGCGAAAGAGTTCAGCAAACACTCGCTTTGGCACGGATTTCTTGTCGTCGGGAATTGGGAGCCCCCCTTCGGCAATATGAAACGTCCCCTGCGTCGTTCGCCGATCCCGCAAGGGATTGTGCAGTATGCCATTCTTGACGCGGTACGATTTGACAATCGCATTTTCGTAGGTGTCTTTATGTACCGGCAACGATAGTTCACGTGCGACGCCATGTCGCAACAGGATGATTGTGCGGGGAGGCAAAGAGAGAGGTTGGCCCAAATTCAAATCGGCAAAATGCGCCGCCAGGAACTCTTCGATGCGAGCATCTGCAGGACATCGTATTTCATCCAGCAGTTTAAGACGCTGATGATATCGCGCTAACAAAAGTTCTGCGTCATCGTGATATGCGGAATCGCCTGGCAATTGCACGGGCGGCATGCCATTGGCAATCAACAGTAAATTAATGTGGCGATGAAGTCGTTGTTCTTCGACGGAAAAGCGGTCGGGACGCGCAGCAGACGATCCCAGAGTGTCCAGTGATTCCTGCATAACTCAATGACCCTACCTCTACGCGAACCACGGATGGAAACTACAATCGTGCCCGAAAATTCGGTCGATCCAACACTTCAGGATTACACATACTGGCCGGTCGTTCGCCGGACATGAGCGCCAAAACAGACGCTACGCAAAGTCGGCTCATTTCCTGCACCGCTTCTTTCGAATTGAAGGCGCTATGGGGAGTCAATAATAACCGTGGCGTTTGGCGTAACGGATGCGTGAGAGGCAGCGGTTCTTGTTGATAAACGTCGATCGCGGCGCCAGCAATGCCCCCTTCATGTAAGACAGTCATCAGCGCCGCCTCGTCAATCAACCCTCCGCGAGACGTATTGATCAGGTAGGCAGTTGAACGCATCTGCCGTAAGCGGTGCTCGTTGACAAGATGCCGTGTTTCTGGCATGTTCGGCGCATGCACGGAGATAAAGTCACTTTGTTGAAACAACACATCAAGATCCACAAATTCCACGTGGGGAAACGACCCCGCACGATCGGCAGCGGCGACTTGTCGGTCGTGCGCCAAAATTCGCAGATCGAAGCCGACAGCTCGGCGGGCGACGGCTTGACCAATCGATCCGAAGCCAATTAATCCCAAGGTCTTTCCGGGAAGTTCTAGGCCCGGAAGTTCCGGCCATTCGCCAGCCCGTAAACGCGTTTGCCCCTCGGCAACGCGTCGTACGATACAAAGGAGCAGTGCAAAACAGTAGTCTGCAACCGCATCCGTCATAGCGCCCGGTGTATTCGTGACGACAACTCCAGCGGCAGTGGCCGCCTTGAGGTCGACCGTATCGATCCCGACACCATAGCGGGCGACCAATTTCAATCGCGGACAGGCCGCAAAAAAATTGGGGGTAAATGCATCATTCGCCGCGATCACTGCGTCGGCCTCCGGCAAAATTTGGATCATCTCCTGTTCGGATAGTGGACCAGCCGTCGGCATAGTTACTAAGCGGCAACCGCGTCGATGCAGATCCGCCTGAGGGGCCAATCCGTTTACGGAAAATGCAAGTGCGGTCGAGAAAACGGTCCAACTCATGAAACTTCATCCAAGACAAGAGAGTGAAAGACGGTGGATGGCGACGCTATTATACGGAAGTTGGTGGCCTCTTCGAGGCCAGGAAGCCGATGTGCACGCGAATTAAATCTCCCAGCGAACTAGCCACGTTTTTGTAGTTTGCTGGGGGTCAAAATTCGGCGGGATCCGGCGCGTGCTGAAAAACTTGATACAAGAATCGTTCCGCCATCGCGTAGACCCCAGGCGAAGTCCGTTCGCGCGGCCCAGCCACGTTGAGGACCTCAATCTCCTGCGTCGCAAGCCAATCACGCACGACTTGAGGGTTCGACTCCCGTGTCAAATCGACGGCCAGACAAGGACGGTGATGCTTGCACGTCATCCGGTAGGTGAATTCCGTGCCCCCCGATAACTTGGTGCGATACAAGATCAGGGTCGCGTCAGAATCGATTACGTTGCGTTCGGTCCGAACGCTATAGTCGCGTTCGTCTGTCTCCTGTAACTGGTAGCGGCCGGCAATTCGTCCATCTTCAGCGCGCCGACCCAGAGGGCACCATCCACCGTGGGCAATATTGAGCTTCAAGGCAACATCCAATGCGGCACGATCGACTCCGGTCTGTCCCCCCGACACTATGCAGCGCATCGAAAAATCCCTACTAGGCTCGCCCACGACGATTTGCACGTTCGCCGGCCCGATCGCCGCGAACGCCCATAGAAAGTACGATACATCTGTACGGTATCGAAGAAAAGACGGGGCTTGATCGCCATTGAGACGATCCGCAACCGTTCACGGCCCAGAAAGCAGCAACGGTTACAGCTAGGCTTTGCCGGTGCCGGTCGCGATAAGTCGGTCCAGTTCCTGCCGCACTTTATCGAGAATCGCGTCATAGGGATATTGCCCGAGCGATTCCGGCCCGCGTTTGAGGTTCACAAAATTCGGGCCGCACCACAATCCCAAGTCGGCGTCGTCGGTCTCGCCGGGACCGTTCACGCGACAACCCATCACCGCAATCGTAATCGCGTGATCCTCGGCGTAGCGCGTCATTTCTTTGACTTGTTGCGCTAAATGAATAAAGGCCTCGTTTTCTACGCGCGAACAACTGGGACACGAAATAATATTTAATGATTTGAGACCATAATCTACGACCGACCGAACGCGACCGGACGCGATATCGGCCAGAATCTGTCGACCGGCCGCAATTTCTTCCGGCTTGCGATCATTGGTCACGGTCAGCGAAACTCGCACCGTATCCCCAATCCCTTGGCTCACCAATTGTTCAAACGCAATCCGCGTTTTGATAATGCCATCCGGCGGCATGCCAGCCTCGGTCACTCCCAAGTGCAATGGTACGTCGGGACGACGCGCAGCAAACTGCCGATTCACTTCCACGACGTGTCGCGGATCGGAGTCTTTAAGAGAAACGCAGTACCTTGTGTAGCCAAGGTCGTCCAAATATTGACAATGGTCGACCGCGCTTTCGAGCATTGGGCCAATAGTATCGTTGGGGCCATATTTGTTTTTCTTGGCAGGATCGACACTACCACAGTTAACTCCAATACGAATTGCACAATCATTTTCTCGCGCAATCCCCGCCAGATAGGCGACCTTTTCCTGCCAAGGTTTTTCTTGCTCATGGTGGTACAGATGCCCAGGGTTGTACCGAATTTTGTCGACGTGGGGGGCGACCAATTCCGCCAGTCGGTAATTCTCTTGGAGGTCCACCGCCAGATTGGCTCGCGTCTGTTTGCGAATTTCAGCGAGCGCTTCCGCATCCTTTTTACTGTCCACGGCAACGCGTACCACGTCAGCCCCCGCTTCGCGCAAGGCTTCCGCTTGGGCCACCGTGGCGTCAACATCTTGTGTGTGAGTCGCCGTCATACTTTGCACGGCGATCGCATGCTGGCTTCCAATGGTGACAGAACCGATCCTGACGGAACGGGTCGGATTGCGGCGCAACGCAGGCAAGGGGCACCCTTTTCTTGAGGCAGTGAATCAACTAGATATTAGGCCGATTGACAAAATCACTCAAGCTCCGATCCTCCGTTTTGTAGTCGAGCGTCTATGCCCTACGAGTCGCGTTTTCATGTGGTTCTCTACCACCCGGAGATTCCTCAAAATACCGGAAATATCGGTCGCACCTGCGTAGCTGTGCGAACGAAATTGTGGCTAGTCCGGCCATTGGGGTTCCAATTAGACGAACACCACGTCCGGCGAGCCGGATTGGACTACTGGCAACACCTCGACCTGCAGGTCGTCGAAGATTGGCCAGAACTCGTCTCGCACCGACGAAACGCTGACAAATTTTGGTATTTTTCGAAGTTCGGCACCAAAACGCTGTGGGACGCGAAGTTCGCCGAAGGGGATACGCTGGTTTTTGGGTCGGAGAGCAGTGGTCTGCCAAGCGAAATCCGCGACGCGTATCCGGCTCGTTGCCTGACGCTACCGATGGAACCCCCGGTACGCAGTCTGAATTTGGCCAATACCGTGGCAGCCGTCCTGTACGAAGCTTGGCGACAATGCGGCGGTCCGAGGCCAGACCAGGCCCTAGAGCATCCACGAGGCTCGTAACGCCTGGACGCGGCACTAGCGAAGCCGATTGCGAGGGTGCCGGCTGACTTAAAATTCGGCAGTCGGATCAGTTTCCTGCTTGAGTACGCCGGTTGCCTTGCTCGGCAATTCATAAATGGGCAAGTGGCGGTAATAGACCTCCAGCATGTACGTGCACATGCAGGTCATGTACAAACGACCACCATGTGCGCCCCATTGATCATCCACCGGCGACCAGCTCCCGGACTCTTTGCCGTCCTGCTGCTGGCGCGCGGGCAAAGTTTCCCGCATGACGTCATTCCATTCCCGCCATGCATCTCCGCCCATGTGATGCATCACTTGCGTCGCATAATACCAGTAATACGAGTTTTGATTGTTCCAGTCGATCGGATACAACGAGATATGCTCAACTCCCGCGATGAGCCGGGGGTCATTTCGTGGCCAACCCAAGTACTGCCGGCATAACAACGCTTCGGCTGTCATCGGCGTGTCGTGGCCGACACCTGGACGATAACCGTAGCGAGAGCCTCCGTCATCACTAGCGAGATCGAGATACTGCTCGATCCCCTCGAGTGTTTTGGAAGGAACGTTTAATCCACCCATCATCGCACTTTGCAGCGCCATGACAAACCAACCAGTGACGGAAGTATCGCTCCCATCGCCCGGTTGATAACGCCATCCCCCCTGACGATCTTGGATTTGTACCGCATAGTCGATGGCCAATTGTGCAGGCTGTTTTATTGATGGGTCGCGCGACATCGCGTAAAGTTCACAAATTGCAATGGTGCCCTGTGCTTGTGCATAGAGTCGATCATCACCCGACCGACCGGCACCCTTTTGCCAAAAGTCGCCACTTTCGCTCTGCATGGCCAGCAACGCGGTCATTCCGCGTTGAACTTGATTCTTGTACTCACCCCGCTGGTGTGTGCTGCCATTTCCCTGAAACGCCAATAGCGCCATTGATGTGGCGGCCAACATATTTTCATTCCGAGCGCCGTTAGCGTACTTTGCCCTGAGACTCCATTGACCGTTTTTTAGCTGATTCCTTTTCAACCATTCCAAAGCTGCCACTACGGCAGCTTCGGTCAGGGCTGTTCCGCCATACGCGGCGCGCAGTGTCTCTTTTGCAGCTGGATCACGCCCTTCCAAGGCATGACCCAATACCTCTGGCCGTACCAGACTGCTCTGCTCAACGGAGTCCTCGGTTGGGGACTCCACTACGTCCGGGGCAGCGACTGGATCTTCCGCAGCCAGAGGCTCTTCGAGCGGGATCTGTGGCTCTTCCGGCTCGACGGGTTCAATCCCTACGTTCGACAGTTCATCGTCAAGTTGTGAGCCTATCGAATCGGCAAAAATTGCTTCGAGGTTCAGCCTTGGCTGCGTGACAGCCGGAATGAATAAGATGCCCAGCAAGACCAGCAACAATAAGTGTGCCACAACGCTGGCCAACCACGGCGGAGCGCTGCGGGCGGCAATGTCGGTAATTTCCTCGCCGTCCCTGGTCGATTCGTGGTTACCGCGACGATCGTGCGAACTCTCGGCAGTAATCAACACAAATGAAGTATTGGTTTGACTCGGAGCGATCGCGACACCCAATCCGCCTCCGGGCTGAACCGGACCCAATGCAACCGTGCCTTTGTGCTTGGCAGGTCGAAGCGACGACTCCGGTGGTCCGCCGCTGCTGTTCCACCGGGGATTCGGGGGACTTCCCATATTGGACTGCAGGCCCTTCGCAACGATACAGGGCACCCGACAACGCGTTACGTTCGGAAAACGCCCTTTGTTTCAACTGTATCGGCCGTCGGGTGGGTTGGCAAGAAAATTGAATTACGGCACCGGGTGATTGCCCGACGTACGGCGAGTTGATTCCACCCAATTTGCCGAAAATACCGATGAAGTGCGGTGTGAATCGATCGGATTGCCGCGATCGGGGTCTGCCCGGGGTTCCCTACCACAGAAACCCCGCTACAATACTGACTGCTCCGGCCGCTTCTGTTGTCTGTCTCTCGTGGATGGGCTCGAGCGCGGTCGGCCATGGACGCGGGGTGGAGCAGCCCGGTAGCTCGCGAGGCTCATAACCTCGAGGTCGCAGGTTCGAATCCTGTCC
>JAQCHP010000020.1 GCA_027619595.1 Planctomycetota bacterium
CCCCGCCATAACGTCCAATACGTTGGCATCGTTTTCACGCATGCAATTGATCGCAATGGTCGACTCCCCGAACCGCCGAACCATTCCGTCGGGCTTCTTGTGGCCATGGCGCACGCTCGCCACGTCCCGGACAAACACCGGCGCCCCATCGCGAACGGCCAACAACTGATTCTCAACTTGTTCCGGCGATCGAAATCGCCCGAGTGATCGGACAATCCACCGGCGTTTCCCTTCCCAAAAGTCACCCGCCGAAACGTCTGAATTCTGTCCTCGCAGGGTTGTATTGACTTGCGACAGAGTCAGCTGCCGAAGCGCGAGCCGCTCGGGGTCCACCACCACTTGCATTTCGTCACGCAATCCGCCAATGACATTCGATTGCGCCACTCCCGACACGCGTTCAAACTTGGCTTCGATTTCGTCTTCTGCAAATCGTTTCAACTTTGCCACATCCAGATCGGCTGGCGGTAGCAACTCAAGAAACTCCGCGTGTTTTGTCGCCAGTTGACGCAAACGCAACATGGCAACACCGACATTGTGAGCATTCTGAACGGACTTCAATTCGGCCAACAAGTTGGGGTGTTTCTGGCCGAACGAAACTAACTGTTTCGGCGAAGGGCGCCGGGCGCTCAAGATAAACCATGCAATGGGATTATTGGAGGAACTGGAGGACGTAATGACCGGCTGGTCTGCGTCTTCCGGGTACCGCGGAACTTGCTGTAGACGGCTGTTTACCTTAAGCCACGCAGCACCGATATCGGCTCCTACCGGAAATTCCAGGGTAATTTTCCCAATGGAATCCATACTTTCAGAGGTCATTTCTGTGACCCCTTCCACGCTCTTCAGCTGTTCTTCTTGTTCGACGACGATTTCTCGTTCAACTTCTTGTGGACTTGCTCCTGGCCATACTGTCTCGATGGTTAAAGTTGGGATTTGCACTTCTGGCGTCAGTTGCATCGGCATTCGCAACAATGCGATGGTTCCAAATAGCGCCACGAGTAAGACAGCTACGGAAACTTTAATCGGGTTCCGCACAAACGCTTCGATGAGGGCCATGGGCTTATTGCACTACTGACGCTGGGGTAAGATCGCTGCGTGTTTCCAGGTTTGGCTCTTCGCTGAGAACCTTATCGACGCGTACCGATTGGCCAGGGCGTAGACGCTCGTTTCCTTGTACAACTACTTCCTGCCCCGCACGTAACTGCCCTGTAACTTGAATCCAATTGCCAACCGCGGCACCCAATTCGACGGGCACAGGCTGCGCCACAGACGCTTTCGGACTTTCTTTGGATGGCACAATTACGTAGACGATTCGTTGCCGAGCATTCAGAACCAAGGCATCCTTGGGCACCAATAGGCTCATGACGTTGTCGCCCGTTGGCAGGAAAACCCGCACCGACATACCCGATTTAATCATCGGCTGACCTGCCTCGATTCGATTGACAACCCGAATTTTCACTGGAAACGTTCTGGCGCGTAGATCGGCTTGTGGCACGATCAAAGCGACTTTCCCCAATAGATCGAGTTCGGGCATCGACAACACCTCAACACGTACGGGCATCCCAGTGTTCACATGACGAATGCTATTTTCGACGACGTAGGCTTCGACATCGACTTCGTCAAGTGCCGCGACATCTGCGACTGGATCGCCGGGATTCAACCATGCCCCTTCCTCGGTGTGTTCTGCGGTCACGTATCCACTAAAACGCGAAATGATGGTATGTTTCTTTAATTGATCATTAAGCTTTTCCAACATCGCATTGTGCATGGCAAGTCGTGCCTTGGCTTGCGCAATTTTTTCCCGGCGCGGCCCTGCTTTCGACAACTCGAACTG
Source organism: Planctomycetota bacterium (assembly GCA_027619595.1). Lineage (GTDB taxonomy): Bacteria > Planctomycetota > Planctomycetia > Pirellulales > Pirellulaceae > JAQCHP01. The sequence continues at coordinate 1,832 of JAQCHP010000020.1, forward strand.
ACTCGTGGCCTCACGATAGTTCTGAATCGCCGTGTCGGCTGCGGCTACCGCCTCATCCCGTTGTTCGGCGGTCACAGTGGAACCTTGCGAGAAGAGTCGCTCTACCCTCTGCCGCCGCGATTCCAGGTAATCACTGGTCGCTTTGGCCGCCATCATTTTCGCCTCGTCTCTGGCAATTTCTTCTGGGCGCGTACCGCGTTCTAACTCGAGTAACTCCTGCTCTCGAAGCTCCCGTTCGGCCGCCGCCCCCACGATGTCTGCGGATATCGTTTCCACGAGCAACTGGGCCAGTGCTTGCCCTTGCTCGACTCGGTCCCCTTCATTCACTAAGAACTTCGCCACGCGCCCAGAAACGGCACTCCCTACCGTGACACGTCGTGAGGGCATGACTGTCGCCACACTCGATTGCCCCTGCATGGTACGTCTCTCGATAACTTTCACGGCAACCACCGGAGCTTCCGGTGGTTGAGCCCAGGCATATCCGAAGGGGATCAAACCGAGCCCCACAAAAAGCGTTTCGCGGACCGATCGAAGAAGTGGGCCTGGCGCCTGGGCAATCGAGCGCCGCCAATTAGGGAAGGACATGATAGGGATACTCATCCGAGAGCCAGAGCGGGTTGGATTGTTGATTCTATCATACAGCGGCCGGCCATGTCCGAAAAACCGCTGAAAACCCACTGCAACTTCCCGCAAAGCTGGAAAGAGTCGAGTCTGAGGCCCATCTTCTGGTTGTCAGTGTATCCGCTGACCAGGCTGAGCTCCCTCATCGGGACCCAGCAAGAAAACGTCACTGCCACCCGGCCCCGATGCCAATATCATCCCCTACCTGAGGCCAAATTTCATTTGTCGCGGAGCCAAATTTGCCACCACAATTACCAACCGCCCTGTGAGTCGGCTCGGCTCGTACGCTTGCTTTATCCCCGCAAAAACGGTGCGTGTCACGTCACCGCCTAAGCCGAGCGTAAGCTTGATGAGTTTCCGAGCCTCTGGAACCTCTTCTGCTGCCAGGACGCGAGCGACTCGCAAATCGACTTTGGTAAAGTCGTCGATGGAAATCATTTCGCACAATGGCTCGTCGATAAGTGGCTGGCCACTGTCAGCGATGGCTGGAACGGGGACCGACGCGGCATTTGACTCTTTGCTACTTTCAATCATGGCTTGTACCTTTGTTGGATCGACGGGCTTCATCAAATGTTGGAATGTACGTAGCGCTTTACCGGTAAGCGGCTGCCGAGCCTGCTCCCATGACCAGATGGGATCATTCAATAGTTCACCAACTTGCTGGGCTAAGCGTGGCACGACCGGAGCCAGATAAATCGCTAGTTGGCGAAAGAGATTGACGGCGATAGTGCAAACGTCTTGGAGTTCCTGCGCTTGCTGCGGATCCTTCTTTAGCTTCCAAGGTGCGCGCAAGTCGACAAATGCATTGGCCTCATCGGCAAGTTCCATGATCAGCCGAATGGCGCGACCATAATCACACTGCTCGTAACAAGCAGCGATTTCAAGGCCGACCTGCGCTCCTTTTTCAAATCTACCGCCATCCTCCGGATACCGAACTGACAGGCCCGATGCCTCCAAGAACCGAGCCGAACGACTGGCAAGATTGATGACCTTATTCTGTAACTCCGCGTTGACACGATTGACAAACTCGTCCAATCCCAGATCAAGATCTTCCAGCCGGGGTCCCAGTTTACTGGCGTAATAGTACCGCAGGTAAGCAGGATCGAGGTGTTCAAGGTATGTCGCTGCGCGCACGAACGTACCTTTGCTTTTCGACATCTTTTCGCCACCCACGGTCAAGAATCCGTGTATATGAATTTTCGTCGGCAATTGAAATCCCGCTACTTTCAACATGCCTGGCCAGAACAGGGTATGAAAGTACGTGATGTCTTTGCCGATAAAGTGATGAATCTCAGTGTCCGGATTCTTCCACCATTGATCAAAGTCTTCTTTCTCTCGCTCGCACCATTCTTTCGTGGCCGCCATGTAACCGATCGGCGCGTCAAACCATACGTACCAATAGTTGCCGGGGCTGTCGGGGATCTCGAAACCAAAATAGGGGGATGGGCGTGACACATCCCAATCCCGTAAGGGTTGGCCCAGAAAATGTCCTTTGAGGTAATTGGCAACTTCGGCCTGCAAGTGGTCTCCCTCCTGAGTCCACTGGTCCAAGAACGCGTGCAGTTTCTCCAATTCGACAAACAAATGAGATGCCGACCGTAGTTCCGGCCGTGCCCCGGATAGCGCACTTATGGGGTCGATCAAATCGGTCGGGGAATAGGTAGCGCCACACTTATCGCAATTGTCGCCGTACTGGTCGGGGGCTCGGCAGGACGGGCAGGTGCCTTTGACAAAGCGATCCGCCAAGAAAACTTTTTCCTGAGGATCATACAACTGAGTGACCTCCTTTTCGCGAATCATGCCGGAACTGCGTAACGCTCGCCAGATCTCGCCACATAGCTCGCGATTAGCCGGACTGTTCGTGCTCCCGTAATGATCGAATTGCACATCGAAGGCAGAGAAATCATCCATGTGTTGCAATTGAGTCGCGTTAATTAGCGACACTTCGTCAGTATTCTCTTGACGAGCACGCATCATGATCGCCGTTCCGTGAGTGTCATCAGCACAAACATAGACGCAACGATGCCCCATGAGTCTCTGAAATCGCACCCAGATATCGGTTTGTATGTATTCCACTAGATGGCCCAAGTGAATGGGGCCATTGGCGTAGGGCAAAGCGGAAGTGACCAAAATTCGGCGAAATGACATCAAATGCTCCTTTTGCAAGCGGCCCATTGTAGCGTTCGGTCTTTTGCGCCGCGAGATTGGCTCAACTTGTGTCTGGACAGGCATCGGCAGTTTTGGGTTCAACTTGCCGGCACAGAATCTGCTGAGGTAAGGAGAGAGCCTGGCGAAGCAGTGAAACATTGCAGTGACAGCAAGGTGGCAAATTTGCACAGCACCCAGGTACCAACGCAGGCGAAAAAATGGGAATGGCCGCGTTTTGCTCGGGAAATTCCACGTACTGAAGGGAAACGGACTTCCACGATGGCCGCCACGATGACGCTATCTGCTCGGTTTTTTGGCCATTGGACTTAAATTGAACTTGTAATTTTTACCGAGACGGGTGAGATTGTTACCTCAGCCAAGTTGTTTCTTCGAAACGACGGACCGTGGATGGATCCCGGTGGCTTACTTTTTCCATGGAGGGAAACGAGATGCAGGTGAAGCACCGACTGGCGTGGCGCTCCTTACGGTGGTTATTCGTCTTTTACGCACTGACGGTAGCATCGACGGCACACGCCGAATTGCTCGTCTTTACAGCACCCTGGTGTAAAGTCTGTAGGCTCATGGACAACACAACCCAACGGATGTTGGGTGAAGGGTTCGCAGTTCGGGAAGTCGACGTCGACCAACATGCTGATGCAGCTAAAAAATTCCAGATCCGTGGTGTACCGACACTCGTTATGGTCGATGGCGACCGGGAGATCAGGCGATTCGAAGGCCCACAGAGCTTCGCACAGTTGCGTGACTGGTTCGCCCAAGCGGGGCAATTGCCGCAGAATCCGCTCACACGGCCGAACCGTGCGCGAGCTACCACACAGCGTGAACTAATTCCGCGACAGTCATTGGGACAACAAGTTCAATCCGGCCCACTCTCGGATCCGCCCGGGCTGTCGAAAGAAGCGACTGTGCAGCGCGCGCTGGCTGCCAGCGTACGACTCAAAGTTGAGGACGAAGCGGGGCACTCTTACGGCAGCGGGACGCTCATCGACGTGCATGGCCAGCACGGTCTGGTCGTCACGTGCGCTCACATTTTCCGCGACTCCCAAGGGCAGGGGCCCATCTCGGCCGACCTGTTCCTGCCTGGAAAAACGGAAACAGTGCGCGGTCAGCTCGTGCGGTATGATCTCGATCAAGACATCGCCCTCGTTTCGATTCCTCTCACTGCACCGGTCGTTCCCGTCCCTGTCTCACTTATTGTGCAAGAAATCCAAAAGCAGCAAGCAGTATTTAGCATTGGCTGCGATCGAGGCGCTGACCCCAACCCGATTCATTCACAAATCGTCGACATCAACCGCTATTTGAATGCGGAGAACCTATTGGTAAAAGGACATCCCGTCGATGGGCGCAGCGGCGGTGGACTATTCAACCAAAAGGGGGAATTGATAGGAGTTTGCAACGCGGCCGACCACGAACGAGACGAAGGCCTTTTCGCGTCGTTGCCCGTAATCCACCGAATCTTGGATAGCGCGAAGCTGAGTTCGGTCTACCAACGCAGCCCTAACGCTTCGCCGCTGGCTGCTCCCTCAAACAACCTGGTGTCAAACGATTTGCCGGTGTCCAAAAGCACCGCGATGAACGGCGACCGAGGCTCACAACTGGCAAGCTTTTCCCAGGAGGTCCGCACGTCGGCCAGCCCACCGCGTGGTCAAACCACTCAGTCCACGGAGTCAGATACCGAAGTAATCTGCATCGTACGATCTCGCACAAATCGGCAGCAGCCGGCCGAAATCATTGTGGTTCACGAACCGTCGCCGGCAGTGCTGGCCGCGCTGCGGCAAGAGGGTCAACCGCAAGCGAATACAACAACACTTCGTTAGACACTCACGACACTCGCGTCAGCATTGATCCGAGCAATAAGTTCGGCCAGTACCGATTCGGACTCATCATGTGGAACTTGACAGGTTCCGGCCGCCTCGTGACCGCCACCGCCGTATTCCAGACACAACGCGCCAATATCGGTGCGGCAAGTGCGATTCAAAATCGACCGTCCAATCGTAAACACCGTATTCTTCTTTTCTTTGCCCCACAGGACATGGATCGAAATATTGCAGGAGGGAAATAGAGAGTAAACCGTAAATCGATTGGTTGCATAGATGGTTTCTTCAAACCGCAAGTCGAGAACAACGAGATTCGCGTACTGTTGTGAACATCGTTGAATTTGATCCCGAGCAAACGGAGCGTGTTCGTCATACAATCGCACACGTTCCTTGACGTCAGGCAACTCCAAAATTTGCGATATGGTATGGTCACGGCAATAGTCAATGAGTGACATCATGAGTTCATAGTTCGATACCCGAAAGTCACGAAAACGCCCCAGCCCAGTTCTGGCATCCATGAGAAACGACAGTAGGGCCCAACCACTCGGTGACAGAATTTGATCGCGGGTGAATCGAGCCGAATCCGCTTGATCGATAGCAGCGAGCATCTCAGTCGAGATATCAGGAAAGGTCGCTTGCCCGCCATAGTATTCGTAGACAACTCGCGCCGCTGAATCCGCCGACGTATGCAAAATATGGTTCGTGCGGGGTAGATTTTCTACACGAACTCCTTCGCTTGCATGATGGTCGAAGCAAAGGTGACAATCAGCATGATAGGGTACGTTCGTCAAAATATCGTCTGCGGTAACACGAACTAGCCCGTCCTGCATGTCCTTCGGATGAACGAATTTGATTTCTCCCAGGATCCCTAGTTCCTTGAGCAAAATGGCACAGCCAAGGCCATCGAAATCACTGCGGGTCAAAAGACGGTATTTTTTGTCGTGGTTGAACATGGCACACTCCTCGAAATCACCCGAACCTGAGTTGATGCTGCACTACCAGACAGACACCCTACCCTCGAAAAAACTCTAAGTCATGCAATTCGCTCGCAACGGCCCCTTTGCGTCAATTGTAAAACGCTCCCGGGTGTACCGAGGGGTGTCCAGGCGCAATAGGCGTCACAATTGGTATAGGAGTGCTTTCAGTCCTTGGGTCGACCTGATATTTTAGGGTGTGACCGGGGGAATTCGCTCTGAAACTTCCTTCGGCAATCGACACAATTCATACCCCCACAGACTACGAATAAGCCTGCCCCATCGGCGAGGCGGTCATCCCCATGCAAAACACGACAGATAAATCGATTACATCGGTGACGCCATCTTTTAGCCGCTGCCGATTCGGCATCGCCGTCGGTGACATCACACCGCCGGTCGGAATTTATCATCGAATGTGGGGAGCGTCAAAACACGATCAGGCTACCGGCGTCCACCGACCACTCAGAGCAACCGCCATCGTATTTGAAAGCCTGCCCGAAATCACGCCACGCTGTCGGCAAGTCCTTATTGCGTTGGACCTTTGCCTGCTAGGAATTCCGGAACTCGAACTAGTCTATTCAGCAATTGAAACACGAGCTTCTGTATTGCGTCATCAAACCGCGATCGTCTGCTCCCACACCCACGCCGCAGGTTTTCTTGCTCTCGATCGGGAGTCACTCCCGGGTGGGGAGTTTATTCCGGACTATCTGCAAAGGATGTCGGAGAAAGTCGCTCAATTGGTGGCAGATGCCCTGAACTCCATGCAAGACGCCACGATTTCCTACGGCACAGGATGGTGTGACCTAGCTGCCCATCGGGATCAATGGGACGAGCAACGTCAACACTATGTTTGTGGCCATTCTCCTCTGACGGAAGCCGACCGCACATTGCTGCTAGGAGTGGTTCACGACAACCACGACCGACGAATCGGCGCCATCGTCAATTATGCGTGCCACCCTACAACATTGGCCTGGGACAACACGCAGATCAGCCCAGATTTTCCAGGGGCCATGCGCGATATGGTTGAGGAAAAAATGGGATGTCCGTGTGTATTTCTACAAGGTGCCTCTGGGGACCTTGGGCCGCGCCAAGGGTTCCTCGGCGATACGTCGGTAGCCGATCGAAACGGACGCCAGCTGGGATATGCGGCGCTCACCATCGAAGAAGGAATGTTGCGCGGCGGAACTAGATTTGTTTATCAGGGGGTAGTTGAATCGGGCGCCGCCATCGGCAATTGGGCCGTCGAACACATCGACCGCACTTCGTCGGATCCATCCCAAGTTGTGTCGACGTGGCGGGGCAAGATCGGACTTAAGTATCGCGAGGAATTGCCGACGGTGGCAGAAGTTGAGCTGGAACTCGCACGACTCACACGAGAAGAAGTCGAAGCAAACGACCGAGGCGACCTACAAAATGGCCTCATCAAGCGAGCCATGGTCGAACGTCAGCGTCGCGAACTGACACGCAGACGGTCTCATCCGCCGGGTTCCGAATTCCCCTGGGAAGTCGCTCTCTGGCGAATAGGCGGAGCCATTTGGGTGTGCGCCCAAGGTGAGCCTTATAGCTATTTACAAAGCGAACTCCGCCGTCGATTCCCTCAGCATCCGATCCTTGTTGCCTCCTTGGGATTCGATTGGGGACTGGGGTATCTCCCTATTCACGATTGCTACGGCAAGAACCTTTACCAGCAGAACATCGCCATCGTCGAACGCGGTTCACTGGAATTTGCTACGGACCGAATCGCCGCGGAAATAGCCTTGTTGTTGGAAGGTTGATCCTCACACTCAACCATCAGTTGCCCCACAATTCATTTATTACTCTGCACGCCTGCACTTGAATCTCATGAAAATTACCAAAATCGAAACACTTGTGTGCCATGCACGGATGCGAAATTGGATCTTTGTCAAAGTCCTGACCGATCAGCCAGGTTTAGTGGGTTGGGGTGAAGCAACTCTGGAATGGCATACGCGAGGAGTAGTCGGATCGATCGAGGACATCGCAGAACTTATTGTGGGTGAAGACCCACGTCGCATCGAACATCTGTGGCAGATGATGTTTCGCCAGCATTTCTGGCACGGCAATGGCGTTGTAAGAGCAACCGCGATTGCTGGAATCGACCTAGCGTTGTGGGACATTCTGGGAAAAATCACGGGTGTCCCGTGTTCGCAACTTTGGGGCGGGCGGGTACGCGATACGATTCGCACTTACTGCCACTTGGGCGGAGGCAAGCTAGAAGACTTCTACGAAACCTCGGTAGAGGACGCCGCTCGCTTTGCCGATCTGGCTTTGCAGGCAGTGAGTGACGGCTATACCGCTTTCAAATGTATGGCGGTCCCCCCCACGATGCCTTTGGAAGGACTCAAACCAATCCGGGCAGCAGAACGTTGTGTTGCTGCGATTCGCGAGGCCGTCGGAGAAGAGATTGACATCATGGTCGATTGCCACGCCAGACCGTCCCCCGCGATGGGACTCAAGTTTGGCAAAGCCCTTGAACCCTACGATCTCTATTTCTTTGAAGAACCGTGCTGGCCCGAGTCGATCGATGGACTTGCCATGATCAACGCAGCATTGACCACTCCCGTTGCAACAGGGGAACGCATTACCCATTCCAGCGTTTTTCGGCAACTGTTTGAGAAACGGGGATGCGATGTTTGCCAGCTCGACATCACACATTGCGGCGGCATTACCGAAGCGAGACGGATCGCCGCTTTGGCAGACGCTCACCGAATCGCAATTGCACCCCACAATCCCCAAGGCCCCATTAGCACAGCCGCATCTTTAGAATTCGGCTTTTCGCAACCGAACTATATTATCTGCGAGACGGTCAACTCCGACGTCCCATGGCGTAAGGATGTCGTGCAGGAAGGGTTCACGATCGAGCCACAGGGACGCATCGTCCGACCCAATCTCCGACCCGGACTGGGGATTGATATCAATGAATCGGAGGTCCGCAAACATCCCTTCCAACAAGAAACGCTCCAACGTGTGTTTTATGCGGATGGGAGCGTTGGGGATTGGTAGAGGACAACGTGCCTGGGAATGGCTAGACCACCGCAACAAGATCCCCGGTGGTACATGCTAAAATCTGTGTTAGACCACGATTTCAAAAATCGCTTCGATTTCCACTGCGATATTGCCCGGCAAAGATCCCATTCCAACGGCGCTTCTCGCTCCCACACCGTGCTCCTCTCCCAATAGATTCGCAAACAGTTCACTGAATCCATTGATCACGGCGGGGGGGTTGCCAAATTCCGGGACGCAGTTGACCATCCCCAACACTTTAATAACACGTTTCACTTTATCGAGATTCCCAAGCGACGCACGCAACGTGGCCAGAATCGCCAGTCCGGTCTGTTTAGCAGCCAAATAAGCGGCCGCTTGATCAATGTCGCGTCCAACGCAACCCACGATCAATGTGCCGTCGGAACGCAAAGGCCCGTGGCCCGAAACATAACATAGATTGCCCACAAACACTGCCGGCTTATATACGCCGACCGGCTTGGGAGGCGGTGGCAATTCGAGTTTCAATTCTTGAATTCGCTTTTCAATGCTCATGGCTGCGTTTCATCTCCCGTAGAATGGTAAACTTGCGATGGATCGACGAGTCGCGGGTACAAAATATTCCATTCTTGCCCCGACCATTGTCGAAAAAAACACGATCTAAAACCTTCATGGCAGGCAGCCCCTTGTTGTAGAACCTGCAAAAGGATCGTGTCACCGTCGCAATCAACGCAAAGTGACTGAACCTGCTGTCGGTGGCCGCTTTCCTCACCTTTGCGCCACAATCGCTTCCGCGAGCGGCTGTAATAGACCGCAAATCCGCTGCGCAGTGTCTCATCGTAGGCGTCGCGATTCATGTAGGCCAACATGAGCACCTGCCCGGTCTCAACGTCTTGCGCAATGACCGGGAGCAGTCCTTCGTTCCGCGAAAAATCAGGTAGTGACTGTGAATTGTTCATTGCTCTCTCATGACCGAACGGCCTGCGTTCTGTCGATATCCTACCGCGAGCACTCCCTCCTTGCGAGTCGTCCTCGGTTTGTGGTGGCATGAACGTATCGATTGTACTAAGGGGGCCAACCACAGCAAAGGCACATGGGGACCACCCGAACAATCCGAACAGGAGCCTCAGGCGGAAAACGCGTCCCTGTAGTTGAGCTACGACGCCTGCCAATCCGATGCTGCTCTTAGCTAGCTATTTGGTACCAAAACCGAAGTCGCGGAGATCGTGATCGTGTACCCAGCCATCAGTGTCCTCATCCCGCTTCGGAATGCCGAAAAATCGGCCGCCGTTACGCTCTTGGAAGTCATGGACATTGTTGGCGAACTATGCCCCAGCTTCGAGATCCTCTTGGTCGATGACGGGTCGATTGACGAAACGGCTTACGCCCTCGCCGAACTATCGCGACGTTACCCGCAGGTTCGAGCAATATCTTCGCCGCGGCAGCGCGGGTTTGTGGAGGCGGTCCAGGCCGGACTCGAGATAGTAACTGGCGATTTCGTGTTCATCCAGGACGGGGCTGCTCTCCCCAGCTCGTCCGCCTATCGAAATCTATGGCAGACACGACAGTCAGCGGTCGCTCGATCTGCTGGGATCGTGCGAGACGAACCCGTGAAAAGCGATGCTTGGCTGGAACGACTCGTGGCATGGGGAATCCAGATTTCGGGAGGAGTATGTCGTGTCGATATTCCCAGCGGCCTGCAGATGATTCGCCGTAATGGTGCACACCCCATTCGGGCCTTCTCGCCTGGGACGGTCGGCCAACGCAACCTGCGGCACGACGGGGCTACCCCCCCGGTGGTTATTGGAACGATGCACGATTTGGTTACCGGTGCGACTGTCACGCGGGCCAACTAATTCCATAACTACGGTCGCTTGCCCACACACCGAGACACTCGTATAATCGGGTTGAGGTTTCGGGAGCGACCTTTTCGCGAGATGACTCATCAATTTTTCTTGCTCCCGCGGGCTTGAAGCCATGTGATCTTGGGCAAGCACTGCCATCGCAGTGAAGATCACACAGCGACCCCTTAAGACGGAACAAAGAATTCAGAGCTTGGGCGTTCACCGCTAAAGTTATCTTCCAATCGCTGCTGCAAATGCGTTACGTTTGCGGAACGATTCGGCCCGCCATGTAGGGACCGAGGGAGCAATTTTCAGTCGGTTTGCCATCGAGAAACAAACCCACCGCGTCTCGTGTAGCTACAGCTCTGAAGTTCAATGCCGTGTCCGACACAACGGACGGGAGTATTCGCATGATGTCAGGAGGCGAAAACAATTTGCCATTTCCCGAACACTTGTCTCCGTCACCAGCCCTGCCGGTAGATCCGCGCATTCCCTTGACGCCGCCGCTAAGACGGGGGCAGCCGCGACAATATCACCGGCTTGCCGCAGTCAGGAAGCAACAGGGAATTTCGATCCGAACCGCCGCGCGACATCTTAATAACGATGTGGCTCGCGTCCGGGTGCAAGAAGAGCCAAGCTGTGACCTTACGATTAGCGAGCTGCGCAAGTGGCAACAATTGTTGGATGTGCCATTGGCCGACCTATTAGTCGATCCTGGCCATGGACTTTCAACTCCCGTGTTAGAACGCGCTAAAATGCTACGGGTCATGAAGACCGTCGTCACCATTCGCGAACGCGCCACAACGCCTGCCATGCAAAGATTAGCCGAAATGCTCTTCGAACAGATTGTGGACGTTATGCCCGATCTCAAGGATGTTCCGGCCTGGCATTCCGTGGGAAAACGGCGAGGCTTGGACGAGTACGGACGTGCTGCCGAACGGCACATTAGCGAAGATCAGCTGTTTCGTATACCGCATCACGGCGACTACTAACAAAATAAACGTAGGCAAACATAGAATCTTTTTGGCCGGCGCTAATCGACAGAGTCAAATCCGGAATGTGGCTGAGCTTGTCATCGGGCGAAAATTTTAGGGGGTTAAACCAGCAGAGCGGCTCCGTGATGTTGTTGGCAAGTCTCGATAACGCTCCGACGAACTTCGTCGGCTTGGTCTCCGGTGAGCGTTCGAGCAATTGATCGCAACTGCAGAGAAAAGAGCAGCCTCTTTTTGTTTTGACCATCCTTTTGGGGATCGCGGTACGTTTCGCAATACTCCAATTGATCGAGCACATCGCCTGCGGCTTTTCGCACCGACTTTGCCACGTCGGCCCAACGAACCGCCTCGTCCACCACAAAGTTGAGATCGTAGCGGACTGCCGGGAAAAGACTTACCGGCTTAAATTGCGGTACCAGCTCGGCACACGGCACTAGCGATCCAAAGTCGATCTCGGCGACGACAACAGGCTGTCGTAATGCGTAGTGCTTCTGCGTCTGAGAATCTAACACGCCCATATACCCAATTGTCTGGCCGTTGAGCATCAGTTGCACGGCCTGTTCCGCGGCAAAGAACGCATGATCCCACGTCTGAACATCCAAGCATTGTCCGTGCCGCAAACTATCGACCAGTGCTTCGAGCACTCCCTTGAGGTACCGAAAGGGTCGCGTACTTGCCAATGTGACCATGAACCGTTCGTCGGGAAACTTGCCTGCACGAGGCAAATACACCCGAGCGGTTTCAAAAAACTCAGGGTCTTTGTTACCAAGCGATTCATTGAGCTGCATGACTCTCAGGATGCTTGGAACGAGACTCTTTCGGAGATGGTCGGCCCCTCGCAGCATCGCCAAGGAAACGCTCAGGCACGGTTCACCACTCCATGGTGAAAACTCTTCCGATTGCTCTTTTTCCACGAGACTAGGTGTCATCGCTTCAAAGAATCCGCTCGCCACCAACGTATCTCTGGTTATCTTTAGAACCCGTTCAGAGTCTCCTTGATGTGACGAAGCCATTGGTACGCCGACATCTTCAGGAATCTTGTCATAGCCGTGGATACGCACGACCTCTTCGATGAGATCAATCTCCCGGAGCAGGTCCCGCCGCCACGTGGGAGGTGTGGCGACGATCTGTTTGGCGTTCATTTGCACATCTTGATTTCCCAGCGCGGTGACAATCCGCTGCACTTCCTCCGCCGGAACTTCAATCCCGAGGACGCGCTGTAGCTGTGAAAATCGCAACACGATCGGAGGATGTGCCACGGTCGGATTCGCAGTCACGTCAATCATGCCTTCTGCCAATATCCCGCCGGCGTTTTCCCGAATCAGCTGGCAAGCACGTCGACTGGCCCAATCGACACCATGCGGATCGACGCGTCGTTCAAAACGATACGACGAAGGACTATGCAGCCGCAGCGTTCGAGCGGTCGTGCGCACGGAAAGGGGAGCGAAGTCAGCCGCTTCGATGAGCAAGTCCGTGGTGGCATCGGTAACTTCGGTAGCGGTCCCTCCCATCACTCCCCCGAGCGCCACGGGACGCTCCCTATCTGCAATGACACACATCCCTTTTTGCAGGTTATAACTGCGGTGGTCAATGGCTACGAAGGGTTCATCCTGCCTCGCTTCACGAACGATAATACGCCCTCCAGCCAACTTCTGTAAATCGAAAGCATGGAGCGGTTGGCCACACTCCATCATCACATAGTTCGTAATATCGACGACGTTATTGACCACTGCGATGCCGATCGTCGTGAGCCGATCGGCCAACCACTTTGGACTCGGCCCAATAGCGACACCACGCACGACGCGCGCGGTATACCGTGGACATAACTGTGGAGCTTCCACGACAACTGACGCTAAAGTGTGCACCGAAGGCCCAGCGGCCAGTGGAGTCGGATTGGGAACGGATAGTGCCTCCCGCCAAAGCACGGAGATCTCCCGAGCAATCCCGATATGACCGAGACAGTCTCCCCGATTGCTCGTCACTTCCAGGTCGATTGCGATGTCATCTCCCACAAGTTCCGACGACTCATGATTCAAGCCGCTCATCGTCAGCCGATGCACGGCTTCTTCCGGCGACATCGTCAGCGGAACGTAATCCTTCAACCAATTCCAGGAGACAATCATTTTTGCACCCGCGGCGCGCGAGCCGCTGTCCTGAGGAAACAATCGAATCAGAAGGTACTACGTGATTCCAGCCAAGGTGATTCGAACCAAATCTAGAATTGCTGGAGGAACCGCACGTCGTTCTTATAGAACTCGCGGATATCGGTCACACCATGCCGTCTCATGCATAGGCGTTCCACACCCAAGCCAAACGCGAATCCAGTCACTTCTTCGGGATCATAGCCAACTGCTTGCAGTACGTGCGGGTCTACCATCCCAGCGCCTCCGAATTCAATCCAATTGTCCTTCCACTGATAGTCGACTTCCACGCTCGGCTCGGTGAATGGAAAGAACGATGGACGGAAACGGATGTGAACTTCACTTCCCAAGTATGTCTGTGCGAACAATCGCAAAACACTCTTAAGATCCGCCATGGTTACTCGGTGATCGACGAGCAAGCCCTCGATCTGGTGAAACATTGGATAATGAGTCGCGTCGGCAGTGTCTGGCCGATAGACACGTCCCATGGAGATAATGCGAATCGGAGGGCGTTTCGCCTCCATCACGCGAATCTGCACCGTACTTGTCTGGCTACGCAGTAGAAATACCGAATCAGGATCTCCCACCCCGGCCGTAGCCAAGTAGAAGTTTTCGAGCGGGTCACGGGCTGGATGTTCGCGAGGAATATTAAGCGCTTCGAAATTGTGCCGCTCGTCTTCCACTTCCGGACCATCGGCCACGGTAAACCCAAGACGCCCCATAATATCCTTGAGTTCTTCCATTGTCTGGGTCAGCGGATGTCGCTTCCCCAGTTGCGGCCGAATTCCCGGGAGTGTCGCGTCAAACGTGGGGTCGGGAGGCCTACGAACGGAACCTCCCGTCAATCTTTGCTGTGCGGCCGCGTAGGCCGACTCAATCGATTGCTTAACCTCATTGAATCGCTTACCTGCGAGGGGACGGTCCGATGGACCCACATTCCCCATCTGCTTCTGGGCCGCCTTCAACCGTCCCTGTTTCGCGCCCAGAAAAGCGACACGCGCAGACTCGAGCGTCTCGCCGTCGACCGCCGCAGCAAACTGCTCGACCGCCGCACGCGCAAGCTCATCGAGTTCTTGCAGAAATACTGCCAATGCCATACTTAAAGAACTTCTCGTCGGATCGATTTCAGGCGGCTGATAACTTATTCTTAGCCTGCTCCACCACAAGATCGAACGCTGTCGGGTCGTGGATCGCCATTTCGGAGAGGCTCTTGCGATCGAGTTCAATACCCGCCAGCTTAAGGCCGTGGATGAACTGGCTATACTTCAAACCACGCTCCTTAACGGCCGCGTTGATTCGGATAATCCACAATTTGCGGAACTCCCGCTTGCGAACTTTTCGGTCACGGAACGCAAAGACGCCGGCGCGAACTAACGTTTCTTTCGCCGTTCGGAGCAGCCGTTTACGGCCACCCACAAATCCCTTGACCTTCTTAAATAGACGTCGCTTCGCCTTCGTGCGAGCCGCACCCTTAATCGTTCTCATTGGTAGCTAGTCCTGCTTCACATTTCGAAATCGTCATCGATTAATCCCGCACCACAATGGCGCCTTAACGCGACACTGACGGGATCAAAGTGACCAAGGCCCTTCGACATAGGCCGAAGTGTTGGTTGCCCGGAAACGTGTTCGTACAAATGACTGCTCGCGCCCAGCACGGCAGTTATCAATCACATAGTAACTGTATTTTAGTAACTGTATTTTCCCAAAGCATTGCGAATTTGATCGGTCATGGCGGCCGACACCACCTTAGTACCGCGCAAGTTCCGCTTTCGCTTAGCGCTCATTCCGGTAGCGAGGTGGCTCGTTCCGGCCTGGCGGTGCTTAGCTTTGCCGGTCGCCGTCAAGCGAAACCGTTTTTTCGTACCTTTGTGTGTCTTCTGTTTTGGCATAGTTTCGTCTCACAATCGATCCGCACAAAAACCTGGCGGACCGCTGGCAGGTCAAATGGAAGCCAGTCATTATAGCTATGTCTCGATCGGCCGCAATTTGACTTGGGCCGATTTTTTCCTTGAATCTGTCAACAATTACCGGTGTGACCGGGGACAGAGGTTCGAAAGCGGGGGCCACGGGGACTGGGAAGGCCGTATGGATCAGCGAAAAAGGGAGAAACGCGACCCGCGGTTCGACGAATAGGCAATCGTCAGGCAAAATAAGGCCTGAGTCGAGTGGGCCTGACAATTTTCTCCCTGGGAACTCCGGCTGCCATGTGAGGCGAATGACACACCGATCACCCCAACCTGTCGTCTATATCACCGCTGGCGCTGCTGGAATGTTCTGCGGAAGTTGTATGCACGACAATACGCTCGTACGGGCCCTCCTGCGGGACGGCATGTCCGCACTGCTCGTCCCGACGTATACGCCCATTCGTACCGACGATCCGGACAACGTCAGCGATCCGCGGGTCTTTCTTGGGGGAATTCACGTTTACTTGAACCAGCGATTTTCCTGGTTCCGACATCTACCCAGCTGGTTAACCGGTTGGCTCGACAGTCCCAGACTCCTTCGCTGGGGCACGCGCGGAGGAATTTCCATCCAGCCGACCGAATTGGGGGAATTGACTCTGTCGATGCTGCGCGGCGAGCAGGGCGTACAGGCTGCCGAATTCGCAAAGCTGACGAATTGGCTCAATTTGGAAATCCAACCCCGGGTGGTGCATTATACCAATCTCTTGATCGGCGGCACGATCTCGGTCCTCAAGAAGCAGCTAGGGGTGCCGGTCGTCGTAACCCTCCAAGGAGACGATGTCTTCTTGAACGCACTGCCGGCACCTTATCAGCAGAAAGCACTGGAAATGGTCCGGGAGGTCGCAAGTCACGTCGATCGGTTTATCTCATTTTCCAACGACTACGCCAGCTTAATGACGGAATATTTGCACATATCGCGTGACAAAATTTCGGTGATTCCGCTGGGAATTGACGCTGAGTCACTCGCCACTTCCGTCGGAGTACGATCCGACCACGACCATGAACCAAGGCGTATCGGATACCTGGCCCGACTATCTCCCGAAAAGGGCCTACATGTTTTGATCGACGCGTTTTTGAAACTTCGAGAACAGGGAGACATGCAGGATGTCGAACTTCACGTCGCCGGCTGGAAGAGTGTCGATCAATGGGACTATGCCGAGCAACAATTCAATCGCATACGCGATGCAGGACTGCAACACGCATTCCGATATCACGGATCGGTAGATCATGACGGCAAACGGGATTTCCTGCGGACGATTGATGTGCTCTCAGTCCCGGCGACCTATCGCGAACCGAAAGGGATCTACGTATTGGAAGCGCTGGCCAGTGGCGTACCAGTCGTTCAGCCTCGCATTGGAGCGTTTCCCGAGATCCTCGCAGCGACAGACGGCGGTTACCTTGTCGCGCCCAATGACCCTCAGGACTTGGCGGGACGTTGGGCCGAGATCCTCCGCCTACCCGACCGCGGCCGATCCATTGGCGCGACGGGACAACGCAACGTCCTGGCAAAATACGGGCTATCCTGCCTCAGCCGTGCAATTCAAGACGTCTACGACCAGATCGTGTAGCGACCGAGCTTGCGTCAAACGCACCCTCCCACGAGATTCGTCCACAATTCCCCGCCGGACCTCTCTCTGCGATCTCAACTCGATTTAAGGGACCTTGATTCCCGTATTCATCCATGCATTCATGCAATCATGCAATCATGCATTCATAGGGTCAGACTTTTTTTCGTCTGGATGCACGGATCGCCGCTCGGTATACTCCGCGGCCTCCTCGCGTCGGGTGAACAGTTGGCTGGAGCCGATCCGACGCCTGTCGGCGGTGGCGCGAGAAGGAATCGGTCGCGATGAACCCCAATTGTAACAGGAGTACAACCATGTGGACGACTTGGCTCGGCGAGTTCGCAACGGTGCCCCTCTGGGTGATCGCACTTTCACTGGCGGTTCACGCCGCGGATTCGTCCAAGAAAAGAGTCCAGCCTTCCCACGCAACAAAAGCCGAATCGTCCGAGAATCGCTTCGAAATTTCCGAGTCCAATGGTCCATGGATGGTATTCGCAGCATCGTTTGCCGGACCCGGGGCGGAAGACGATGCGTTGGCGCTTGTGCACGAACTACGGCAGGACCGAATTCCCGCCTATCTCCATGCTCAAAATTTTGATTTCAGTAAACCCGTGCAAGGACTCCGCGTGGCTCCCAATGGGAAGCCACGCATGATGAAGTACAAGAGCTACAACCGTTCGGCAGAATGGGCGGTGCTCGTCGGTGATTACCCCAGCGTCGATGACTCTCGACTGCAACTAACCGCGGAAAAGCTCAAAAGCTACCATCCCGACTGCATCAAGAAACAAGGCGAGCATACGACCCTTCGCTACGCCGAATTTCGCGAATTGCAAAAGAAGGGCAATAAGAATCCCAAAAAAAGTCGCAAAGGTCCCTTGGGACATGCGTTTGTTACACGAAATCCACTACTGCCGGCGGAGACATCGTCAAATTCCGGAATCGACAGCCTTGTTGTAAAAATGAATCGGGGACTGAAATTTAGCCTTTTGAAATGCCCGGCAAACCATACCGTACGCATTGCCACGTTCCGCGGTAAGGTCGTCATCGATCAAAAACAAATAAAAGCGATCGAAGAAGAAGAAGAGAAAATCGACAGCAAATTGGATGAAGCGGCAAACAAAGCCGATCGATTGGTCCAAATCTTGCGTCGACGCGGGGAAGAGGCGTACCAGTTCCATGACCGCTATGCCAGCTATGTGACCGTAGGTAGTTTCGATTCAATTGGCACGCAGATTGACTCGGGCGTCTCGAACCAATCTCCTCCCGTTTTCAGCCCATCGCCTGCCATCTTCGAAGTAATGCAAAAATACGGTCCACAAAAGAATCCAGTCATTGGAAAAATGGGGCGTGAAGAAATTGTCATGACTCCACAGATCATCAGCGGAATTCACTTAGACATGCAACCCTATCCCATGGAGATACCACGTCACTCCATCGCGGCGGACTACGGCCGTTCCGCCATCCACTAGCCCATTCGACCATCCCACGAACATGGCCCACTAACAAAGCCATTTTGCCCCGGTAGCGCGCAGGCTCCCAACAGCGTTGCTGCGGCAATGGCTGCGGTCTCGACCCTTAGGACATGAGGACCAAACGAAATTCGGTCCCAGCCGCTCGTATCGGCCAGCAACTCTTCTTCGGCAGTAAAACCACCTTCCGGTCCAATCGCAACACATACACTGGCCACTTGAGATTTGTCACGTCCCAATGACGGTGGCTGAAAAAACTCCCACATGCTTCGGCTTGAGCGGGGATCGGCCAGGAATCGAATCGTATACGTCGAGGCGGTGAAGAGGTCTATCATCGAACGTGGCGACTCGATCTGCAGCAAGTGGTTGCGACCTGACTGCTTACAAGCTTGAATCACATTGCGTTGCAATCTCCGGCAGGCATTTTCGGTTGGCTGAGCAACGCCCCGTTGTGTGACGAGGGGAACTAACTGAGCCACACCCAATTCCGTGATTTTTTCTACAAGCCACGTTTGCCGTTCCCCTTTCGGCAAAGCGACCGCCAGTATAACTCTCAACCCTCCGCTTTCGTCATCGTGGACACGCTCGCCTAGTTGCAATAACGCGCGACCGCGATTTGTCTCGACAATTTCAGCGCGAACGCTGATACCATTCCCGTTAAACAGTTCGATACGGTCACCGGGCTTGGCGCGAACTACATTTAAGAGATGGTGGGCTTCTTCTCCCTCCAACCACATTTCCCGGACGGACGAATCTGGTATGACAGCATGAAATCGCATCATGGAAGCAACACTCTCTGCAAGTCGATCCGCGGCTTCCAATCAAGCCGCCGTCGCAAGTCATGCCGGACTCTACTGGCCGGCCAAATCCAACTCCGATCACTGCTATCGATTGTTTTCATTGTAGACATCGCGCACCTTTTACCGAATGGGGTAAACAGAGGGACGTACCGCCGCAGTGGCCAGGCAATGACTTTGCTGCGCGACCACACTGACCACGAAATAGGATTCGAACCGTATGGATGGAAATGCCCTGAGCGTCCAGCAGCCCCCGCAGTCCAATCCAATCACTGGACGGGCAGGCTATTTTGCCAATGCCGTTCAGGATGAGGCCCTGGCACGTGTTCGATACATGGCTTCCCATCGCCATCGACTGGGTCTCCTACTGGGTGGCTCTGGCAGCGGAAAATCGATGGTATTGCAGATATTGGCGCAGGAACTCACGCGGCAAGGTCACCTTGCCGTTACCTGCTCACTCCTGGGACGTGAAAATATCGAATTCCTTTCCACGTTAGCCACCGGCTTGGGGCACTTTCCCGATGAAAGGGACTCTTGCGTTAGCCTTTGGCGGGCCATCAACGACAGGTTGCGAGAAAATAAGTACCAACAGCGAACTACGGTCATCCTCTTGGATGACGCCGATGAAGCCGAAATGGACGTGCTGACATCGATTACGCGATTGGCACAAACCGACGCCATGCTGGCCGCCACGTACACCGTCATTGTGTCGGCACACTCTGCCCGTTGTCAGTTGCTTGGACCACGACTGAAAGATCTTTGCGAACTGCGCGTCGAACTTGAAGCTTGGGGGTTGGAAGAGGTGGCCAGGTACGTCGAATATCACATTCGAGCGAATCCACGATTCGAGCAGGACGCCGTTCGAACGTTGCTCCAGCTAACGGACGGTCTGCCGCGACGGGTCGTGCAACTGGCCGAGCTTTCGATACTCGCGGGAGCGGATCGTGACCGAGTCGACTCCGACACGGTTGAATCGGCCTATCGAGAGCTGAGCCTACAAAACCCCGACTATCTTTCGTAACTGCCCAGCGATCGCCGATCCTGCCATCGCACCCCTCAGCGCCCATCGCACACGCGATACTCTCCCGCACTATCGGGCCAGTGGGGTATCGGCAATCGCATTCTGTCGCGTAATATAACTGCCAGTGGCCTTCAACCTCCCCAGGCAGAGAGTTATGGATAGTTCCTCATCAGCAATCGACCGTCATGCCCCGGTCGAAGTCAATTTACGGAACCCCTACTTTGCCGCTCTATTGGGATGGTTGTGGCCAGGCGCCGGACACCTCTACCAACGACGCTATGGGAAGGGAATACTTTTCATGGCGTGCATCGTTAGTACGTATTTTTTTGGTTTGGCCTTGGGAGAGGGTCGCGTGGTCTACGCTTCCTACAATGCCAGCCATAAACGATATCCTTTCATCTGCCAGCTCGGCGTGGGTCTCCCATCGCTGGGTGCAGTTGCGCAAGCGGTTTCCAAAGAACAGTATCAAAAACCGCTCTTGGGTATCACATGGATGTATCCGCCCAATACAATTTCGGAAGAGCAACACGACGAACTTTCGAATTGGCATCACGATTTGCATGGCTACTTTGAAATGGGTACATTATACACAATGATTGCTGGGCTTTTGAATATTCTGGTAATCTACGACGCTTTCGCCGGACCAGTATTTCCGGAACCCCACCTACGCGACAAGCATCCAACTCCGGTTCCCGATGCGTCAGACGATCCAGCAAAATAGTTTCCTTCTAGGTTCGTTCCTACGAGGTACGCTGATACTGGTTCACAGTCAAGCAATCGACAAACGTCACGTCACAACGAAACCCAATCAACTCGTATCCACAATCTCTCCGAATCCCCGATCTCCTTGTATTCATAGTGCCGTATGAGTGAAATGATCGCCTTGACTCCGCTCTTAATAGGAGTCGTTTTGCATCACCGGATGTGGTACGCCTTACCGCTAGTTGTCGCCGTGAGCCTCGTGTACGCGGCAACACGACACGAATTATTTGCACCGATCCTTGAACATGCCATCCGCTTTGGTGGATGGCTTGTCGGATTCTTGGTCGTCTTTTACTTTTTAATCCTCGGCCTTTCGACGTGGCTGTAACACAGCCTCCGGGCCACCAGGCAGGCTTTCCGTCAGTACTTTCTGTGGATGGCGGTTACAAGTAGCGTGCCAACGGTCCGCCTCGCGCCGCCATCGCGTCAATCCGACGCACGACGTTCGGATCGGGTTCCAGCACCGGTGCATGATGGGGCTTAAGTCGCGCGTCAATTACGAGCGGACCGCTACAGCCCCAATGCTTATTATGAATTGAAGCCCCAATTCCATCCACATCGCTGGCCGGGTCACTACGCGTAAATGTTACCCACAAAAAATTATTCAATGACTGAGATACGAAGTCGCTATCATCCGCCAGGACCACCAATCCAAGGTTCCCCATCAGGGCTGGATCTGCCTGTTCAAAGTGGCGACAAAAATCGCGGCATGACGCACCCTTGGACCACCGTGGTCCCGATATCGCCAAAACACCCGGCAAACATATCTTGGCCGAATGATAGTCTCGCGGTAGCTCCGGTAAACCCGCCGGCACCTCGGTCGCAAGAACGCGCCTTGGCGGCCCCACTGCCGCTACGACAACCTTCGAACCCTGATTGAGTGATGTTCCTGAGTAGTCCAGCGTATCGATTGTCGTACACGTCTGAAAATGAACATCGCGTCGCCAGTCAACGCGCGCCAACACGTGACAGATGAATTCCTGCACCGCATGGACGTCAAGTTGAGGATCGTCGTGGAGCGCCGCTATCCACAGGTATTTTGCCAATGACATTTGTCCGTGCCCTAATATGGCATTGGCCTGCGTCAGCAATTCGCGTGGAATCGCTTCTTTCAAAAACGGAGCGTATCGTTCACTACCGATCGCCAACATGAGCGGATGAACTCCGGCGGCATCGACGGCATGTACCGCTTGAACTCCTGGCACAACTGCGGGAATCATCGGTCCCGTAAGTTCATGGATCAGTTGCCCAAACATCGTGTCTTCCTGCGGCGGCCTCCCCACAACGGTAAATGGCCAAATCGCGTCGCGACGGTGATAGACTCGCTCGACACGTAACACGGGAAAATCATGCGCTAAACTGTAATATCCCAAGTGGTCGCCAAAGGGACCTTCCGGCAGAAGCTTTTGAGGTTCGACGATTCCCGAAATACAAAAATCAGCATCCGCATAAATCGCCGGGTGATTAGCTTGCCCAATCATGGGAATCCTGTGCCCGCCGAGAGCACCGGCAAAGGTCAATTCCGACATGCCTTCTGGCAGGGGCATGACGGCGGCCACGGTCATGGCGGGAGCACCACCAACGAAGATATTGACCCGAAATGGTTTCCCCAGCCGATTTGCCAACGTATGATGGATGCCGATACCACGATGTAATTGGTAGTGAAGTCCGATTTCTTGGTTCGGCTCGTACTGATTCCCAGAGATCTGAATACGGTACATGCCAAGATTCGATCTCCAGAGGCCGGGCTGACGAACATCTTCGGAGTATACGAGTGGCAGGAGCACAAATGCACCACCGTCGTTGGGCCAGCTACGGATCTGTGGCAATTCGCTGACGGTTGTCGAATTGCACATGACGGGACCTCTGCGGCACCGCCTGGGAATCATCCCCCAAGCCACCAAGGGAGCACGCCAGTAGCGAAGGGGGTCGCGGAGGAAGTGGGAAGGGTCTGCCCGCAACTCAATGAGTCGGCGTACGGACTCCCATCGATCTCGGAACAGAAACCGTACTCGCTCCATCGTCCCAAAAAGGTTCGACACCAGCGGGAATTTGCAGTTGCGAACATTTGCATAAAATACCGCCGGACCTCCGGAGGCAAAAACGCGGCGGTGAATCTCCGCCACTTCCAAGTTCGGATCGACCTCCGCATCGCAAACCAACAGGTGACCGTTCTTCCGCAGGTCATCCACGCATGACTTCAGCGACCGGTACCCCATGAACGTCCCCACTCTCTTTCATCGAAGTGAAATTACTGGTAGATTCTTCGTGTCCGACCTAGAACCGTGACCGGCTCCCCTAAGATAACGACTACCGCAACTCTCGGTAGCAAGGTTCAGGAACAACGCAAAAAAATAGATTGAGGAATCTCCTTATGACAACCAAGGCCTTCTGGCCGGCTGAACCTTCAGTTCTGTCGATTTCCACGCCTCCCCATCAGGCCGCTACAGACGCCGTGGTGATCGGCATGGATCCATCTGGGCGGTTAGGAGCGTCAGCTACCCTATTGGACCAGGCCTGTGGTGGCACCTTGTCGCGTCTGATCGAAGCGGGTGAAATCCGCGGAAAGTCGTTGGAACTGACCCCGCTGTATGGCCTAGCTAACGTCACAGCACCGCTGGTATTGGTCGTTGGCCTGGGAGATTCCGCTGAATTGGACCGAGGCGTCGCGTTCCGTGCCGCCGCAACCGCTTCGCGGCACTTGGCTAGTCGCGAACGCAAGCGTGTCGCGTTTTTCCTCGATTTGTCGGCAACGGAACTGGTTGAGCACGCCATCGCCGGCGCATTGGTCGGCTGCCAAGGCCCCGACCTTTACCGCCGCGAAAAAAATCGATTTCCTTTTTCTGAGGTGCACTGGCAGAGCCACCATCAAGCATCCATCGATGCCGGCAAGATTTTGGGTAATTCTGTCAACTTGACGCGCCGACTCGTCAACGAACCTCCACAAGAGCTCTATCCGGAAACATTCGCAGAATTTTGCGTCGACGTGGCACAACGACGCGGACTGGAAATCGAAGTCTGGGACGAAGCTAGGCTAACGACCGAACGATGTGAATCGTTGCTGGCAGTCGCCCGCGGATCGGTCCGTCCACCCAGGATGGTCATCCTCCGATATCGTGGAAATCCACAAGACAAACGCAACCTAGCCTTCGTTGGAAAAGGGGTAACCTTTGACTCGGGCGGCTTGTCGATCAAGACGAGCGACTCGATGCAAGACATGAAATGCGATATGGCCGGGGCTGCTACCGTTCTGGGCGCCATCAACGCAATTGCACAGCTCAAGCTGCCGATCAATGTCTCTGCTTTCCTCGGACTCGTGGAAAACATGCCCGGCGGAGCCTCCTACAAATTGGGAGATGTACTGAAGACACGCCAAGGCACAACGATTGAGGTACTCAACACCGATGCCGAAGGACGATTGGTGCTGGCCGATGTCCTCAACGTAGCCGTGGAACAAGGCGCTTCGCATTTGATTGACCTTGCTACGCTCACCGGCGCCTGCATGGTCGCCCTGGGCACCGACGTCACTGGTGCTATGTCGAACTCTGCGGACTGGTGCGATGAGATCTTGTTGGCTGCCCAAGAATGCTGCGAGCGAGTGTGGCAACTCCCAATGTATCCTGAGTACGGCGAGTTGATTCGAAGTGAAGTTGCGGACATCAAGAACATTGGCGGACGCTGGGGCGGAGCCATTACCGCAGCGAAACTGTTGGAAGTATTCGTCAACAATCTACCTTGGACGCACCTCGATATTGCCGGCCCCGCTTTCTTGGACAAACCAAAGACTTGGCAGGACGCCGGCGGCAGTGGTGCCTTGGTACGGACTCTAGTGCAAATCGCTCGTCGCTTTACCAAGAGTGCGTAAATTCGTCGATTTTCGAACCGCCGCACGGACAAGTAACTGACAAAAAAGGGTTAGGCCGTTATGAAACCGAAAGATCTCCTGAAAAACCTTCTGGCCATGGCCGCCTCCGATGGTGCGATCCATCAAGGAGAAATGTCATTGCTCGCCGACCGCTGTACGCAATGGGGTGTATCGGATGACGAATTCGGTGAAATGCTCGAACTGGCGACAAACGGAAAACTTGCGCTACAAATTCCCCCGGAACCCAGTGACAGGGAAACCCTCCTGCGAGAACTGGTGCACATGATGGCGGCGGATGGCCAATTAGCCGACACAGAGAAGCACCTGTTCGCTACCGCGGCTGCGGTAATGAAAATCACACCCGCCCGCTTGGACCAGATTATTGACCAGGCAATTAGCCGTTAGGGGCAAACTGCGTCTACTCGGGCCACCAGGAATCATCGGCGAACGCATCATCGACGAAAAGCGACTGACGACTCACTGATCCGCTTTCCGATTCTGGCACCGCAGCATTAGCTGGAACCGGAGCAGGAGTGACCGTAATCCGAACTGGTATTGTCTGCACATTTCCCGTAGTGTTGGCGACATTCACAGTAAATTCGAACGGAGTATCGCTCGACGAGAACACACTGGGCTTCAAGACTCGGATCGCACCCGTAAGTCGATCCAAGGTTACGACATCGGTCAGCGAATCGACGGCCGCCTGGATTTGCGCTGCAAATGCCGTTGCCGACGTGGGTGTAGTGATATGCTGAGGTCCCAAGAAGAACCAAGGCGTCGCGTTCGCACCTAGCCCAACCGCCGCTGTCTGATCGCGGGTCACTCGATTTGCAATTGCTGGCGCCGAATAGTCGAACAGGAACTGCGTCACGTTCAATCCCAACGTTTGAGCGTAGACCTCGAAAAACGGCAATGGATTAGGAACTGACGGGAACCGCCATTCATTTTGCTTTTCGAATAACAGGTCGGTCATTTCATTGAATTTCCCCTGAAGACTGGCTGCCTCCGCTGCCCAAGCCGCTTCCGGACTGTTCGCAGTTACGACTGGCAAATGACGTCGAACCACCAGTAATTGACCGGTAAACTGTTGCTCCATCTGCTTGACGACCGAATGAATGGCTCTGCAAGCTGGGCAACCGTAGTCTAGATATTCGATTAACACTACAGGTGACGCTGGGTTGCCGGAGATGTGATCATCCGCCGCGAGTGCCAGTCGCGGGTCCAAGCCACTCCGATTAATCTGAAATAGTTTCGAACTGCCTGTGACCGTTGTCGACAGTGTGCCAATGAGCGTACCCGCAGCACTCCCTTGTTCTGCTATCAGTTGGTTCGCCCCATTTACTTGTATGGTCACAGTCGTTGGTTGCGACAGCGAAGCTCCATCGTCAACACGATACGTAAATGTATCGGTTCCAGAAAATCCTATTGAAGGGGTGTAATCAAACGCGCCGCTGGGATTCAAACTAACGAGACCATTGGCCGCCGTCACCGCGATCACTGCGGTTAGCGTCCCCAAATCGACATCGGTGTCATTGGCGAGCACGCCACGAACACCAGGCACCACAAGTGTACGACCGATATTCGTAGCATACGAGTCTGCCACGCCCACCGGAGCATCGTTCACCGGCACAACCGTCATCGACACCGTTGTTACATTGCTTGTCGCAACACCGTCGCTCGCCCGATAAGTAAACGAATCGGGACCATGGTAATTTCCGGTCGGAGTATAGCTGAACGAGCCATCAGCATTGAGCGTCACGTTGCCATGTTGCGGCTGAGCGACCACACTCGCTGTTAACGTCTGACCATCGGCATCTGTGTCGTTCTTCAGTACGCCGTTTGCTGCATTGACGGAGAGGGTCGCATCCTCATTGACGGAATACGTGTCTGCCACTCCCACTGGCGCGCGATTCACAGCCGCAACATTGATCGTCACGGTCGCAACATTTGAGTTACCCGTACCATCGTTCGCACGATAGGTGAACGTATCGACAAAGGTAGCAGTCGGCGTGTAACTGAACGATCCACTTGGGTTTAAGGTGACGGCCCCATTCTGTGCTTGCGCCACCAACACGGCCGTCATGGTATTCCCGTCAGCATCGGTATCATTCTTGAGCACTCCATCGGCGACTGCTACATTTAACGTACCGCCTTGGTTCATGTTATAACTATCATTGGCGGCCACCGGCAAACGATTCACAGCCGCAACATTGATCGTCACGGTCGCGACACCCGAATTACCGGTACCATCGTTCGCACGGTAGGTGAAGGTATCGACGCCAGAAAAAGTAGCCGTCGGCGTGTAGCTGAACGATCCATTGGGGTTTAAGGTGACGGCCCCATTCTGTGCTTGCGCCACGATGACGGCCGTCATGGAATTCCCGTCGGCATCGGTATCATTCTTGAGCACGCCATCGGCGACTGCTACATTTAACGTGCTGCCCTGGTTCATGCTGTAATTGTCGTTCGCTGCCACCGGCAAATCATTCACGGCGTTGACCGTAATTGCCACCGACGTGACACCACTTGAAGCAGCACCGTCACTGGCACGATAGGTAAACGAATCCGCACCGGTATAGTTTGCGGTGGGAGTATAGCTGAACGATCCATCGGCATTGAGCGTTACGGTCCCCTGCTGGGGTTCCACCACCAAGGTGGCCGTCAACGTCTGTCCGTCGGCATCGGTATCATTCTTGAGCACTCCATTGGCAGCATTGACCGTGAGTGTCGTATCCTCAGTGGCCGAATACGTATCTGCGACCCCCACTGGCGCGCTGTTGACGGCGGTGACATTGACCGTAACTGTGGCCACATTCGAATTCAAAGTTCCGTCATTCGCACGATACGTGAATGTGTCGGTTCCCACAAACGTTCCTGCGGGAGTGTAAACGAACGATCTATCGGCACTCAACGCGACGGTGCCATTTTGAGGATCTGTTACGACTGAAGCGGTAAGCATTTGAGCGTCCGCGTCGGTGTCATTCTTTAGCACACCATTAACCGCTGCCACGGTCAAGACTCCGCCTCGCGTGATGCTGTAATTGTCGTTCACAGCCACCGGAGCGTCTGGCGCAGCTTCTATTGTGATATTCACCGTCACAGGTGCCGAGTTTGAGTTACCGTCGCTGACACGATACTGAAATGAATCGGCCCCATTGAAATTCGCTGCCGGAGTGTACACAAAAGATCCATTCGTGTTCATCTCAAGCGTGCCACGCTGCGGCTGTTGCGTTACGGTGGCGGTGAGCGAATCCCCCTCTGCGTCGGTATCATTCTTCAATACACCGTTGGCTACATTCACCGTAAGTACGGTGTCTTCCACCGTCGAATAGGAATCATTGGCACCCACGGGAGTCGAATTCACAACAATATTGACCGTTGCGACAACCGACTCATCGCCAACTCCGGCTCGATACGTGAACTAATCTGCTCCTCGATAGCCTGTAGTCGGCGTATAGACGAACGAACCGTTGGGGCTCAGATCAAGCGTCCCGTGCTGTACATTCGCTTGCAACGTCGCAACCAATGCTTGTCGGTCCGGGTCTTGGTCATTGGCAAGCACTCCATTGGCCGCCGTGACCGTCAAGACTTGATTGACATCGGTTCGATAGGAATCATTACGAACGACCGTCGGACCGTCATTAACTGCATTCACCGTAATCGTCACTGTCGTGGCCGCACTGAAGGAGGTCCCGTCCCCTGCGCGATAGGTAAACGTGTCCGTGCCGTTATAGTTGGCCGTTGGTTGGTAGGTAAATGACCCGTCCGAGTTTAATGTCAGGGAGCCGTGTTGGGGCTGGGTCACCACGCTCGCCGTAAGCGTTGTCCCGTCGGCGTCCGTGTCGTTCTTGAGAACGCCGGTCGCTGCATTGACCGTAAGTGTAACATCCTCATTCACGGTGTAGGAATCCGCCACGCCAACAGGCGGATCATTGACCGACGTGACATTCAGGGTGACCGTCACGACGTTCGAGGTCAGGGTTCCATCGCTGACACGATACGTGAAACTGTCTGTTCCATTTGCATTCGCATTCGGAGTGTAATTAAAGCTTCCGTTGGCGTTGAATATTAACTGTCCCTTCGACACCGTCGTAACCAATTGAGCCGTCAAACTGTCACCATCTGCGTCCGTGTCATTCTTGAGCACACCATCCGCAACAGCAACGGACAAAACCACATCTTCGTTCGTCGTGAAACTGTCGGCCACAGCCACTGGCGCCGCATTCACATCATTCACTTGGATTGCAACAGTGATTGGATCCGAACTCAATGTTGCGTCTTTGGCTCTATAGGTAAACGAATCGGCGCCAACGAATCGAGCAGTGGGGGTGTACGAGAAACTCCCGTTCGGGTTCAAAGCGAGTTGGCCGTGGGCAACGTTGGTTACCAATTCGACCGTCAAACTGTTGGCATCCGGATCCGTATCGTTGCTCACTACCCCTGCCGCGACAACAACAGTCAGAACTGCATTTTCATTGACAGTATAGCTATCGTTCACGCCAACCGGCTTTTCGTTGACATTTGTGACGTTAATCGTAGCGTTTATGTTCTGCCGCTGTCCATTCGCACCCACTGCCTCAACAGTGAGCGAATAACTCGCCTGTTGTTCGAAATTAAGTGCGACGCTATCCGAGACCGTAACTCTTCCGGTGGCACCATCCAAGTTAAACGCATTCGCATTGCTACCATTCTTGAGCGCGAAAGTTATCGGTTGATTCAAAGCAGAACCGGCGGTCAAGGTACCAACTAAAGTACCCTGAGCGCTATTCTCGGCAATCGTGAGTACCTGATTTAACGCAGGGTTTCCGACAGTAATCGTCACAGTCTGAGGGGCTGACGTCCCTTTCCCATCGCTGGCACGGTAGGTAAATGCATCGGTCCCATTAAATGTCGTGGTCGGCGTGTACGTGAACGACCCGTCGGCATTCAAGGTAAGTGCGCCCTGTTGCGGCTGGGTGGCTACAATGGCGGTCAGTGTTGTCCCATCGGCATCCGTATCGTTCTTCAGCACTCCATTGGCGGCGTTCACTGTCAACACCTGCCCTTGCGGCACGGCATAAGAGTCCGCCACAGCGACAGGAATTGCGTTGACAACTGGCGGGGTAGTGCTCCCGCTTCGAATGGCCGCAGCCAAGGGTAGGTCGCCCGAGCGTTGCTCGCCCGCCGCGACCATCTGACGGAATATCGGCGCCGTACTCGCCGACACGGGTTTGGAAGATGATGCGAAGAACCAGGCAATTGAAACGTAGGACGGCTCAAGCTGGAGTTCCCCGAAATTATTGTTCTCGTAGGAACCTCCCCCTGTAACGACAAGATTTGTGATCTTATCTTCACCGGCCAAAGCTCCACTTACCACGACGCTTTCTTTGCCATCTTTGAGCGCGGCAGGTTGCCGTTGAGTGACCTCGTAGGTCCCCGCAAGCAAATCGCGAAACGAATACGATCCATCATCCGCGGTCAGCGCGGTTCGTGATGGGAGGGCAACTCCGTTTGTATTCTTTCCGGTGAGCGTGACCAATACTCCGGGAACTCCAGACTCGGTCGTCGCACGTGTGCCGTTCTTGTCGGCATCTAAAAAGACAAAGCCAGAAATGCGGTTACCGTCCGGGTTGGTTACCGTAACCGTTACACTACCGCTATCAGACAGTCCGCTAGCATTTTGCGTTACATAGGTGAACGTATCTGTACCCACGAATCCGGATCGAGGAACATAACGCAGCTGGTTGTTCTCTAAAGTAACAACACCCGATGCACCCTGAGTGAAACTCTGAATGGTCAACAATTGGTTATTGCCCGCGTTGGCAACATCATTCTTGAGGACATCGATCAATGCCCCGGTTACAACAACGCTTGCGGTATCATCGACGGCGCTCGGAGGGTCAGGCTGATCAGCTATCGTAATCGTGACAGTGGCTGCGGCTGAATCGAGCGAACCATCGTTAGCTCGGTAGGTAAACGAATCGCTTCCAAAGAAGTTGGCCTTAGGTGTATAAGTAAACGACCCATTCGCATTTAATAGCACGGTCCCATTGGTTGGCTGCGTCACAACCGTGGCGGTCAGTGGGCTCCCTTCTGCGTCAGTGTCATTTGCTAACACGCCTTGTGGCTGAGCAATATTGAGCACGGCATCTTCATTGACGGAATACGTGTCAGCAACCGCTACAGGCGCGTCATTCACTGCCGTCACCGTGAGCGATACCTGGACTGGGGTTGAATTCCCAGTTCCGTCGCTGATCGTATAGGTGAACGAATCCGCACCACTGAATTGTGCCGTGGGGGTGTAACTAAAGGAACCGTTGCTGTTGAGGATAAGCGATCCGTTTGCCGGTTGCGTGGCAACCGCCACGGCAAGGGTGTCACCGTCGGCATCAGTATCATTCGACAAGACGCCATTTGCGACATTCACTGCCAGCGTCGTATCCTCACTCACGGAATACGAATTCGCAACTCCCACCGGCAAATCATTGACTGCAGTCACGTTGATCGTAACTCGAGCATGATTGGAGTCAATCGTCCCGTTATTCGCTTTGTAGATAAACGAATCGGCTCCAAAGAAATTGGCGTTCGGCGTATAGTTGAACGTACCATTCGGACTCAGCACGAGGGTTCCGCGAGAAGTGGTCTGCACAACCGATGCAGTCAGGGTGCCAGGATTCGGGCCGCCGTCATTAAAAAGAACACCGTTCGCCAGAGCAACTGTCAAGACGCCATCTTCGGCGATGGAGTACGAATCTGGAAAAGCCGGTAATGTACCAAGGACTGTAAGACTGACGCTCTGTATAGCCGCGTTTCCAGCCACATCACTCAGGCGAATATCAAACTGCTGGGGTACAAGTTGTGTATTCGTGGGCGTCCAACTGACGACGCCTGCCGAACTAATTGTCATTCCGGCCGGGGCATTTGCGAGAGAGTACACCATACCAGACAGGTTCTCGTCCGGGCTGTTGGCATCAAAACTGTAGAGGGTGTTGACAGTCGCCAAAGCCGGTGCGGTGTTCGAAAAAAGGGCCGGCGCAATGGTGTCAATCGTCAGGGTAAGCGCCGGGGATGTGGCACTGCTTGTCCCGTTAACGATCTGTACCGCACGAACCTCACGCTGACCGTCGGTGACCGCTTGATTACCGGATGTCGTCACGGTAACCGTCGTACCGGTCGCCGTCGCGGTCCCCATTTGGACTCCATCGACAAAAATTCGCACCTCAGCCCCACTTGTGACACCACTCACTAAGAACTGCAACGTTCGCTGAGCGCTGCTGTTGTTCCTGTTCGTGAAATTGTCACTATCGGATGTCCCTGTGTCAGATACCGCCACAAGATCCACCGAAGTTGGAGCAACGATCGTTGATTCGCCAAAGCTTCTGCCGATCGCCTCACGCCCAATTTCAACGTTGACCGTATACGATTTCGATGTGGCCAACGGCTCGGTGAACACGAACCCCGCCGACGCTTGTGCTCGTACCGTATACGTGCCTGGATTTAGCTCAAAGACATAGTTGCCATTGGCATCGGTTGCCGTTGACACCTCGCCAGCGTCGAGCACATTATTGTTGTTCGAGTCGATGTAGATGACGGAATTGGCGACACCGGTTTCACCGCTATCTTGACGACTATTTCCGTTCGTGTCTCGGTAACGCGCCCCCCGAATCCGTCCCTGTCCCGCGATCGTCTGAACGACGACCAGCTGATTCGATTCACTCACGGGCAGCTCGCGATACGGATCGACTGATTGATCCCTGATGGGTAATGCCGCCACCGTATCGGCGGTTGTCATGTCGAGCACTGCCCCGAACACCGTAAAGCCACCGTTGTTAGTATCGAGTGAGCGATTGTCGTCATGCAGATTGACAAAAAACTGATTGGTGGCGCTGTTCGGTTGCCCGCCAAGCTTTGCCATGGCAACCGTACCGCGCACATTGGAAATTCCGGGTTCATTTTGAATCTGCGCGTCTTGCGGCACCGAGGTGAATTGAGACCTACTGGTAAACGTCGTCGAATTGGTGCGGAACCCCCCCGCCTGAATGACAAAATCCTTTCCGCCGCTGTCCGCCGAACGATGAAAAAATGTATTAACGTAGTCGCCGTCGTTGATATAGGTCAAGAAGTTGTTCACTGTGATCGGTTTACGGTCGAGGAATAGCTCCATCACGAGCGGACCAAAGTTGGTATTGAGAGACACAACCGGATTCGAACCGTACACCAGAACGATCTGGTCACCATCGCGAATAGCATAGTTCTCGTAGTCCTTGGAAACTTGGCCATTCACGTACATCTTGACCGTCTTCGTAGTGTTGGCCAGGTTGCCCAGCAATTGGTTGGAGCTGAGCGTGGCCGCGGCATTATTTCCGGCTTGACCGCCGTTAGTACGCCACGTGGTAAAAAAGTCGCCCAATGTAAATTTCGTAAGTGGTTCGTTGGTGAGTGGCTCGACGCGTATCCCCCCGGTGGCGTTCACGGAGCGGATTTGCGATAGAGCAGCTCCTCCTACCGCCGTGCCCACGCCGGTAGGTATGGTGACGGCCTGACTATCGACAAAAATTGTCAGTCTGGCATCGATTCGCCCGTCGACCTCGGCGACTCGCAGTTCTTGACCAGCGACGGCATCGGACGCCGAGAAGAGCACAAGTCCACCCAACTGACCAAACGAACTGGGATTGGAACTCGTGGCCCCCGCTGCCAGATCAGCGACTTGTTTGGTACCGGCCGAAGTACCATCCGACTCCCATGCCTCTTTGCCGCTCGCCGTCGTGGCAGCGAAGAATAACCGCGTACCAACGGTTGTAATTTCCTGAGGCGTCGAACTGCCGGCGCCACTTTCCAAGTCACGTACGAGCGTTGTGCCTGCGTCCGTGCCATCGGTCTTCCACAGTTCCGTCCCTGTGGACCCGTCATTCGCCGCAAAATAGAGGCGGTCTCCCAACACGGCCCACGTCCCGGGAATTGTGAGACCGTCGGGGGCACCTGCCCGAATGTCCTTGACACGCACCGTACCGACAGATGTACCATCGGACTTCCAAAGTTCGCGACCCGAACTCCCGTCATTGGCGGAAAAGAACAGAGTGTTACCTAACCGAATAAGTACATCTTGGCTGGTCAACGCCCCATCCGCCCCCGCCCGCACATCCTTGACACGAACCGTACCGGCGGCGGTTCCATCAGTCTTCCATAACTCTCGACCCGTCCCGCTATCGACGGCCGTAAAAAAAAGTGTGCTACCGACCGTCGTCAGCTGCCCAGGTTCGGAGGAATTGGCAACCGTCTGACCGTTTGAGGTGGTCGTTCCGGAAAATATATCGAGCACCATGACAGTACCGGCCGAAGTTCCGTCGCTCTTCCAAAGTTCGGCGCCGGTGGAACCGTCTGTGGCAGTAAAAAACAGGGTACCGTTCAAATTCACGAGCCCTCGAGGGCTAGAAGACGGGGCGACACTCGACGACCCGTTGCCAAAAATGTCCTTCACCAGCACGGTTCCATCCGCCGTTCCATCGGACTTCCAAAGCTCCCGTCCATTTGCGGCGCTGATTGCGCTAAAAAAAAGCTGATTGCCGACGACTGTCAGCTCTTGCGGCAATGAACGTAATGGACCGTTGCCGTAGGGAACTTGCTCCCCCTGGCCAGGATGGAGATCCTTTACCAGGACCGTTCCGCTCTCTGTGCCGTCGCTCTTCCACAACTCCTGACCGTTTACCCCATCGTCGGCAGCAAAGTACAAGGAACCCTTGTAGGCAGTAAGTTCCGTTGGATTAGCGGAGCCACTGCCAGCCCGAATGTCTTTTACTAGCTTCGTCCCCAGCGTAGTGCCGTCCGTGCGCCACAACTCGCGTCCGCTAAGAGAATTTTCTGCGGTAAAGTAGGCATAGTTCCCCAACTGGACGAAGTCCCGAGGACTTGCGTCGCCCGCTGGGTTGATATCAATGAGGAGAGGAGAACTTGCCAATACGCGTCGGTCTTCACACATTTCAAGGACTAAGTGCCTTGAGTGTTTCTGCTTCG
The DNA here is from genome assembly GCA_027619595.1 of Planctomycetota bacterium. Lineage (GTDB taxonomy): Bacteria > Planctomycetota > Planctomycetia > Pirellulales > Pirellulaceae > JAQCHP01. Next base: position 36,820 of record JAQCHP010000020.1, read on the forward strand.
ACGTCGGTCGATGCGTAAGCGACTTGGAACGGCTAGTGCGAAGCAAATGGGTTTTGAACTGCATCACCAGAAAACTCACTGAAGTAATTTTTTCGAAACGAATGAACGACGACTCGCGATCGCATAATCCAAGTGAAGCACCGGGCACAGCCACGCGCGGCAATTGCCGCAATCTCTCGAATTCCGAGGGGGAGGGTACCTCTATCGTGCTCGGAGCCGGTTAGCAATGCAAGCTTGTGAACCTGTCCCGCCGCAGCTGCGAGCGCAAGCCCAACCCGCTAGTCCAGAGGGCCGATTCTTCAGGCAGAAGTAACGCGACCCCCCCAGGCGTCCCAGACATTATAACCGCCACTTGGTAGGCAGTTAACAGTATGCGATCGGCATCCGCGCTCGCCGGTCCGTCGGACTCGTACGCACGAAAGAGAAGGGAGTTGAGGCTACTGGCCAATTTCCGCGCCGGCCATCGTTGACGATCGGATCCAGACTTCCTGGTCGATCGTGTCTGCCACGCCCCGTACCGACGCGTCGGCATAGGCCACATTGACGCTGCCAGTGTGCCAGCTTCGAGCCCCTTTCCATCCGAAAGGAGTAAACAAGCGGTCCATTCCCGCCCCAAGCACGACTCCGATACAATCAGCCGTGGGCGAATTGGGCGTGAAGTAGTGATTGTATAACGCACAGCGAAATTCTCCGTTGACCCACGAAAATCCCCGTGGATCGTTGACGTTCCAACTCTGGGAATCGTTGCATCGTACCGTCGTTAACGGCGCGGTCGTAATGAATTTGTATTCCATCCGCGCGTCATGCGTTCCCTCCTGTGGCTGTCCGAGAATGCTCTCGGACGCCAGGACGGTCGCACTGAGACCATCGGTTACCATGGCCGGCGTGACCCGAGAATTCACCGCAAAAAGTCCGTCAGTTTCTAAGGGAGAGCCATCGTCGTTGGGTTGTGGACCTCCCACGCCGCTCCCAGCACAGACTGCATAATTCGTCGGTCCAAAATTCGGCGAAACCTTCCTAGCAATATCGCTCGGGCATAAGAACTCCGACACGATCAATTTGACAGGCTCACGATTGCTGGCAGTAATAGAAAGACTTGCGTCGTAAAGTGGTTCGGCAAGATTCAGCGCGTTGTACGCCACGGAATTTTCCATGTACGGAGTGAGAGCCGACAACGCCGACCAACGGTAAAAGGTCCAGGGCGTACCGGCAGAGTTCGGATTCGCCATGGCGACCGCACCGGCCGGAAAATGCTGTTGCGACGACAGGAAATTTTGCGTCGCCAAACCGATCTGGCGCAGGTTGTTGCTGCAGGATACTCGACGCGCCGATTCGCGTGCTGATTGCACGGCAGGCAACAAGATGGCTACCATCAAACCCATAATTGCGATCACCACCAACACCTCGACGAGACTGAACGCCGAACGATAGTACTCCGTTTTTGCCGAGGACATCGTCGATCTCATACCAATTTCCCTTTTGATTCATTTCGTCGACTATCGGCCAGCGTTTTCCCCAACTCGTTTACAATACGCGACAAGTGGTTCTTTTCCCCAATTTGCAGCATCTGCTGACCAAAACGGACACGATAATACGCCTCAACAACTTGTCTTGGTACGTGTTGCATCTCGGCACCCAATCCCAATTTCGCCATCGCGGCAACGGTCTGTTCCGCAAACTCTTGCGGCGTTTGTCCTTTTCCGCGAGCCCAACCGAACTCACTGAGAACACGCTCGAACCCCAAGTAAAACGGCGCGTGAATATACGCTAACGAGTTGGTCCTGAGAAATTCACCGCGCCATTTTCGGCGTTGTTGCAGAAATCGAACCATCCGCACAACGGTACCCAGACCGACGATAACCAAGACCAAGACCGCCGTCACAAACCAAGCCATGGCCTTTCTTATGGTTGCCGCTGGGATTCCAAATTGTCCCGCCAGCCACACAATCCACACTTGCCATGCGTGAGGATCGCTGGCAGATAGAGCCATCTGTCGCGCTCGGTCAAGTATCGGTTGGTACACCGCCTCCCGCTGACGGTCCGAATTCATGCCGAGCACATATCGGCTCCATACAACCTGCGAGTAGTCCATCCATTGTTGAAGGTGGTTTAGAAACGCAAAATTCGACTGATGCAACGTCGGCCCATCTCCAGCCGGCGTAGGGTCCAATCGCAACCAAGCTCCTTCGTCGGTGGCATCTAGCTTAACCCCGGCTTCTTCTGCATCGTCGCGCTCTATAAATGCTTCGACCCAGGCGTGGGCGTGCAAATGCCGCACCACGTAATACTTACCCGGTTCGTTATAGTCGCCGCCCTTGTAACCCATCACCATTCTCGCAGGAATTCCCTGAGACCGCAGCATTATCACCAAAGCGCTGGCGAAGTATTCACAATGTCCGCTCTTGTGATTACTGACGAAATCTTCGATGGGATCGACGTCCAACTGACGCGACGGACTACGGCCTAGGGAGTACGTGTAATCGCGGTTCGTCAAAAAATGCGATTCAAGATATCTGCATAGTCGGATCCGACTCGGCTGACGCGTCTCACTTGACCTTGCCAACGCTTCCGTAATTTGCCATAGCTTGGGGAAGCGGTCTCGGTTCACGAAGGTGCAGAGTTCGAACTCGTCACTTTGTAGGAAGCCGATGCGCTGTGTTCGAAACGGGTCTTGCATATTTCGCGAAATTCCACTCGTCAATAGTGAATAATGAAAGGCAGAGAAAAATTCCACGCGATCCCGATCCATGAGAGTTAGCTGATGGCTAAACTGCTGCATGCCGAGACCCGGCTTAACCTGACGGTCCGTGGCCAGAAATGCCGGGGCAATCGAAAACAAGAAAGGATATTTTCCCGGCTCCAACTCGATATCCTGCCGCACCGTAGACACGCCGGGCGACGGTTCCGCCAATGAATCAATATTGTTTTTGTGGTGGTATTTCCAACGCGAGTCGGCTGAATACTCGACTAAAACGGTACCGTGAAGGTAAGGCTCGCCGGTAGAGGCAAACTTTTTTCCGGTGCTCGGGTCGACCAGTGACATTCGCAAGACCGTTTCCGGATTCTCAAGAATCCGCTCCATATCGTCCAGCGCAACTTCCGCCGACATCCCCGTGGTGCCGATCGTACTTGACGAAATCTCTGCATCTTCGTCTCCCCTCAATCTGGGCAAGGCGAAAAAGAGGATGACCGTCGCTAAGAGTGTCTGCAACCCGACCACAACGACGGGCCGCAAACTCTGATGTACATGATCACCATAAGCGGCGAATTCGGCCACTGTTCGCCGCGAGTTATCATCCGTCTTGCGCGGATTGGCGCATCGATTGTACTCTCGATACAAAAACAAAAGCGACATCGCAACGAGCGCTGCGAAAAAATAGACGCCTAACAGGACGCCAAAAAACATGCTCAAATTGAGCGCAGCTGCCACTATGACTTGCAGCAGACTGAGCGCGGCAATCTGCCAAAACTTCCGTTCTGTCTTTCTTTGGAATAACAGCACCATTTGCAAATAAATGAGCAAGTTCGCTAGAGCCAGTAGATCGGTTCCGTCACCGATCCGTGTAATCTGCGCTAACGAGAGACCGAGTGCCACGAGTGCCACGACGTTCGAAATCCCCTTGGGAAGATCAACCCAATTCCACATATCAGTGACATAGACCGAAGCTGTGGCTGCCAGCCCAAATAGAATTGCGATCAAACTTGAGCGTTGTTCCATGCTGAGTAAACACACGCCCAACACGGCAACTATCGCCATGCAAACCTGTAGCAATCGTTCGACTTGTTTCACACGTTGCCTCTCACGGTAGAAGTCAATCCTCGAGCTGCCCAGCAGGAATTGGGCGACCTAATATGTCCTCGGACCCTGACTCGGACGGCAGTGCGAACACATGGCGGAATTCGGTCGAAAGAACAGGTACGTGCGTACATCGATCCATCCAGGAAAATTCTCCGGTTGGATCCGGAGCAGTTTCGTTCCCCGTCACCAACAATACGATTGCTTCGCGCGGTATTTTATCCTTCAGCCTCCGCAATAGTTGCGGCAGGGTCGACCTCGGTGGGACCTCCGCTACCGCTAGTCGACGAAGAACGGCATCCTGAAACCTGGAGCTCGCTGCGCCCTGGAAGACCTCAACTTCCTTCCCGGCCAGGCCAAGCAGAATTGAAGCAGCACCGCTTGTACATTGTCGTACTACGAGCGTCGCTACGAAACTGAGCATCCGTTCTGTATCGCGATGGCTCGCCATTTTTGGTTCCCGGCACTGCGTTGTGCTCAGGTCTACGATCACAAATAGGTCTTTGTTCCGCGGCGACTCCAATTCCCGCACTGTTAAAACGTTTCGTCGAGCCGTGGTGCGCCAGTGTATCCATTTTCGAGGGTCGCCTGGCCGCCAATCCCGCATCGCATGGAATTCGCCCTCACTTCGCCCACGTCTGGATCCACCATCTCGGCCAATCGCTAAAGCGCGTCGCAACCAAGTCACCCAATTTGCGCCAAGACTCCCTAGCTCGGGCGTGACGTAGAACTCGTTCGACTGCATCATCATCGCCGAGACGGCCAACAGACCAAAGGGGAATCGACTGGTGAGCGTCAATGGACCACAGTGATACCGCCCGCGTGGCAACGCTGGACCCGAGAAGTCGACACACTCGATGGCGGCAGACCCTACGTAAGGTAAGAAGGCCTGAATTCCGCCAATCTTCTGCCCCGCTTGCGAACGCAACGCGTCGTGTACAAGGAGTGTCCACACGGGTGATTTGCCGATTCGATTGTCAATGCGAAAGGCACCACGCCAGGGATTTTGTGCCGAGATATCCGGAGGTAGGTCACGGCTCACACGAAGCGATCCTAACATCGATGCCGCAACGATACCATTTAACAAAAATGGGCCAATCATCATGCAGGCCAAGACCAACAGTAGATTCACGTCCCTCAGAATGGAACCCAATAAAACCACGGAACAAACCGCCAAGTAGATAAGCCCCTCACGGCAGATCCGCACCCTGCGACGCCGGAGTTGGCCGACGTTGAGCGACTTGGGTGGTCGTTTGCGTAACATGATTGCTTTTCCATTCTCCCCCTGAAGCCCACAACTCGCCCCATTCAATAAGACCAGTCTGGCGAGATCCCTCAGAGAAGTTATTGAGGGACGGGGACTTCCCTTAGTAACCGTTCCACGATCTGCTCCATTGCTGCTCGCATCTCACCTGCGACGAATCCCCGCGGAAAGATACGATGCGAAAAAACGGGTACCGCCAACCGTTTTACGTCGTCAGGTACCACAAATTCGCGAGACTCGATGAAGGCCAGTGCCTGAGCCGCTCGGTAAAGACTAAGCGTTGCACGCGTGCTGACCCCAATCCTTAATTCGTCGGTCTGACGAGATGCGTCCGCGATATCCAAGATGTAATTCTGTACGGATTCGTCCACTAAGATGTCACGAACTTGTCGCTGTAAATCGAGTACTTGCTCAGCGTTAAGAACCGGCGTTACGAAGTCGACTGGCTCTCCAGACCGGTGACTCTGAAAAATGCGTCGCTCATCCCCGCGTGGGGGATATCCGACAGATATCCTCATGAGAAATCGATCGAGCTGGCTCTCGGGAAGCGGATAAGTCCCCTCGAACTCGTAGGGATTCTGTGTCGCGATGACGAGGAATGGCGAAGGCAGCCTATGTGTCACGCCATCGACGGTAATCCGGCGATCGCTCATCGCCTCCAAAAGAGCACTTTGAGTCCGCGGTGGTGTTCGATTGATCTCGTCCGCCAATATCACGTTGGCGAAAATGGGTCCTTGATGAAACGCAAAATCACCTGATTGCGGCTGAAAGACGCTACTTCCGAGAATGTCGCTCGGCAGTAGGTCGGGCGTGAACTGGATGCGGGAGAATTTTGCATTGAGGCTCTTGGCAATCGCCTTTCCTAGCAACGTCTTACCGACCCCTGGTACGTCCTCAAGCAACAGATGTTCCCCCGACAAGAGGGTCACCAGACATAGTCGTACCACGTCCGCCTTACCGAATACGGCTTGGGAAATGTTTTGTTCAAGCTGCAGGGTTTGCTTATTTTGCACAGGCATTCTTGACTCGCACGTCATCATCGTATCCAATCGCCGTCTGGCGGACCATGGATCTTAGGGTTTGCAAGCATTGTCGAAAATGTGGCACACCCTCGTGTCGCGAAATGGAGTGAACGGATGCCACCCCCCACCCCCTCCGGACCTGGCGTTAACTCGACGCAAATTAGGCCGTCTGGGCGCCGGTTTCCATCGAATCGCCGGTATGCAGGACGGTCGGAGATTGCGCGGGAGGCTGCGTTTGTGCCGCAGTCGCGATTCTTTCCGCATGCGACGACTGTTTGGCGCTGGTCAAAGCGGCCGCCCCAGACCATTAACTGCCTGCCGATGGGTTCTACCGTCCGACCGAAGTCACTGGCGGCTCGGGCGTTGCGATTGCCGCCCCAAATTGTCCCCAACGACATTACGACAGTGGCCTGTTCGATATGCGGCACGAAATTTACGGCTCGAATTTCATTGGCGGGTTCCAGCTGTTGGCAATGCGGCAGCAACTTTCGACTACGTCCGCCGGGTGCCCAAGCCCCAAACATTGACGGTCGGTCCGCCGGACAGGCCGTACCATCTCCTCAGTCCGTCGTTCCGCGGCGCCGATCGAAGTCCGCCCCGATCCGACGCCCCTGGCATTCCTCACCAATTTTGGCCGCCAGTGCTTGCGTACACTTCCTTGTGCTCGAACTCCTCGCCCTCACGCCGGTGCCCAGTTCTGAAAGCGGGAGAAACGACTTAGTCTTGCACTGCCAATTCACGAGCGATTCGGCAGTACATCTATCGGCCTTAGCGGATCAACTGACCGTCGTCCCTCCCGACATTGGTCATGGCGATCGCATGCCCGAAGCGCCGGCTCACCCCCCGGCGCACCGACGCCAACAATCTGCCGCATTCGTCGCGGACTTCCGCTCTTGCCACCACGAGATCCACTCCGCTCTTGGGATCACCAGATCTCCCGATTTCGCCAGCCTCACCCTCCATCCACCCTTCTGGACAAATACTGAACCCGTACTCGATTGGGGTTATCGTCTGCGGTCCAAACGACTAGGATTTCCGTTTCGATTGCCCGAATAGAACGCAGAAACTATCTGTTGCGGGTCGGGCGCGGATCGGGCACAGAACGAACGCCGACCACGGTCGCCCGGACCGGAACACGTTGCTAAGGGATCGTTGCTAACTGCACTGGAAGTTGTGAGCGTCCTTGACCGTAAACTACGCCGGGATCTTTATGCCGCACGAGGGTTGCTAACGGCAATCGTCGTTATTTTGTCCCTGGGCGTTTCCGCTTACGTTGCCAACCTGTCACTTTACTTTAACCTCGAAAGAGCTCGCAGCAACTATTACGGTCAATGCCGGATGGCGGATTTCTGGGTCGACATCCAGAAAATACCACGGGTGGAAGTCGAGAGACTGGCCCAAGTTTCTGGTATCAGCGAACTACAATCCAGAATCGTGATGGCCGTCACGATCGACCTCCAAGACGAACCCAAGCCGGTTTCCGGGCAGTTGATCTCGATGCCGGCTGACCCGCAACCAATTATTAACGGGCTGCTGCTGAAGGAGGGGACTTACTTCACGGAATTCTACCGCGAAGAGGTGATTCTCAGTTACGGATTTGCAAAAGCGCGCGGAATCCGACCGGGAGATCGGTTACGTGTAATTCTCAATGATCACATGGAAGAACTACTGGTGGTGGGAACAGCCATCAGTCCCGAGTTCTTGTTTGCACGTGCTCCGGGCGCAATGATTCCAGACAAGTCGACGTTCGCTCAACTGTACGTCAAGCGCGAATTTGCAGAAGAAGCGACCTCCTTAGAAGGTGCCGCGAATCAACTGTGCGGTCTGTTAGCACCTGAATTCCGATCGCGACCTGGTGTCGTACTTGAAACCTTGGAAGACCTCCTTATTCCATTCGGCGAGGCCACGTCGACACAATTGAGCGAACAAGGGTCCAACCAACAATTATCCAGCGACCTAGCGCAGATTCGTTCGATCAATTTGATCGTACCAAGCGTGTTTTTGTGCGTCTCTGCGTTGATTCTCGACGTACTCATGATGCGAATGGCTCAGCAGCAGCGAACCATTATTGGCACCTTGAAAGCCTTGGGTTATACCAATTTCCAGCTGCTCGCGCATTTCCTGAAATTTGGGATCGTTATTGGTCTTTCCGGAGGTGTCGTGGGCGCCGCCTTCGGGTATTGGCTTGCGGGTGTAATCCTTACGTTGTTCAATCAGCTCTATGAACTTCCTAACATCGTCAACCGCACCTACCCGAGTATTGTTGGGGGATGTCTCGCCTTGGGAGTTATTGTCGCCTGCGTCGGCACGTTGCGAGGCGTATGGCAAGTGATTGCTCTTATGCCGGCCGAAGCCATGCGTCCGAAGCCGCCTGAGGCAATGCGACGTGTTGCCCTGGAGGGCCTGCAGACCCTGTGGCGAAAGCTCGACTTTCGCTGGCAAATGGTTTTTCGAAGCCTTACGCGGAATCGAATTCGTACGTTTACAAATATTTTCTCCTCCGCCATGGGAACCGCCTTAATTCTACAGACACTGCAAGTATCCGATGCGCTGAATGAGCTCTTGGAATTCACATTTGAGCAGATGTTGGTGAGCGATTTTGATCTCACATTCAAGGACGAACTTGATTTTGATGCCTATTTGGCCGTGAGTCGCCTACCCGGAGTGGACGATGCAGAACCAGTGCTTAATGTGGCCTGTACCTTCTACCATGGCCATCGAAAACGGCAAGGCGCTCTAAGCGGCATTTTCCCAGGAGCCAGACTAACGGTCCCACAGAACTCAGATGGTACATTGATCCCCATTCCCGATTATGGAATCATGCTCTCCGATGCTTTGGCCAGGAAGCTTCAAGCACAGGTTGGTGACACCATCTCGTTTGTGCCGACCAAGGGCGAAAGACGTCAAATTCGCATCCCGGTCGCAGCCATCGTCCAGAGCTATGTCGGAATGACTGCGTATGCAAATTTCAAACACTTGAATCAACTCCTGGGTGAAGAACTATCTCTCAACGCAGTGCAAGCAGTTGTCGATAGCCGTCCTACTGTCGTCCACGCTTTCTACCAACAACTGAAACAAATCCCGGCACTCCAGGGATTTGCTGCCATTCGCGAACAAAAGGCGCAGTTAAAACAACTTCTGGCGCCGGTCGACACGATCAACTCGTTGCTTATCGTCTTCGCCGGCCTATTGTGCTGCGGCAGTATCATCACGTCGTCCCTCATATCCTTGGCCGAACGACGCCAGGAAATAGCCACGTTTCGCGTACTCGGTTACCAACCGCATCAAATTGGAGCAATTTTTTTGCGTGAGAGCCTACTGGTCAATTCCGTCGGTATCGTTTTGGGACTGCCGATTGGCTATTGGTTTGCGCGATACATTGTGGCGGCAGTTGGAACCGACACCACGCGCCTACCATTCATCATTACGCCGACGACCTGGTACTTCGCAGTCGCGTTATCGCTCTTGTTCACAGCGTTTGGTTTCTTGCCCGTTTACCGAGCGATCAATCGAATGAATTGGAAAGAAGTACTGAGTGTCAGAGAATAACAAGGCAATTGCGTCGCGGAGAGCAGGCAAAGAGAGTCGAACCATGAAAACCAGAAAATGGACCGTTGTGTTGCTGTTAGGAACGATCGCGGCTGCCGTCTTTTTGGCACAACCATCACCGCGAACGACCGTGCAGGCCGTCGCTGCGATCCGCGGAACGATCCACTCCTACGTAGAAGAGCGGGGCATGACGCGACTACCAGAGATCCACCAAATAACAATGCCGTTACAGGGAAGAATTCAGTCTATCGAATTGAAAGAAGGGGATCCTGTCAATATAAAACAGATTGTGGCCAGGATGGATACTAGTGATTTAGATACCGATCAAGTCGAAGCAACGAACACCGTCAAGCGGTATTCCAAGAACCTCGAACAGGTCGAATTAGCGATCCAACAAGCCGAACAGACGGTTGTCGCCAGTCGCGAAGAGCATAAGTTCCACGAAATTGAATTTGCCAGGATCGTGCGTCTGCTTGAGAAAGGCTCCACGACCGAATCGGCCAAAAATCAAGCGGAGCTAAAGATGATTGAGGCACGCACCGACCTACGAAAAGACGAGTTGAACCTGAGCATGTACGTGTTGGGTCGTGGCATTATGGAATTGATGCACAACACCGAACAAGCCAAACTGGAAAAGGTACAGCGAGATCGACGCCGTACGGACATTCACTCGCCCGTCAGTGGAGTTGTACTCAGCAAAGCGGTGTCCAACGAGCGGGTACTTCAAGCTGGCACGGTCCTCCTCGAAATCGGAGATCCTGCAGCGATTGAAGTTGAAGCCGACTTATTATCGGAAGATGTTGTGGGTGTCAAAATTGGGAATACTGCCGACATTGAAGGACCTGCCATCGGCGCCCAACCTGTCCCTGGTACCGTCCATCGAATTTTTCCTCAGGGCTTTAAGAAAGTTTCGTCGCTCGGTGTCGAACAACAGCGTGTTAAGACGATTCTCAGCTTCACTCCCGCAGCACGAACGATGCTCGACAAATCGGGCCACCAACTGGGAATTGATTACCGCGTGAGCGTAAAAATCTATACCGCGGAAAAATCCGATGCGATCGTTGTGCCACGTACAGCGATCTTCCGCAGCGAGGCAGGAGTCTGGCAAGTATTTGTGGTCCGTAATGAAATTGTTCGGCGCACGGACGTTCAAATCGGCTTACGCAATCCGTTCCTCGTAGAAGTCACTAGCGGGATCCAGGAGGGGGAAATGATCGTCGTGGCCCCGGAATCCGGTCTGACGGATGGGCAAAGGGTGGAAGCAATGGTTGGCCAATCACCGCAAGTACCTGCTACCAATTTGGCGTCGGACGGCAGTTAGGCAACTGGCCCCTAAGGCTCTCGACGGGCCCTACGACTGAAACGATCGCCACCTTCTACGCCATCCGTTCAAATTAACGTAAATCGTGGCCATATCCCTACACTGGCGATGCCCGCCGACCGATCGTCCCCTGCGTATCGACGGATTGCGATCGTTCCATGGATGGACAGACCGACTCCTGCTGTTCCCTGCCCAAGCCATCTGCCGTGCCATCGAAACACCCGAATCACTTGCGTCTCCACATTGAGTCAGAGGAAACAGCTCCAGCGAGCCCCACCCCACAATTGAATTGGGACCACATCCAGTCGGCGTTCGCGCATGTCACAGGATGGTCACCCGTGCTGACACCAGCGACCAAACCTACGTCTACCCGCGGAGCTACTCCTCGGCACGACATTCAGTTGCGGCGCAGTTCCACAACGGAAGTGACTCCCCTGGACAAGGATGGAGTACCGTTGAACTCCGCTGCACCGCTCGCCAATATCGTCGGCGAATTGTGGCAACAAAACACAGCCATGACGCAAGCCTTGCGATCGTCTGAAGCTGAGTTAGCGACGGCAATCCCTGTCGTGTCTCGGGGCAGTGACCGATTGGCCGATCAACTCGAGTCGATCCTTCGTGGAGCCGCTCAATTGACGGGATCGGTGGCAGCTGGGCTGTATCTTTTGGACGATGCAACGACAGAGCTCAAGTTGCGTGCATGCTGGGGGATGGATCCGAATCGACTCAGCGATCCGCCGCGCTCCCTTCGGCACGCCATTGCCGATCTTGAGGCCCTGACGGGACATGCGGTAGTCCTGGAGGATACCCGACTACTTCCGCATTGGAATCCGCCTTTCAGCTACAAATCGGCCGCCTGCGTACCGATTCAGTCGGCTAGTATGTCGCTCGGTACACTCTGGGTCTTTCGAGACAGTCAATCCGACTACAGCGATCATGAAACTCACATTTTGGAGATGGTCGCGGAGGGGATGTCGGCAGAATTGGAACGTCAAGTTCTGTTGCGAGAAGTAGGCAAGCGACGCCCGACAGCTGGTCGCGCAAGCTCGCTCTGGATCCCCCCTGAAATCGATGGCTGGGAAATCGCCGCTTCGGCCGTTGATGCCATTCCACGTGGTTTCTGCTTTTGGCACGCACGCCGTGACGAGAGGGTACTCTTGGCGGCTGGTGAGGGCTTCGACGGCCCAGAACAAAACGATGCCTTAAAGCTCATCTTG
>JAQCHP010000161.1 GCA_027619595.1 Planctomycetota bacterium
GTGCGATCTCCTGGTGGAAGGTGACTTGTTTGCCATCGTATCTCAGGGCCCAGACCTTGCCCGACTGAAAGTCTCCATAGATATACGCACCGCGCAGTTCCGGGAACTTTTGGCCGTGATAGACAAATCCGCCCGTTACCGATGCCGCCTCGGAATGTGGGTGGCTTATAATTGGCGGCAAAATTGGAGTTGGTCCTCGTTCCAACTCCGGACGAGCCGGTTGGGGGCCTTCCATGACAGACCAGCCATAATTGCCACCCTTTTCGATCCGGTAGACCATCTCCCAAAGTTGCCAACCGACATCCCCTCCCCAGACATCGCCCGTCGCGCGGTCAAAACTCATGCGCCAAGGATTGCGAAGACCGTACGCCCACGTTTCCGGACGTACGTTGGAGACCCCCACAAACGGATTGTCCTCGGGAACGCGATACGCGAGACCGTCGGTCGGATGATCAACGTCGATCCGCAAGATCTTCGACAGCAATCGCGTCAAATCCTGGCCTGCATTTCGTGGATCAGGCGGATTCGGTGCTCCACCGTCCCCCGACGAAATATAGAGGAATCCATCGGGACCAAATTTGAGACAACAGCCGTTATGCCCCCCGCGCAACCACCGCAGTATTACAACTTCGCTCTCCACATCGACCGCCGGAGGGTCGAGGGAACTCAACGTAAACCTCGACACAAACGTACCATCGACCTCCAAATCACGCGTATAACACACGTACATATAGTGATTCGTGGCAAAGTCAGGATGGAACGTAAGTGAGTAACAATCCTCCATGTTGGAGTGTCGATTTTTGAGATCCAGAACCACGTCGGACTGATCGCAGTCCTTGCGGTTCGCAAATGTCAATATTTTCCCATCCCTTTGCGCCACAAATATTTGATTCGTTCCCGGCACGTGTGCAATTTCTACCGGCGGATCAAACGACAGATTCGGAAAAGCGTCCTCTGCGCTAAACGGCGGCGGTGGGTCGGGACTCCCCACCAATTTCGATGTTGTCCAACTCGCCCGCTCGGCCTGTCCTACGCCACCGACGACAAGCCAGATGGCAAACAACATTCCGACTCGATGAAGGCTCGTCATGACGCACTCAAGATATCAAGGGCAGTGGGAGATCCGTTGGTGGCGATCGGCTTAGAGTTTTGGGACCGGCGGCTTGACTGGCGTGGACCAGGGTTGCGCTCCGACCATCGCACTCTTGCGGCGCCAGATTCGATCGACGTTCGCCACGTATAGATATTGGCGACCAGGACCACCGAACCGAGCGTAACATGCACGCTGCGCGCCGATTGGCATCGGCAGAATCAAGTGCGAGCGACCAATGGGATCGAGCACTTGGACTCCCAACTCCGATGTGGCCACAAGCCACCCTTCTTCGGTCGAGCACATGCCATCGAGATGTCCGTTCAATGTGTTCACAGGTAGCTCGAGATGGAAAAAGGGTTGTTTGTATCGAAGCGAACCATCCGGGGCGATTTGATAGGTGTAAATAAACCGACCGGAAAAGTGGGCTACAAAAAGCTGCGATTGATCGGCGCTCATACCAATACCGTTGCAATCGTCCATCACATCGACTTCCACGCGTTGGTGACTCTTCGGTCGCACCATCCAAACCTTACCGGCCCGCGGATCGGTATAGTAAATCGTTCCGTCCTGTCGCACCACAATGTCGTTACTGGTTGTGCCGTCGACGATCGTCTCCATTGCCAGCGAATGCGGGTCCCAGGCGCGAATTTGTTGGGCGCCACTGCAAGCGGCATAAATTCGGCCATCCGGCCCCAGGGCAATTCCATTGGCATTCCCTGTATCGGGCACCAAGAGTTTTTGCTCGCCCTGTGGAGAGATTCGGTACAGCTTGGAACCCGGGACATCGGTAAAGTACAACGTGCCGTCGTCGGTCAACGCCATACCTTCAGCCCATTCGTGTCCTTGGCTCACCAATTCCCAGCCGCCATGATCGCCCTTGGTCTGCTCGGGAAAAAAACGAGACAAATCGTTTTGATTCGTTTCCGGGTGCGTTTTCACGGGGGACGTGGCATGATCTTTCCACAACCAACGCAGGGCGTCCGGAAGAATCGCACCGCCATGTTTCGGATTGTGGCCCCCGTCGCCCCAAGCGTGCTCGACTTCGTATCCGGAAAAGCGGAGCGAACGTAACATGGCCTGATTCGCCATCCACCAATCGCCACCAAAATTGTTTACATCGTTGCTCCCGTCCTGCAAGAACACCCGTAACGGCTTGGGCTCGGTTTTCCGGACAAGGGTCGAAAACTCGTGGCCTCCGCGCAACCCCACGTACGTTCCCACGGTCGTTAGGACACGACGGAATTGATCGGGGCGGTGCCAGGCGACCGAGAACGCACAGATGCCTCCGGAACTCGAACCACAGATGCCGCGCAGGTTCGGGTCGGCATTGATTTGGAGGCCATGTTGCGATTCGACGAATGGAAGAACTTCTTGCAAGAGAAACGTCGCATAGCGATCGTCCATACTGTCGTACTCAAACGATCGATTCAGGCGGGGCTGAGCATTTTCTTGCGTCGGTGGCACCATGCCGGGGCTGATGAACAGTCCAATCGTGATCGGCATGTCCCCACGGTGAATGAGATTGTCAAATACCGTCGTTGTTCGATAAGCACCCTCCGGCGCCACAAACGATGAGCCATCCTGAAAGACCATTAACGCGGCCGGCGTCTTTCCGTCAAATTGGTGAGGAACATAGATCCAATAATCACGCTCTGTGCCGGGGAATTGTTGGGACTCCTTCAACCGACCCGTGATCACTTTTCCTTGAGGAACGCCGGACTGCGGTTGCGAATCAGGATGAACGGGATAGCTTTCTTCGGCCTCGGCCCCATGCATGTAGGGGACACTCCCTACGAACGCACACAGCCAAGCAGTGATGGTCAGGAAAGCACGCAATGATGCCATGCAAAGGCTCCGGTTGCTTGGTAAGTTTCAAAAACTAGCTGGTAAGTTCTCGAATGGGTTGGCCGCTGCCGACGATACTCACCGGACGACCGGTCGCATCTTGATAGTGCGTATCCAAAGGGATACCGAGAATGTCGTACACAGTGGCGAGTAGATCAAGCGGCGTGACGAGACGTTCCTTGACTCCGCCCCCCCAACGCTCACTTGCGCCCACGACGCGTCCTCCTTGGACGCCACCGCCCGCGAAGAGCACCGAAAAACATTCCGACCAATGGTCTCGACCCGCTTCGCCATTAATGCGCGGTGTGCGGCCGAATTCGCCCATGGAATAGACAAGGACATCGTCGAGCATGCCACGCTCCGTCAAGTCGGTCACCAAGGCGGCCAGCGCCCGATCGTACGGAGGTAGGAGTTCATCCAGTCCCTGTTGAAGATTACTATGATGGTCCCAGTAGCCGGTATTTACATGCACGCAACGTGCACCGGCCTCCACCAAGCGACGGGCCAACAGAGCACTCTGGCCAAACTGATGACGACCATATCGATCACGTAATTCCGGAGACTCGTGAGAAAGATCGAACGCTTGACGCATTTGATCGCCAGTCACCATCTCCAATGCCTGTCGCTTGAATGTATCCAGCCCTTCCATCGCGCCACTTTGGTCAATGTCACGCCGCATGGTATCGAATTGCTTCAGTAACGAACGACGCATACTGACGCTCTCAACCGACAGACCATCTGGCAAGGAGAGATTGGGGACCTTAAATCCATCCGCATTGGGATCGCCGCCAACTTGGAACGGATCGAACGCCTTGCCGAGATAGGTGGCTCCTTGATAGCCAAACCCTTCTGTCTTGGGGATTGTGATATAAGCGGGCATGGGGGGCTGTCGCGACCCGAGCGCCCGGGAAATCACCGAGCCCATCGATGGCTTCTGAGGCGCGTTACGGGCCAACGTGGGACCAAAGTAGCCCGTCTGCATCCAATGGGCCGATGGAGCGTGAATCCCATTCTCATGATGGACCGAACGCACCAGCGACAGCTGATGCATGATCTTTGCCTGATGCTGAAGGTGTTCCCCTAAGACAATGCCGGGCACCGTCGTGGAGATCGGTTGGTACATACCGCGGTAATCCGACGGGGAATCCGGCTTCATATCGTAGGTGTCTTGCTGGCTGATCCCCCCTTCGGTCCAAATGACGATCACCGACTTCGACCGACCGCCGCGGTTTGCACCGGTTGTTGCCGATACATCGCGACGCAAAAAATCGGCCAGTCCCAACCCCAGCAGTGGCGCTCCAATTTGTAAGAACTGCCGACGCGGTATCCCATCACAATAGCGATACGCTTTGCCATGCGTGCCAATCATGTCTGCACCTTCTTTACGATCGCCTAGTGATTGAACAAAAACTCATTCGTCGCAAAGAGCGACCACAACAGTGCCCGGTAAGCTTCCTGGCGATCGGCCGCCGAATCAACAAAATTCGTCGCCACTTGCTGTTCCTCGGTGCTCGGCAGTCGCGCGAAGATCCGTACAAACATCTCTCGCACGGCGGTCTCGCTGGGGATTTCTCCCACCGACAACTGATGAGCGTATCCACCGTCACGCGTCAGTTTCCGCTGGATTTCCTGGGAGTTGACCAACTCCAGTGCCTGCCCTAAACCGGGCAAATCTCCACCTTCGCATTGGCACGACGATCCGCTCGAATTTCTGCCAAAAACGTCCAAAAATGTTGCCGCAACGTTCTGATCGGGTAAATCAATCGCGCGGGTTCCGATTGGAAAGAAATCACCGCCGTTGGAGAATTCGGTCGGCACGTCGAGAATTTGGCTGATTCCGTCCAACAAGATCTCGGCGGACATCCTTCGCGGATAGAACCGCGCATACGACTGCGTGTCGTCAGCATTATTGGCCCGAGGCATCGATTCAAGCCGATACGCATAACAACCCACGATCACGCGAATCAAATGCTTCATGTCGTATCCACTAGCCACAAAATCGGCCGACAGCGCGTCCAACAGGAGTGGATTCGTTGGAGGATTCGTACTTCGCGCATCGTCCACTGGGTGGACCAGCCCGCGCCCCAGAAAGTGCGCCCACATGCGATTGACCATGGCCCGAGCAAAGAAGGGATTGTCGGAACGTGTCATCCATTGCGCGAGTTCTCTACGCGGGTCGATATGTCGCTCTTCCGAAAGGACGTCTCCTCCCAACGCCTTGGGTGGCAGAATCTCACCTGTACGTGGATGCCTGACTTTCGCTTCGTCCTTCAAAAAAATGATCTCCTTGGTCGGCACTTCGCCGTCGGCAAATCCCCCTTTGCGTCCGACCCGCGCGAAGGCGGCGGAAAGGCCGTAATAGTCGGCCTGGCTCCAACGATCCGCCGGATGGTGGTGACACTGAGCACACTGAATTCGTACGCCCAAAAAGGCTTGCGCTACCGATTCGACGTATTCGGGAGCTTTACGCACCGTCCGATACCAAACCGTTGTCGGGCTATCGACCTGACTCCCGCTTGCCGTGAGAATTTCCGCTACGAATTCGTCGTAGGGTCGATTCGCTTGCAATACATCGCGCATCCAATCCTTGAATAACACCGTCTCCGCGCGTTGCCATACCGAGCCCAACCCCGCACCGCGGTTCTTCAGGAGAACAGCCCATTTCATGGCGAAAAAAGTCGAGTATTCGGGACGTTCAAGCAATTCGTCCACCAGCCGTGCTTGCTTGTCGGGGCGGGGGTCGGAGAGAAACGCTTGTACCTCATCTGGCGACGGTAACGTCCCACAGATATCGACCATCACACGACGGAGGAATGTAGCATCGTCCGCCACGCGGGAGGGAATTACGCCCAGACGTTGCCATTGCTGTAGCAAATAGGGATCACATAAATTGTTCTGCAACTGAGGTTCGAGACCCGCGAGATGCTCTTGAATTGCGGTGTTGTCCGCGACGTCTACAGGAAACGGAATCGCTGCGTGGAAAGTAGCAATCTGTTCGCCAAAACGTGCCATGACCGCCACTAAACCACGATGATGGTTCGTAGTAACACAACCTGCCGGTGATACAGCGGCCAAGTCGGGTTCGTTCGATTCGTATACCGCCTGCCGTGTCACATCAGCCGATGTTCCGTCGGAGAAATACGCCGTGACAAGTAATTGTTGTTGAGAATTTATTCTGAGGATACGCTGTGCGGGAGTGATCGAAATTCGAGTTACCGTGGGAGCCCCTGCATCTGCCGGCTGTGCCCCTTGGGCAATCCAATCTCGCAGAATTCGATAGTCTTCTCCCAACTCGTCAAGCCGTCGTCCACCTCCGTGTGCCACCTTTGCCGTCCCTTTGCGCAACAGGAGGCTGTGATCGGGCGCGTGAACCAACAACCTCCGTCCGCGTGTCTCTTGGACCAGCGTCTCGTAGTCGCTACTAGGCTCGAAGCCGAGCAACGAAAGTTTGAAGCCATTTTGCCCGGTGGCCTTTCCGTGGCACCCGCCTCCGTTGCATCCCAGCTTGGTAAGTACCGGCATGACCTCCGTGTCGAACCTCACAGGCGGTGCTTCATGAGCGGGCTGAACGATGACCGACACCACCGCTTCGTCGTCGCCAACTCGCACGTGCAATTTTGTCGTACCGGCATGTGCGGCAGTGAGCAGTCCGCCGGAAGCAATGTTTGCTATGTCGGCATCTTCTAACTGATACTGTGCCGTAATTGTGGCGTCGCCGACTCCTTCGTCGGACGAGGACACAACGAGCTGCTGTTGCCGCAATTCGAATAGGCGAATCTCACGCGGCTGAACGCGAATCTCCGCGGCGCCGATGGAGTTCAACGAGCAAAAGACTGCCACGGCTAAAGCGCCGACTCGTAGCCAGATCCCTTGGGGCGATGCTTGCTTGGTATTCACTGGTCGTTGTCCTCCTGCTCCAGTATTTCCAAGGGGACCCACGTCGCTCCTTGATAGACCGGCTCATCTTCCACCACGCCGATGGCCAGTAACCGCAAAAACGGTTGCCGACCAAGCGAGGCATCGGGGTTAATGACCACCTGCATCGAACCCGCTTCCGATTGTCCAATCGCAGTCACGCCGCGCCCACGCAACCCGGGCACATCCATCACCACGCCGGGCGCCGCCAACTCGGTATGCACTTTGCCAATGAAACCATTCTTACGTTTCGCGGTGTAGTTTATGCGAACCGCCCCTCCACGACGACCGTAGCGCGGTGCAAATGGGTCGAGCTCCACCACGAAGGCCGCCGATTCAACGTCAATTTTCAACGAATTGCTATAACCATACCGAACCTTGGCTGAGTTGTCGGCCATCTTTTCGGTGTATTCGCCCCGCACTGCGAACGAGTAAGGACCGATCGGTAGATTGGGTGGCAAGTAGAGGCTGACGTATCCGAAGTTCTTGCCAGCCGGGAGCACGGCGACCGCGGCATCGACTCCAGGTGGTAGCCCGACGGCAATCAGTTGGATCTCGGAGGACTCAGGGATGCCGGTCCGATCGATTTGCACGTGGACATCGACAATCCCACCTGGCGCGTGACGTGGAGGGAGCAATCCATACAAATGATGATTGAGAGGTTCGTGACAATTGGCCGTCATGCGCAGCGGAGGGTCGTTATTGACGGCCAAAGGTATTGCCGATGTCAGACGTCCCCAACCATCCGGAAACCCAGTGCGTACAACCGTCGCCGCGCGGACCGGCTTGAAACCACTCGAATTACCTGATGCTTCCAAGCGAACTTGGCCATCAGATACTGCCACATCGTGCGATGCCCGAATGATTGCCACTCCACGATTGGACTCCGGACCGATCCACACATCGGGGCACTCGAAACCGGCCGGAAGTCCATTTGCACACACTTGAATCGCTTGCCGGAAACCGCGACGACGGAAAGCGATGAGGTCGATACGATCGCCACCACCACGCGCAATATTCAGTCCACCCGGTTGGTTTAAATGGGGCACCGCTACGACTTGAAAATCGGGTTCCTCGCGCCGGATACTCAGACGATAGATGCGTCGCGGATCACGCTGTGAACTTCGATAAAGATCTTCAACCACGATCCGATAGGGGCCATCGGCTGGCGCCACCCATCGCCCTACGGCGTCCAAGTGTTGGGTCGGCAGGTCGTTACTGCCCAGGTTCTCCACGTCGTCATCGAGCTGTAACAATGGCTGTTGTCCGGTTGCATCGGTGACCGTCACGCGGAGGTCGACCGGCGAATGAATGCGTTGCGCAACAGCTTCCAAGTGAAGCACTTCGCCTTTGCTGACATCGATGGCATACCAATCTTGCTCCTCCCGCTCTGTTAATTGCCCACTGATTTCCACCGGAAAATCGATCGTTTGGGCCGACAGCGCACTGTGGTTATCCGCCACGTCTTGCACCACAGGCAGGTCGGTGACGCCGATCCACGTCGTGGTGTCTGACCCGGGAAATGAGTAAGTGAATCCGTCCAGCCCACCTTGTGCTAGGCTCACGCGCGTGGGCCAGGGCCAACTGGCTGTCGTCATCTGGGCGGGAAGCTCAATCGTGGCCTGATCCCAATCATCGTGCTGCCTTCCGGCGCCCGGCGTCACTGCCGGAGTCACGCTAGGGACTGTGGCACGATCGACATGGGCAAGGTTCCAGCCAAAAAACGTCACCTTCGCCGGCTTCCCGCGTGCAACGACGCTAGGCACGGTGAATGCTACACGTGGGTGCGAACCAACTTGAAGGCGGTAATAATGATCGTCGCTGCCCGAAGCTGCTAGGTCGGTCAATTTGACAAGGTAACGGCCATCTTCTGGCGCACGGAGGTGAACGAGCGGATCGATGCCGAAGTAACCGCGGTTGACGGCGATGCGACGTCCCTGAGCATCGTACAGCTCAATGACGGCGCGCAACCGCGAGTCCAACCGTTCAGCCCAACATTCGATAACGACGGGCTGGCCCGCCGTGGCTTCAAAAACAAAATAGTCAACGTCCCCGGGTTTACTGATCCGCCCGTTGTTGACGCAATTCATCGTTAACAACTGTGCGGAGGAAGGGGAGTTGTTCGGTTCGGTTTCGATTGCCTCTTCGTACAAACCGATGGCGAGGGCACGCAGCGTGCTGACGCCTTGCGCTCCCACTCCCCATACGTCATAAAGCCCTGGCGGCAGATGGGGAGGAAAATCGATTTGAAACTGGCCGGGCGCCAACAATCGGCATTGAACTCCATCGCCACTGCAACGCAGTGTTTGCAGGTCGCCCAGGCCACTTCCCGTGACCGAAACGACGGTGCTGCTTCCCGCTCGCCCCCCCGGCGGAAACACAGATTCGAGCAACGGAGTCTCTCCCCAGGCCGATGATCGATGGCACGCAAACAGACAGACACACACGCACCATGACGCGATCGTCGCAGGAAGCGTGGAACGGAATGGCATCACTTACACCTCGGAGTGATTCAGAAGACCGAATCGGTGGCGGGACCTGTCTTATCGGGCGGAAGGGGGGGGGTATGCAGCCGTAAATAGGTTTGACGACCCGATTATAACCGAATTGCCAGGAAAAAGGAGTGCCAATTACCCGAACTTTACCCGTTTCCAGGCGTTCCCGAATTTCGAAGTAGGAGCATTCCTCTAGCCCAGAGGGCGACAGATCCCTGCCGGCGGCGTAAGCCCAATGCCACCTACTTTGTCATTTTCTTGAAACAACCCTTATTTTGGCACGAGATTTGCGCATTTCATTTGGCCGTTTTTTAACTGCC
>JAQCHP010000162.1 GCA_027619595.1 Planctomycetota bacterium
TCTGGGCCGCAAAAGCTGACGTGCACCCGCAGAATGCAATGCACGCATAACAGCATTGACATGACTCCGCAAATTCAGATATTCTCGGGCACAACGTTGACGGCACAACGCCGCAAGGAATTTTCGGCCCAAAGGAATTTTGGGCAAGTCATCAAGGAAGAGTCTAATGCGCACTTTGAAATCCAGTATCTTGTCCGTGATTATTTCGCTGGGGTTGGCGACGCTTTCACAGGCGAAATTGATCGAAATCCAATTTACGGGCCTCGACTTCAAGTACGACGGAATCGACGTATTTGACGCGGGAAACAAGGCGGGTGGCAACGGAGATACCGCCGAATCCGACCCACTGACGACGATGACGTTTCTCACCGATTCAACACTCGAAGGTGTCTTAACCACGAACATCCACGCCGACTTTATCTTGAAGGGCGTCACGAACATTCCAGCGGCCGGCGGACTCGTGATGGCAACTGGCGCAAGCGGCTTTGGCTTCGACTTGCTGGTGAAAACAGGAACCTCCGCGTGGGGACTTGGCTTGGATGTGGACGGCTTCCAGGTCTTTTACAGCGGCAACCAGCTGTCCATCGCCGCAACCGAATTAGCGTCCAACTTGCGGATCCAAGATCTTCCTTTCGGTCTCGAGATCAGTCCAACCGATGAAATCAAGATCATCATCTCCAGTGCTAACCTGTCTGAGGTGACTGAGGCTGGCGGATTCTTGACCGGCTTTAAGGCATCGGGCACCGGGAATATACGCGGCCATAGCGTTCCCGAACCAGTTTTGGCCGGCCTAGGCCTACTGACCTTCGTGGGCATGGTACTATCCAATCGAAATCGATCCTGATCCAACCGAACGACTCTTAATTGATTCTTCATACGGCGTACTGAGTGACCTCATGCACGCCTTTTTTATTGATATAAACAAGGGATTCGGCTCATTGCATACTTCCGTGGAGCCCTGTGGAGTGGTCGGGGAAAAGACTTGTAAATTCTGCATAGCTCGCCTAGACTCAAGGCGAGCGGGCAACTGCAGGGCAAGCGACCTGATTGCCCTGTGAGTCAAGGCTGAACAAAAAGAATCAAAACCATGTCTAAGGTTGACCGACAGCGTTTCATCGAATTTGTGAAACGCAGCGGGCTTGTCGAAGAGAGCGTGCTAAGCGCCGCACTCGAACTAGCACCGGTGCCGGCCCCCCTTTCTCCGTTGGTCGGACCCGATGCTCAGGGCTCTCCGCCACTTGGTGCGCCAATTCCCAGTGGTAACTTTGAAAATGATCCGGCGTATGAAACGAATTCCGCTGCTGACGGCAAAACCGAGCCTTCTGCCGCTAACGATTCCCCAGCCCGATGTGATGCGGAAGCCAAACAATTGGCCGACTGGATGGTGGAACAACGACTGATCAACCGTTGGCAGGCAGACCACCTACTGGGTGGAAAATACAAGGGGTTTATGCTGGGAAAGTACCGGTTGCTCGGACACCTTGGAACAGGTGGCATGAGCAGTGTGTATTTGGCGGAACATCCGGTCATGGAACGTCGCGTAGCAATCAAGGTCCTGCCCAGAAAAAACGTAAAAAACCCCAATTACTTGGATCGGTTTCGACGTGAAGCACGGGCCGTCGCATCGATGGACCATCCCAACATCGTGCGTGCCTACGACATTGACAATGACGGCGACACACATTTTATTGTGATGGAATACGTTGAAGGTCGCGACCTTCAACGGATCGTAGACCAGGATGGCCCGGCTCCCATCGATTTCGCCGCAGATTGTATCGGACAGGTGGCCGTCGGCTTGGACTATGCTCATCGACAGGGGCTCATTCACCGCGACATTAAGCCGGCGAACTGCTTAGTGGATACTCAAGCGACTGTCAAAATCCTAGACCTCGGACTGGCAAAATTCTCAGCCGAGGAACGGCCTGCGCTTAGCTCGATCTACAACGATAATGTGGTAGGAACAGCCGATTATTTGGCACCCGAACAGGCAGTTAACAGCCAAACCGTTGACAGCCGCGCCGACATTTACAGCCTGGGATGCACTCTCTATTTCTTGCTTACCGGGCACCCTCCCTTCCCCACCGGGACCTTGGCGGAGCGACTTCTTAAGCACCAAAGCGAAGTTCCGCAGAGCATCTACAAGAGTCGACCCGATTCGTCCCCGGCGCTGGTAGATATTTGCCAAAGGATGATGACCAAAGACAAAGATCTGCGATACCAGTCCGCAGCGGAAGTGGCAAACGCGCTTTCCGCTTTCCTGAAATCGCGACGCAAGGAACCGCCCAAATGGGAGTCGATCCCCCAGCCTGAATCAGGCGCCGGTAAAGGTATTGGTTTCGGTGGGATCAAACCGTTCCCAGCCAAGCCAGGTGTCGCTGGATTGGGTGCCATGACTCCCCCGCCCGCTCGTTCGCCCAGCGATAGCAAGATCGGCTCTTCGGTGAATGAAGACCTGGCACTGGCACCGTTGGACGAGGAACATGTCAGTTCGTCCGATCTATTGGGCCGCGTCCTTGCGTCCAAGCGGGGAGGAAGCGACCGATTGAAGTCTCACCAGAAAGACTCTGATCTGCGCGGGCGAAAGGACGTCGACTCGCTGCGGAATATTCTCACGCCGCTCGATCGCCCACGCGAACCAGAATCGGACCCCTCGGTGATGAGACGCTTGTCACCACGGAGAAAGAAAGAGATCCTGCCCGCCTGGGGCTGGTTCGCCATCGGGGCTGGTTTACTTTTCTTCCTATTCTTGGTGATGTTCCTCGCCGGCAATCCCGACCCCTAACACACTGAAAAAGCATGACTTCGCTGTATCGCAGCATCGAATGGTGTAATGGCGCCGTGCGGATACTAGACCAACGCTTGCTCCCTGCGACGACAATCTATCGTGACTACACGCAGGCTGCGGAAGTAGCCGAGGCAATTCGTACCATGGTTATCCGCGGTGCCCCAGCAATCGGTGCTGCCGCCGCCTGGGGATTGGCATTGTCGGCCCAGTCGTCGCGCAGTCTGCCGATGGGACTAGCCTGGGAATATTTGCAATCAGCGGCCACGATTCTTCGGGAGTCACGCCCAACAGCCGTTAACCTATTCTGGGCCATCGACCGGGTTGTGAACGCTGTATCGAACCCACCTCCCCAAACTTCTGAAGAACTCTTCACTCGAGTCCTACACCAAGCAACGTTACTTGCCGACGAGGATATTTCTACAAATCGGGCCCTCAGCCTGCACGGTCTGCCGCTGATTCCTGAACGAGCGCTCGTCATCCATCATTGCAACACAGGTAGCTTGGCCACCGTCGATTACGGAACCGCCCTGGGAGTCATTCGCGCGGCACACGAACATGGTCGAGCCTTGCAGGTGCTCGTGGACGAAACGAGACCGAGGCTCCAAGGAGCAAGGCTCACATCGTGGGAACTATTGCAGCTTGGTATCCCGCACGAAATCATTGTCGACGGCGCCGCGGCTCACCTGATGCGAACTCGTCGCGTTGACCTCTGCCTCGTTGGCTGCGATCGCGTGGCCGCAAATGGCGATGTGGCGAACAAAATCGGCACGTACCAACTGGCGATCGCGGCCCGTGCCCACCAAATTCCATTCTATGTGGCTGCACCGACGTCCACCATCGACCTAGCCACAAACTCGGGAGATGATATCGAAATCGAATATCGCGACGCAGAAGAAGTAACCACCTGCGGCTCGGGTCGCCTTGCCCCTGACGGTGTTCGCGTTTGCAACCCTGCGTTCGACATCACTCCGGCCGATTATGTGACGGCTTTTGTCACCGAAAGCGGGATTGTTCGACCACCCTTTGCAACGGCGTTCAAGCGATTGCTCGGCACGAGACTACCCTAGACTTGCAAGCGCGTCACGTTGCGTGGCATGGATCCCAAACACTTTGTGCAAGTTCGTAATCTGAAAAACTTCAAAGATTTCGGGGCGAATGTGGCACAAACGGATCTTGCCCCCTTTTTCCTTTACTTTTTTTTCCAGTGAAACGAGCTTCCCCAAAGCGGCACTCGACATGAACTCGACTTTACTAAAATCGAGCACAAGCCGAATCTCCGGCTTGGATTCCACCAAAGATAGCAATTCACCACCTAGCTGCTGGATATTAGCCGCGTCCAGAATCTTACGGTCGACAAAGCCGACGACGACGGCATCTCCGACATCCTTTACTTCCAGTCGCTGATAGCTCGTCATTTTCCGACTCCAGGTACTTATGCCAGCCGTCCTTCACTCAACGGCTATCATAAAGTGCTGCCGGGGGGTGTCAAGCGACCATGTCAGACGCGAAAAACCGGGCAGGTGAGTATTAAGACCGTCCCGACGGACATAAGTGACCAACCCAGCCATTCGGGTGGTCGGATCGATCGTCGTTCTGCCGAGACGGCCAAGTCGAAGTCAGAGGCTTCATAAGCCACCAGCGTATCCGCTTTACTCGACGCAGTGACCGACGGAAAATGACGATTCACCAATGAAGTCGCTCGCTCCGACAAAATGAAGCGGTCGACAACGCGCAGCTGAAGGCCCAGCATGAAGATGACGAGACCGGCCATGAATAGACGTTGCGTTTGTGACATCTTTTTAGCGGGCAGCAAATTAACGAACTTGAGGTGTCGCTAGCGTACCAAGGCACGTTCGACCGGGGTATTGTCACCAACCAAGGCGAAGCAATCTACCGCCTCGACCTCTCAATGGTTATCGTGATGTGTTCCGTAGGGCTTCACTGGCGGTCGTTTTGGGCGGATTAGTGGGCTTATTCCAGTCGCAATCGCTTACGACTAGGTAACTTTTGATAGCTCAAGTGCCCAGCGTGCAACGCGGAGAGCATAGCGCCGATTGTGTGAGTCCCCTAATTCATCGACCGAGGTTACGGCAGGAAACAAGAATGTCGGACGCAAATTCTTGGTGGCGATTTTTATTGCGTGGATTCCTCCGCGTTGTGGTGACCGCGTTTTTGCGCTCATTTTACCGAATTCGTACCTGCGGAATCGAGCAAATCCCTGCGTCAAGCGGCGCAATTTTGGCTTCGAACCATGTATCGTGGCTGGACGGATTGATTCTGATGCTGGTCAGCCCACGTCCGCTGCGCATGATCGTCTACGAGGGTAACTTTTCCAACGCTTGGCTGCGCAGTTTTGCGATGGCGTACGACGCGATCCTGATCGGCGCGAATCCTAAGTCCATTGCGCGTGGATTGCAACAAGCAAGACAAGCGCTCTTGCGGGGGGAACTCGTCGGCATCTTTCCCGAAGGGGGCATCTCGCGTACCGGGCAACTCAACGGCTTTCGCCGCGGCATCACAACCATCCTCAAGGGGACCGACGTTCCCGTGGTTCCAGTCCATATCGATGGAATGTGGGGAAGCATCTTTAGCTTCTCTGGGGGACGATTTTTCTTTAAATGGCCCGCTCGTTGGCCCCTCAACATTTCCATCGATTTTGGCACGCCGATCGATGGTACACGATCAGCATTCGAGGTCCGACAAGCGGTTCAGGCCCTCAGCACAATAGCGATGTCACGGCGCGTCAGGCATACTCCGAACCTTGTACAACGCGCGATTCGAGGACTCAAGAAGCGACGATTCCGTTCAGCACTAGCAGATTCCTTGGGCACCGAACTTACCGGCGGCATGACACTCCTGCGGGCGATCGTGCTCCGTCGGCTGATCCGACGGGTTGCGCCGACTGGGACAAATCAACGGATCGGTGTCCTTTTGCCACCCTCGGTTGCTGGGGCCGTTACGAACCTGGCACTATCACTTGACCGTCGCATCGTCGTCAATCTCAATTATTCTCTGTCCCTGGATTCGCTCCAGCATTGCGTGGCGGTAGCCGGTATTCGCCACGTTATTACAAGCCGTAATTTCCGCGAACGATTCACCTTCGATCTACCAGTGGAATGGGTGATGCTGGAAGACTTGCGAGATCAACCCACCACGATCGACAAGGCAGTAGCTTTTCTTCAGGCATATCTATTTCCCGCTTGGCTGTTGGACTCGATTTGGAGCCTTTCTAAGCTCGATCCGCACGAGGAAATGACCACAATTTTTACGTCCGGATCCACGGGTGTACCGAAAGGGGTGGTGCTGACGTATGCCAACGTTGGTTCGAACGTGCAAGCCATTCAGGACGTCATCCACCTCGTCTCCTCCGATGTGCTGATCGGGATCCTGCCATTTTTTCATGCTTTTGGTTACACCGTAACCCTTTGGTGTGTGTTGGGCCTTGATATCAAAGGGATCTATCACTACAACCCGTTAGAGGCACAACAGATTGGCAAGTTATCGCGTCGACATAAGGCCACCATTTTGGTGTCAACGCCTACGTTTCTACGGCCGCTCGTGGCGCGCTGCGAATCAACTGACTTTGCTTCGTTAAATGTTGTCGTGACCGGTGCCGAACGACTGTCGCCCTTACTGGCCGATGCTTTCCACGAAAAGTTTGCGGTGCGACCGGTCGAAGGGTACGGAACCACCGAATTGTCCCCGCTGGTATCAGTCAACGTCCCCGCGTCCCGACAACTGGTCAACTTTCAGGCCTTATCTCGTGAAGGCACGGTCGGTCGTCCGGTCCCAGGAATCGCCGCACGCATCTTGAACCTTGAGACCGACCAAGCCGTCGGAGCAAACTGTCAGGGAATGCTCTATATCGCCGGACCGAATGTCATGAAAGGCTACTTGAACGATGTGGAGGCGACAAAACGCGTATTAAACGATGGCTGGTACAAGACGGGTGACCTCGCCATGATCGACGACGACGGGTTCATTGTCATCACAGGACGTGAAAGCCGGTTCTCGAAATTGGCCGGAGAAATGGTGCCACACGGGCTCATCGAAGATGCCCTGCAACAGATTGTCGGCGACGATGCGGACGCACCACCTCGAATCGCCGTGACGTCGCTCCCCGATCCTAAGAAAGGCGAGCGTCTGGTGGTCGTACACACGCCGCTTGATCGAACTCCCGGAGAGTTGTGCGAACGATTGCGCTCACAAGGAATCGCCAACCTCTGGGTCCCGGCCGTACCGGACTTTGTCGAAGTGGAAGCGATTCCTTTGCTGGGAACCGGCAAGACCGATCTACGCGCCGTCCGTGAGATCGCTCAGGAACGCCTGGGGACGCGTTGAAACCGAGCTAAGGCCCACGCGGCGTGGCGCGAACCTGCGGCGTCAGAACGCTGGTACGAACGGCTATCCGAGGCGTACTGTACCAACTTCCATAATCGCCGTGCGGCAACGCTGGAACATCCTCGTAAGGTGAGTCAACCGCTGTTGGAATCGCCGACAACGTCAATTGTCGCTGATAGACTGCCATCGATGCCTCAGCGAATCGCGTCCGAACGGCCGGGTCAACTCCGGCTAACCGGCTTGCCAAGCGTTCCATCCCTGGTCCATTTTCTTCGGCCGTACGGGAAACCTTTTCCACAAATGCCAACGTTTCCACAAAGTTTCTGTCGGCAGATTTCCCTAAGAGCGGATGTAAAGTGCGAGTCAGTACGTCAATGCCTAGATCCTCAATTCGCAAGAAGACGTCCATGCGGGCCGTGATCTGGGTCGCTCCGGATTGGTCGGAACCGGCCGACGACGACAGTATCAGCACGCAATTTCCCCGTAGTCGGCGTTTAAACAATGGCCCCTGATATTCGCCTTGGCAATAGAGTATTTGCGTTTTTCCGTCGTCGTAAACCAGCCGTACATCTGTGGTCGTTCCGGCACCGTCACTTGCCGTGAATTGTTTGGCTTCCACGCGCTGGACGGTCACCTTAGAAATACCCATCAATTGCCAAATATTGGCGACTACCTCTGGATAGCGAATAAGAAACGAAAACAAGTCGCGATCGCAGCGAATCATTTCCGTGGGCATCCGCCGAAACATACATGGGTGCTTCACAACTTTTCTGACTTGGCCAGAAAAATGTGGGTCGAGTTGCGACCAAGGGATAGAACGTGTTGATTCGGCCTGGACGTCACGTCCCGTGAGCGGTTTGGCGATGGTCGCGGCGTACAGTCGTACCTCATCCGAACAGAAACACGTCAACGCCACTAGACTAATGGCAGTCAGCGCCAGCCGAACCAGGTGAGCTGCATCGCAGGAGCACGGGCCCAAGTCGGCACGCGTCCTTGCCAAATCCGCTACCATGCCCCCCCCTACGTCGCAACCTGGACAACTTTGCTGGATGTGACAACCCTACGGATAATTCGGTTGTGCATCGCAACCGTCTCCACCCAAATTGAACATGAAATCCTTACGGATTTCCGCTGGGGGCTGTCGGTAAGGGGCCCATTTGGGTCCGTACGCCCGACCGCAGCGGTGCTGGACGCGGTGCGGAGATCGATGGCCGAATGCCCGGTGCTACACCCCGAGGTGGTAAAGGGGCGTCACCGCCGTAATTCCTAACGGAAAACAAGCTGGGGGTCGGCGAGCTGGTGAGGCTGGGCAGTGGCCGTCCTAAACTGCCAGCGTCCGAGGGAGGCCATGCAGCTACTCCGCCACTAGCAGAATGCCAGCGAACTCCTCCCGGAGCAAATTGTGAGTTCGCGCCAGTTGGTGGGGGTGCAGAAAGCGAGAAAGCACGATTCTGCCATCCCGGAACTGTGGTCGCCGTCTGCTCAGAGTCCGACTCGCCATCCCGGCCCGGCATGGGAACACGCGACGGAGTTGGAGCTGTACCGAGGGATCGATTGAATTCGAGGCCGGAACGTGGAACTGTCGTGGGTCGATCTGGCCTATCTGCCTCGGACCATGGGGAATCGGACTGTTCGAAGCCATTTCGCCGTTCTTTGGAATTCGGTACCGTTTTTCCTTGTCGGCGATGTCTCAAAATCGCAGAGTCGGTCAATCGACTCGCACTAGGCACTTCCGCCGGTACGCGGTTCCGCTCGCGGCCTTTCGCGGCGCCGTGCTCAGGAAGCCCTGCCGATCCAACCGACTCGCGTTCCAACCGCCTCCGATCTGTGGGCCACACAGTCGAGGTATCCTCGCCCGCGGCCGACTCGATGGATTCGGCTCCAACGCTGTTTTCTGCCGTTTCCATCCGGGATGCATCGGGAACACGCAGAATGTTTTTGGGGTCCGAGTCTGCGGCTAAATTGCCGTGGTAGAGTGCCTTATCGCTGCGATTCGTGCGGAGATAAAGTCGTTCCAATTCGTAGTGCGGCTCGGAATCGCCCGGTGCGTGCTCAACGGCCCGAAGTAATACCTCTTCGGCCGACCCGTATTCCTTCATTTCGATATACGTGCGACCTTTTTTGGTGAGCCATTCCACGCTGCGGGAATCTTGCGCCAGAAACGCGTCGCACAGCTGAATCGCTTGTTGATAGTCACCGCGACTCAGCAGTTCCTCCGCCGTTTCAATGTCGGTAGGACGCGCGCACCCACTAAATGTGATAGGGAGGCCTAGTATCGTGAGCACAATGAGCACGGCCCGTTTCATGCCAACAGCACCTGTTAATTCTGCCTAGCCTTTAATTCCAGCCCCAGCCCCAGCCCCAGCCCCAGCCCCTTTAATCATAGCCCACGTGACAAGCGGGGAAAGGGAAAGATTATCGCAACCGACAAATGGCGGTAAGGTGGTGGCACATAGGCCGCCTGTGGCTAGGAAACCGGGTTGACGGGCCGGCGGGGGGGTGCTGGACAGCAATC
>JAQCHP010000163.1 GCA_027619595.1 Planctomycetota bacterium
TCCGTAGGGGCGATGTTTGGCCCTCAAGATACAGAATGGTTGGCGATGCCGCAAGCAATACCAACGCTGTCGAGCGAGCCAATGATGAAGACGTGGGTGCCGTCAGACCAAAAAAAAATCGCCCCGGAATCCTTCAGGGGCGAATGGAGAGATACTTCGTACCAGGAAACCGAACCGACTTCGCAGTCTTCTTCAGTTCGGTTGCCTGAGATTGCGTTCTAAAAATCGACTAACCGATGCGACGTCGTCCCATCAGTCCGGTCAGCACCATACCTGCGAGGCCGAGGATTCCGGCAGCTGGCTCGGGAATAGGGGCGTATTCCACGACATAGCAGTTACCAAAATTTCCCGTGGCGTCATTCCAAGTTGCGGACCACCAGGCGATTTCCACGAAATCGTCGTTATTCGTGTTGTTGGGTTCACCCGCAGCAAAGTTTGCATAAACGACGGGAGCACCGTTCCAAAACAAATTCCCGTTCTCAGGACCCGCGTCCCAGCGAAACATCCCCTCGGCCGCCGAGTCAGTACCAGCGATCCACGCCGAACTGTAGCTCCCGATCGAATTTGCGATGTGATTGTTTTCCGCGGCCGAGGTGATTGTCGCCAAATACCCTGGATTTCCCAAGTGGCTCAGTGCAGCGGCAGCTGCCTTGGCTTGTGCGTAGGTCACGTTCGACCCGCCGCCGCTCACCAACTGATACCAGTTTCCCGAGCTAAGCTGCACAGGAACGCCCGTCGCGCACGTCGTCGCCGCAGCGGTAGTGGCCAGTAGGGCAGAAAGAACTACCCCCAGCGCAAATGTTTTGTTCATACCCATAAAAGTCTCTCCGCAAGTGTCTCAACGAAATTTGAAGTCAAACGAAAGCAATACAAACCACTATTATTATCTGAACCACTAGCTAAGCCATAATCAAAAGTCACCAAAAGAAATACGATGGTGTCCGATTCAGGCGGTAACCTGGGCGTAAAATCGCCTCGGTCGCTTAGCACTTGGCATTACAACGATTGGAAGTAAGCCAAGAACGGGCAAAGCAGAGGCTAGGTTTCCGAATAACACGAACTACCGTAAGGAATCCCTAGGCAATCGTGGCTAACTTCGGTTCACTAGCAACAAACCCACTGGTACTGAGAATCCGGCAAACTTCTGGGAAACGAGCTATCACGTACTCGCTTCCAGCTTGCTCAACATCCTCATGTTAAGCACTTTCAAGCTTTCGTGCAACATTATTTAAAAAAAATCTATTTTTCTTGGGCCAGTGGTTTCCATTGGGAATCGGGCTGTGGAGCCGCTGGCCAAGGTGGCCGATTGAGGCAACCCGACTTAGCTGCTGGGCTCCGTGTTTATTGTCTATTTGTCGGTTTATTGCCGATTTGTTGGGGTTTATCTGGTCGGGCTGCGTTGTCGATAGACGAGGAATGTCAGATCGTCGGGCTTGCTGGGGTGGTCCGGGTCGGTAGCGGCCATACGTGCCAGAGCCTGTCGCGCCAATTCTCGAGTGACCTTTTGCAGTGGGCCACGGCGTACGATGTCACAGATTTCGGGGAATCGGAGGTTATCGAACAGGCCATCGGAGGCCAAGACGAGGGTATCCCAGGGTGCCAACCGGCGACGTGGGCCAATCTCAATGCGGGTATCCGGCGAGCCAAGCACATTGGAAACAAGGTGTCGGTCTTCGTGATGAATGGCCTCTTCGGGCGACAGGAATCCCCCTTGGACCCCGTACCCTACGGGGGAATGTGCGCCCGTCTCGAATTTTACACGGCCTCGGCTGCTGACGACCAACATCTGTGAATCACCGACATGGTACGGGCGGACGAACGACCGGTCGATTTCAACGCAAATAAAGGTCGTGGCCGCCCCGGTCCCCAAATCGCAAACATCTCGGTTCGCCTGTTCGATCGAATCAAGGATTGCGGCTCGAGGTCCTTCCCCGGCGTCGGTGGCAGCCTTGAGCCCATTTAACAGCGCGTCGATGGCCTTGCGAGACGCCAGACCTCCCTGCGCCATCCCGCCGCAGCCATCGGCAATGGCAATCACACCGTTCGTTTCGCCGAGGGTCACGATTGCGAGCGAGTCTTCGTTCGCGGTCTGTTTCTCCGGGCTGCGGCGCGAAAATACAGATAGTTCCCCCCCTGCGAAGGGGACCTGCCAAGGCATTTCGTCGCTGCCGTCTGTCAAGACTTGTGAACAAATTGTCATGGTCTTCAAAGTTTTGCGGAGGAAGTTGCTGGAATTCGCCGTTAGTCGGTAATTCGTTTAGTGCACCAGGGGCAATAGGACCAGAACGCGCCCAGGACCCCCCAGCTGCAACGAGTGCATTTTTGGGAATTGCCAGGAATTTGCCATGCCTGCTGGACCCGAACGTGGCACCAGGGGCAGTATTTCATGAAGGGCATCAGTTGCCGGCGTTGACAGCGGACATTCTTGCAGCGCCCGGAGTACCGTCGATCCTGGTACTCGCGCGTACTCGAAGTTTCCAGGCCGGCCCCGTAACACCAGCCGCAGTAATGCCAGTCCGACTTCACACCGCGCAGGCAGCGGGGACACGACTGTGGAAAAGTGCTGGTCCCGTGAAATTTTTTCTGGGCTTCGCCGCACCAAGGACAGGACTGCATGCATTCCGAGAGTGGTCCATCACAAAAGGTGCATCTCGTGCAAATCGCCAACGCCTTACCATACTGCCGCAGGAATTGATGGCGGCGCATATGTTGCCAATCCTTCGCGGTTGTTTTCTTCTTGCGAGTGCGCCGAAGTCGCTCCGTGGTTCGCAACGGCGACTTAATCCGCTGAAAGGCCGCCAACATACGCGTCGCATCGCGAAATCGCTTGCGAGACTCCAATTCCAATGATTTTCGCAGCAAGTCCACCAAGTCAGGATGTAGCCTTTCACGGAGACGGTCGTACCCTTTCGGCGGCCACGTATAAGGCCATTCGGGTAGGTGACCGCTTAACATGCGGTACACCACCAATCCCAGGGAAAATACGTCGGATCGGAAGGATGGGCGGCCCATCGCTTGCTCTGGTGCCACATAACCAACCGTCCCAGCACCGGATCCGCGCAAGGTGCGTTGCGCCACGCGAGCAATGCCAAAGTCGGTCAGGCGAATTCGGTGTTCCGAGAACAACAGAAAATTTTCGGGTTTGATATCGCAGTGAATGATACGATGTTCATGAGCACAAGCCACTGCAGCCAACATTTGTTCCGCGTAATGGACTGCCGTAGCCGTGGATATTCGCTTCTGCAGCCGATCGTCTAAGCTGGTCTCCGCCAATGCAGAAACAATGACAAACTGGCCGTCGACGTAATCGGCATTCTTGAGAGGCAGAATATTGGGGTGCTCAAGCTTGGAAACCAAGCGAACTTCTTGGCGAAAATAGCGAAAGGCCTCCCCCGACAGGATGTGGGCGTAAGGAATCTTGAGCGCCACGGAAATGCCTTCGATCGTATCGCGCGCCTGATAGACCGTCGCAAACCCGCCTTCGGCCAGTCGTCGCTCAATGACGTATTTTCCCAGACGTTGACGAGTACGAAGCATAAGGGTGACCGAACCAGCGCGCATGTCAACGACGGCGCGTGGCGGTGGTAGAACCGAGACCCTCGCCGCGTCCATCGCCATCTCGTAGTTTCCGTCTACAGTCTACCTGCGCCGGTCTGGGTTCGGGGGCTGCCCTGGCCCAAAATAATTGTCAAATCCATTGTTACCCGTCCCTACAAAGATGACTGACGGTACCAGCGAACGCCATTTTCGGACTTACCAAGCCGGTGCCATCCAGCTACGTACTTGATTCATCGTCCCAGCGGCCAGCCTCCGCGCGTCTTGGCCAGTGCTTCCCGTCTTGCTATGGTGCTGGTTCCGTTTGAGAGTTGTCGCCCAAGGCCAGTTTGGGCTTGGTTGTTTTGTCATAGCACCCGCAACAGGACAGAAATTTCGATGGAGTCGCGACATTTACACGATGGCCGGAAAGATGGATTGGTACCCTTGGAAAGCCTGTCCCTCGCAGACTGTCATACCTTCGGGGACCTGCTTCGCAGTATGTCGCGAACTGCGTTTGGAGGAAGACAGTTGGGGGAGGCGTTTGAAATCTTGAAACTTATGGCGCAGCGCGATAGTTGTCACGTCGTGATGACCCTTTCCGGTGCGATGACGGTGGCCAAACAAGGACGCATTGTCTGCGATTTGATCGATCACGGTATCGTACAGACGGTCGTGGCGACTGGCGCCCTGATAGCGCACGGTTTAACAGAGGCCATCGGGCTTACGCACTACCGATACGATCCGCATCACAACGATGAGGCACTCTTTGAACAGGGGTACAATCGGATCTACGACACGCTGGAAATGGAGTCCAACCTGAACGACGTGGAGCGGTTGGTATCGGCCGTCTTGACCGATTCAACTCCAGAAGACGGAACTTGGTCTTCAGCACGGTTGTGTCGAGCCTTAGGTGCACGACTGCATGCGCTGGACGAAGGCCCTGGCATTCTTCGCAGTGCCTATGAGAAGCAGGTCCCCGTTTTCATTCCGGCCTTTACTGACAGTGAAATGGGGCTGGATGTGGCGACCTGGGCTATGAATCGGGCGCTGGCCCGAGACCCAGAGCAACGGGCGGGGTTATCCCCCGCTGAGGCATTTCAAACGGTGCCGGCGTTCAATCCATTTATCGATTTGATGGAGTATGCGCGACGCATTGGCTCAGCGCAAGAACTAGGAATCTTGACCATTGGCGGTGGAGTGCCCCGAAACTGGGCACAACAAGTCGCGCCCTTTTACGACATTACGAATAGTCGTGTAGGGACAAAATTGGCAGCCCCCCGGTTTCAATACGGCGTTCGCATTTGTCCTGAGCCGACGCACTGGGGTGGTCTATCTGGCTGCACTTACTCGGAAGGAGTGAGTTGGGGCAAGTTCGTATCTCCACAGGACGGCGGCCGTTTCGCGGAGGTCTATGCGGACGCTACGGCGGTCATGCCGCTGCTCGTCAAGGGTGTCTTAGAAGAACTTCGGTAAGAAGGGTTGCAGTTCGCAACTTTCGCAGATCGGATCGAGGCCACAACATCCGAAACAATCTTCTCACAGAGACACAGAGACACAGAGACACAGAGGAAGAGACACAGAGCCGCAGAGGCACAGACGAAGAACGGAACCAGCGACGCAGCGGGGTTACCGAGTCAGAACACGAGCAAATCGGTCAGGCGACAGAGCGAGCCCATGACCTTTTCTCCGTGTCTCCGCGCCTCCGTGAGAACCCTCTTCTTCCCTGCTTAGGCGCTGGTCGGTACCGCCTTGCGTCTCCGAAAGCGAGCCACCAAGGCGCAGATGATTCCCGCCCCACTTGAGGCGAAACTTGCTGGTTCGGGAACACTGGCCGTGCTACGGGCGTCACCGGTCCAATTGTTATAGACAAATGCAATGTCGGCCCCGTCGACCTCGCCGCTTCCGTCGAAATTTCCGGGAGTGTTCGCAGTCGCTGGTCCCCAATTGTTGAATAGAATTCCCAAGTCGGCTCCATCGACGCCGCCATCCCCATTTACGTCGGCTGGATTGCCGGCGGTCGCTTTACTCGTGAGAGTGTAGTTGTTCATGCCTGGAGTCCCCGTCACGTTGAAAAAACTTGCAAAGTCCAGCGGAGGTACCGTCAGTCCTGATGTGCCATTGGATCGAAGAAGACCTCTTTGCCAGAGATTCAGATACGAAATGTTTTCTTCCACGGCGATTCCAGACTGCGTGGCCGTGGCGATCTTGATTCCCGGTGCATCAACGATCAGCGTGCCAGCGCCTGTGAAATTGATAAAATATTCCTACGATCCTGAGCCACTGTAAGTAAACAGCAAGTCGGCTGAGATGTCCGATCCGGCGGGAGGAACGTTGCCACCATGAAGGTCGATCGTGCCGCCGTTGACTTGCACCTGTACATTCAGACTGGGGTGGTGATCGGTCAGCGATCCAAACCACAATTGCCCTTCATTGTCGAGTTTGCCGCCGTTGCTAAGGTTGACCTGAATTGCGGGCGTGCCGAGCGCTGGAACGCCCTGCCCAATTCGGTCGTCGGACCGAAAAGATCCCAGGACCAATGCTCCGCCCCCTAGGTCAAACCCTTCGTCGTCCGTGCGTCCTTGGCGGCGGAACGTCCCCCCATCGATTTCCAAAGTCGATACGTCCAGCTCGGTCGGCAACGCCTCCAAGCCGGCGGCGGCGGCGTTGACGGAAAACAGGGCGCCGTTCTTGATCTCGTAGGAGACCCCCTGCCGCGGCCGGAATCCGCCCCCTTCCCCATCCAGGCTGTAGTTGACGATCGCACCCGCTCCATTGACGATAAACTTGTCGTTAATCCGACCATCCCCGCGTGTGAATCCCGTGATGGAAGCGGCCGTGACCCCGGCGTTCCAATTGGTGCCATTCCAATTGCCTGTCCCGCCGCTCCATGTGATATCAACCGCCGACGATGTAGCGATGCAAACGAATGTCGCAATGATCGCCGATGTCCACTTGATTGCTTGCACCATGGTTGCGTAACGTCCTTTAAGCAGGGTTTCGATTACTGGAGCCGAATTGACGGTATGGCAGGGCTGGCCCAATTTGTCAGGGTTTGCCCAAGCAGGATCGTTGAAGAAACGCTTCGAGGAGATGTTCCGGAGCTCCCCACGCCGCAAGATTGATGATACACACCTAGGCCGGATGCGTCAACGAAATCGCGTCGACCCCAACTTGCCAGGTCAATGCGCTGGCTTGCTCCCTTCACCGGATTACACGCCGATGAACCGACAGGAATCCAAGTTGGCCATCTAACCGGGATTCGGACGGCCTGATACGATGACCGTCGCCAGAAAAGTTGTGGAACCGGTGCCTGCCCTTTTCCGCTTCAAAAACCGTTACGACAAATACGACAACCCCTAAAGAGCCTCCGATGGTCTACACCGATTTGATTCAAAACTACTTGGCCGGACCACAACAATTGCGGTCGGCGATTGCGGGGATGACATCCTCGGAACTGGATGCGGTTCCCCAGGTCGGGCCGAACAGCGTTGGGGCAACCAATGCCAATGTCGGGCAGTGGTCGACTCGGCAAGTCATTTGCCATTTGGCTGATTTCGAGCCGGTCTATGCCGATCGCATGAAACGAGTCATCGCAGAGCATGAGCCAACCCTCTTTGGGGGTGACCCTGACCTGTTTGCCGCTCGTCTCGAGTATGACGCTCGCGACATCGAAGAGGAGTTGCACCTAATCGAAAGCGTGCGACGTCATGTGGCGCGCATTCTGAAAGCCATACCACCGGAGTACTTTGACCGAACGGGGTTTCATTCCATGGACGGTCCGATAACACTGCAGGTGCTCTTGCAACGAATTACGAAACACATACCACATCACGTGAACTTTGTCGAAGCTAAACGGGCTCAGCTGGCGACCGGACGCTCTTCATAGGGCCACCTCCCTTAGAGTTACCTCATGCACGTTGACGAGTTGCCCGTTGCCAGTGACTTGCCGCGGATTGTTGTCGCCTCTCGAACCGGCGCTGTCGTCGTCAGCGCGCCGCCCGGTTCCGGAAAAACGACTCTCGTTCCCAGCGCCATTCTCAGCGACCTCAAAACTCCACACTCATCGGTGATTCTTGTCCAGCCGCGCAGGTTGGCGGCCCGTTCCGTCGCTCATCGGATTGCCAAACTGCAACACGCGACTCTCGGAGACGCCGTAGGGTATCACGTTCGATTCGATCGCTGTGCAAGTAACGCGACGCAACTGCTGGTGGTGACCACCGGTATCCTGTTGAAGAGGCTCTGTGACGATATCGACCTGTCGGGAGTCGGCGCAGTGATTCTCGATGAATTTCATGAGCGAAGCGTGGAGATGGATACGCTCCTGGGCTATCTAATTCGATTGCAACAGACCCTTCGCCACGACCTCCGCATCGTGGTCATGAGTGCGACCTTGGATCAGGAGACAATGGCTGCCCGCTTGGGAGACTGTCCGGTGATATGTAGCGCCGGCCGCGTCTATCCGGTGGAAGTCCACTATGTGCCCTCGCGGGATCGTCAGCCCTTGGATCGACAAGTCGCTTCGGTCGTGCCACGCGCCTGTCGTGAAACTGACGGACATGTACTGGTATTCCTTCCGGGCGTTGGCGAAATTTTGCGTTGTCACGATCAACTCGCCGATTTTGCCCAGCAAAACGGCTTTCAACTGATGTCGCTGTATGGGGATCTGGCGCCAGACGACCAGGATCGGGTGCTGGCACCGACTGACCGTCGCAAGATCATCCTGTCGACCAATGTGGCGGAGACATCGGTTACCATTGATCGCGTGACGGCGGTCGTCGATTGCGGAACGGCGCGACAAATGCGAGTTAATCCTGCCGTTGGTCTACCACGTTTGGATCTAGTACCCATCTCTCGAGCGTCCGCCGACCAACGTACCGGCCGCGCTGGCAGAACTGCACCTGGTCAATGTTGGAGGTTGTGGGAAAAGACATCGCACGCCGCGCGCGTGTTGCATGATCCGCCTGAAATTGTGCGCAGCGACTTGTGCCAGACGGTGTTGCAATTATTTGCTTGGGGGGAATGGGACCTGAGCGCATTCCCGTGGATCGACCCGCCTCCTGTGGATGCGGTTGCTGACGCGCGCCGACTCTTGCGACTGCTCGGGGCAATCGACGCTTTTGACCGGGTTACGCCTATCGGGCAACAATTGATTCGATTGCCCACACATCCCCGTCTCGGTCGACTGATCTTGGCAGGGGCCGAACGTGGAGTCTTGCGCGAGGCGACTGTGGCGGCTGCTGTATTGACGGAGCGGGACCCTTTCCGGGCCGGTGCCAGGTCGGCGGTCCAGGGGCCTCGCGATCAGAGCACGCAGCGCACGCGATCAGACCTGGTCGATCGTGTAGTGGCATTACAAGATTTCCATGTCACTCGCCGCACGATGCATGGCGATCTCGCCCTTGACAGCAACTTGGCGAAGTCAGTCCTGCGCGTGGCGGAACAACTTTACCGTCTATGTGATTTTCCGCTAAGCAACCGAGCAGCAGACCCGGAGGTCGCCCTCATGCAATCCCTGTTGGAGGCGTTTCCCGACCGGCTTGTCCGCCTACGACCGCAATCGCAGGATCGGGGGCTACTGGTGGGCGGGCGCGGCGTGCGATTGGATCCGGAGTCCCGAGTCCGTGGTGCACCGCTCTTTCTCGGACTGGCCATTCAGGCCGCCAGTGGCGACGCGCGGGTTACCATGGCATCTTGCGTGGAACGTGATTGGCTCAACAAGGATCAACTCCGTACGGTCGACGAATTGTTTTTCAATCCATCGCGCGGGCAAGTCGAGTCGCGCCGCCGCACGTATTGGGAAGACTTGTGTTTGGACGAGACTCCCGTCGGAATTGAAGACCTGGAACAAGCGGCTCGGATTCTCTCGCAGCATGCGGGCACCTTGTTGTCGTCTATCGTCCCAAACGATCCGGAGCCTGCGGCAATGTTCCGTCGGCGTATTCAGTGGTTGGGGTGGACCCTTCCGGAATTGGCACTGCCTGCCCTCGATGACCCCTGGATCGTCCAGCAGCTTCCCCAGATATGTTATGGGTTACGATCACTCGACGAGTTGAAACGGGCGAATTGGCTCACGCTCTTCCAGCAGGCT
>JAQCHP010000164.1 GCA_027619595.1 Planctomycetota bacterium
GGCGACCGAATTCGGCTTGGTCGCACTCAAATGATCTACACTAGCGTGCTGGATTCTGCCACGGAAGTCGCTGGAGGGGTCAATATCGTCTCTACGAATGCGGAGCCGTTGGAGCAGTCTCAAATAATAAGTACATTAGGCGACAATTTCTTGCCAGCGGTCTCGGGCGAAGCGACGACTGGCCTGTCGGTTGCCCGCGCGCAAGAAAATCTTCAGATCATGTACCGGACGGCACTGGCGGTAAGTCATACGCTGGATATTGATCAACTTCTGACCCGGATTATGGAATTGATTTTCGAATGGGTCGAAGCCGATCGTGGTTGCGTTATGCTAAACGATCGTGGCTCCGAAGAATGGGTGCCAAAAGTACGCCGAGACAGACGGAACGGAGAGTCCAACGAGACGATCACGATTAGTCGGACCATTTTGGAATATGTACGAGAAAAGCGTGAGGGGGTCTTAACGAGCGATGCCCGACAGGATGACCGGTTTGATGCCGCACGAAGTATCCTTCGCCAGGGAGTGCGTGAGGCCATTTGTGTCCCCATGATGGGACGCTATGGAATGGTCGGTGCGATCTACATTGACACGTATACTCCTCCTTCCCGAGCATTTCGCGATGAAGTTCCCCGTCAATTTACCGACGAACACCTAAAGTTAATGGTCGCCATCGGCCATCAAGCCGCGCTGGCCGTGGAAGATACAACTTACTATTCCGCCATGGTGCAGAGCGAACGGCTCGCCGCAATCGGCCAAACCATCGCGGGTCTGTCGCATCACATTAAGAATATTCTTCAGGGGATTCGCGGTGGAAGTTACCTGATTGAAGAAGGGCTGAAGGACAGTAACCCCGACGTGGTGCGCAAAGGCTGGGGAATGGTCGAAAAGAACCAGGAACGGATCTCCAATTTGGTTATGGATATGTTGTCCTTTAGTAAGGAACGGAAGCCTGACCGCCAGCCTGCATTGTTAAATGCGATCGTCGAGGAGGTCGTTGAACTGATGCAGGTTCGTGCCAGGGACCTGTCAGTATTGCTTAATTTGCCGCAATTGGGCGATATTCCGCAGATGGTTTTCGACGCCGAAGGTGTTCATCGGGCGATCCTCAATGTGGTCACTAATGCTCTCGATGCGGCCGAGCAGACTGCTGAAGGCCGAGTGGACATCGCGACCGAATGGGACCAAATTCAACACCTACTGCGGGTTGTCGTGCGAGACAATGGTCCAGGAATCGAGTCCGAGAGCATTTCCAAGATTTTTTCGGTATTCGAGTCTGGAAAAGGAAACCGCGGAACCGGATTGGGGCTGCCAGTGAGCCAGAAGATCATGCGTGAGCATCAAGGAGATATTCTGGTCACGAGCGAGCCGGGGGTGGGCAGCGTGTTTACTTTGGTCTGGCCGGCAGTCCGGCCCGATGAAATGTCGCAGGTGGGTGATGCGCAGGAAAGCGACCTGTGGGAGCCGTGGAGTTCGGAACTAGAAGAAGACGCCTAGGACCGTCAGCCCACCCAGTGCTCACTTGCGTGCAAATCCAGTTCAACAAGTCTGCCGGTGTGGATCGCTAACCGTACATCTCACGAACTTGCTCAATCATGTCGAGCGCTTCGTCCACATCGGGGACGCTTACCCCCCTGCGGCGGCCTTGGCGGTCGCAGCGGCAGAGCAAGAGTAGCTCGTCATAGTCGCTGTTGCCACGCATGCGTCTTGTGAGGCGAACGCCGGCTGTGCCCGCCAGTAGCAAATAGCCTTGGGGCATTTGTTCGATGAACCAGAGAGTCCGCGCGGAAACATGGTCGCACAGTGCTTCAAGGCACGCATCGAGTGGCTTTCGCGGATCGATCGCCTTGCCTGCGTCGTGCAGCAGTGCCGCCAGGAGAAGTTCTTCGTCGAAGGGTCGGGCATCATAGATCAGTGAGAAAACTTGCAGGCTGTGATACAGCACGTCGGCTTCCGGGTGAGTAAGTGGAGATTCGCGGACATGCTCCAAGGGCAACAGCAGTGCTTCAAAATGTTCCCGGCAGGACTGCCACGACTCAGTGGGATCCTCGATCGACGCCAAACTGTGGTCCCCAGCGGGTGGCCGCTCGAGCGCACGAAAGCCTATCGAAAGAACTCGCAGTTGTGCTCGGATTTCCGTATCCTGCGGTATGTCCTGGGGGCGAACGCGGCCGCGTGAGAGTCGCCTACAGGCCTTTCGTCGAGCCTGTTCCAGATCCATCTCTTGGTGGCCAAAAGCGATTTGGGCGGCTTCCCAAGCGATTTGCTGCCGCAGTCTACCGGTTTTCATGATTTTCCCACGAGTGGGGCGTATGAGAGCAAGCGTGTGTTTCGGATGGCGAGACGGTCCAGTTCCCCTATCGTATTCCAGCCGGAACTCCAAGAAAAGGAGAGTTCGCTGTCGGCGGGCTCACGGACAGTGTGCCTTACTCCCGGATACTCACTTCGTCTGGGGGTGGCTCCCTTCGCCGCGGATGGCGCTGCCGGTGGGATTGCTAGCATTGTACCTACCCGCAAAATCACGATAGCTGCTGCAGCTGTCATCCTGGGCCTCGCGATTACTTTCCCAGTTTGCCTGGTCGATATCGTAGTTGTATCCAATACTGTTTACAGAGTGAATGTGCCCGTTGCAACCGGAAGGACCGAACCG
This sequence comes from Planctomycetota bacterium, assembly GCA_027619595.1. Taxonomy (GTDB): domain Bacteria; phylum Planctomycetota; class Planctomycetia; order Pirellulales; family Pirellulaceae; genus JAQCHP01. The sequence goes on from JAQCHP010000164.1 coordinate 2,648, forward strand.
AGAGTTGCCGAAATTGGCAAAATCTTCCGACCTAGCGCTTGGCTAAATGCAATACTTGCTGGTAATCCGCTCATGTACCCTCGATCTGTAATCAATGGAAGGAGTCTCCGATGTTAGTACTTTCCCGGCACCGCGACGAGAGTATCGTCATTGGGGACAACATCGTCGTGACGATCGTCGACATTCGGGGTGACAAAGTGCGTCTTGGCATAGAGGCTCCGGCGGCCATTCCTGTGCATCGGCAAGAAGTGTTCGATGCGATTCAACGTGAAAAGCAGCGGAATGAGCAAGGGGAACGCAGTGAGGACAGCGGAACCAATTCTTAAATACTGCTGAATCGTCCGACCGCGATTCATGGCCTCGTTCCGATTCTCAGGCTAGGCCACAGTACTCTTTCATTTGTTACTCCCTCGATTGTTTTGTTCAGCAAAGCTGAATTGCAGTTCGTTCTCGACTGCTAGTTATCGCCGTCAGCCATAGTTCGATTGATCTGGTTGGCGAAGCAAATGCGATTTTCTTTGTTTTTGCGGTAGGAACTCGTGTTCCCATTTTTTCTCGAATGGATTAGGTTGTTGTCAAAGCGGAGGCATGATGCCCAGTGCTGAGACAACGTTGCAAAACGTATTTTCTGTCTGCAAAGAGCAGACTTCTCGGTATCGAGCGGTGCCCAACAATTTCGAAGGAGCGAAATCGTGAAAATAGGGAATGTTGTTTTGGAGCGGAAGGGACAGCTGAGTCCACTGCGACTGCAAAACTTGTCGGCGGGCTTGAATCTTATTTATGGTCCCGCAGGTTCGGGAAAATCTGATCTGATGTACTCCATACCCACGGTGCTCTACAGGACCCGGATGCATCAGCCACTGGGTCACATGGAAGCCCATCTCGATCCTGGTTCGGTGGCGACGCTTGATGTCGTCGACGACAACGGACAGCCAAATCGACTGAGTGGCGAGGTGGGCATATTGCGCGAGACCAATGTGTCTTCCCTGGGAGACGCAGATTTTCGCCGTATGTTTATCTGTGACGGGACGTTGCCAGCAGTCGTTTGGCCATCGATTCTGCAGGCGGCAGCTGGGTATGGATTGCACATCTCGCGAGTTCCAAATCATCGAAATCATCAAGGTGAGCACGACCGGCATCGTCGTATTCGCGAGTGCCGCTACCGTCTTGATTCGTTAGGATCAGTGAGCTCGAGTCGCACGTCGTTGGAATCGGAGCGTCAACAACTTGAGGATCAACTGGCGTCGCTTCGTGATTCGCGTGTGCGGGAGTTGGCGCAAGCCGACCGACAATTGCGCACAGCGCAAATTGAACGCGAACAAACTGCACGACGAATCGAACGGGTTGCGCGTCTCATCGATCGGCTTGACCGCAAGATTCGCCGCCGTGCTCAAATGGCCGAAATGACTCGGAGCAATACGGAGCCATACCCAACGTGGCGCCGGCATTCTACCCCTGATCACGATGTGTTGCACACATTGGAGCACCAGCCATTCGAATATCGATGGTCTGGAACTGCGATCCACCGGCATCTGGTGCGATGGGAGGCCTTGCACGAGCAGATACGAGAAGAAGTTGTGGGGTTACGTCGTTTGCAAGCTTCGGATTTCGAGCAGCCGGAAACGGTTCCACAGGTAGCCAACCATCAGCTGGCTTATCTTATTCGCTCGCTAGATTTGGAATTAGATGAGCTTGAGTCCCAGTCGCTTGAAATCGAGAACGCAATTTTTGCTGACGATTCTTCCGCGACGGTCCGCAATCTGCGATCGCTGGTGGACTCTCTGCTGGCCCGTGCACCCTCAAATGACGCGAGAGACTTGGGGGAACCGTGGCGGCGATCACGGGGTGCGTTGCACCAGATTACGATCTCTAAGGGCTTGGAACTACTGGAGCACAGCGCAGATCAGTTGCGCGTTCTGATCGAAGAACTACGGTTGCGGAATGACGGCACGGAACTCGATCGAGTTATTTCAAGTTATTCCACGACTGATGGGAGGCGTTCAAGCGAATTTGGCGACCGTTCAATGGCAGACAATGTGAGTACTCTGCATGAACGAGCTGTGGATCGGCTCAGTCACCGACGAGCGAGACTGCTCGACGTGCAAAAGGAACTTCAAAATAGCTTGCACGTGAGCGAAAGTCGCTTGGACACGACGTGGCATATTAGTCGAATCGAGGACGAAAGTGTAAGCATTCGACTCCGAGTCGAGCGAATCGATCGCGATTTGGCGATTCTTGCTGAGCAAGATCGATTGACTCGCGAATTGTATGAGCTGGAACGTGAGCATCACAACGCCGACTTTAGACGGGACGAACTGGGAGTTGCCCGGGACACTTCCATACTGTTGCAGCGTCTGACAAGGGGCGAATTGCTTGGTGTCAGTTTTGATGAATGGTTTGGGGTATCGGTCGTAGGCCGAACTGGTACGCGGCAATTGCACAGTGAACTGCGCAGCGAATTGCAGTCTGTTGTCGCAATATGTCTGCAATTGGCTTTGGTGGCCGCCTACAGTCGTGCTGGACGTGTAATGCCGCTATTGATTGACTTGCGGCATGCTGAGTGGACTTTAGACGGGTTACGCGAGTTTGTGCCGATCTTGTCGGAGTTGGCTGCCACAGGGCAGCAGATCTTGGTCTTTACGGCAATTCGTGAAATCGTGCCGATGTTTGAGCGATTTCCGGTGAGCATCTACACTTTGGTGCGGAGGACTATCACGGAACGCGTCAATGTAGATGGCGTGGTGACGGAGTCGCCTCAGCCGCGACCGGCCATGCGCACTCGTGACGCGGTGGATTTCTACGATCAACATCCCGCTGTGGGAAGTCGAGTCAATTTGTTCGGCGCGAAAGGTGCATCGTCAACTGAAGATCGTTCGTCCATTTGGCGCTCGTCGTCACTACAGACCTCGTTGGATCATACGAGCGATTCCACGTTGTGGCCGTGGCCGCGTCGTACCGACGATAATCGTTCGACCATTCCATTTGGAGATGTGCCGATCATGGCTTCCGATTCCTCAAAATCGGCCGTCAGATATTATCTCAATCGAGGTGATGATGTTGTGGATGCGCCGTCCATCGGCCCGAGGATGGCCGAAAGGCTTTACCAGGTGGGCGTGCGAACTGTGAATGACTTGGTGCAGAGCGACCCGGTCACTTTGGCTAAAAGGTTGGAACATCGGGGAACGACGTCAGCCGTTGTTCGCGATTGGCAAGATCAGGCGCGCCTGATGTGTCAGGTACCCTACCTTCGCGGGCACGACGCCGCACTGTTGGTTGCGTGTGGTGTGCGAGAACCACATCAATTGTCGGGTCGCGATGCGCAGAGCTTGTTAGTTGAAGTCGATCAACTAACGAGCACGCAAGAGGGCCGACGTATTATTCGCACTGGCAAGAAGCCCGATCTTTCCGAAATTCAGGATTGGATTCAATGGGCCCAGCAAGCAAGGACACTGGAAGCTGCTTAGCTGAGAAAAATCTAAATTAAGCGAGCGGGAGCCACGAATCGCGGCTCCTGCTGGCGTTTCTCGGTGGCGTTTGTCGTTGCTATGGCAACGCCTGAAGGTCGCTCCAGACGGGCCTATATCCAGACGTTAACGGCCGATATCGACAAGATTCTAGGGCTCTTGTCGGTTTTCTTGCCTATCGGCACTGGCAAATGTGTGAACCTCTGCCAGCCTACCCGCGTAAGGCAGGTTTACAGCGCCAATTGTTGACGAATCGCCCTCGTGGCGGTACTGTGAGCAATAGTTTGTAGGTCGTAGTTTGGTTGGGGCTTGAGGTCTCGGGTGCGGTGGGAACAGGGCAAATTTTCCGATGGACATTTGAGAGGAGTTCTCTTCCGATTGTGACATGTGTAACTTTTATGAAGTGTTACAAGTTCCCGTCGACGTCGACACAGCCGCGTTAAAAGCTGCTTATTTGCGACGCGCTGAACAACTGCATCCGGACCGGCAATTGATAGTGGCTGGGCCTTCGGGCCATTGCTCGTCGGCCGACGGATTCAAGCAGTTACAATGGGCATATGAAGTCCTTTCGAATCCGCGATCGCGGGCACTCTACGACCAACAGCCGAATTTCTTTCGGGAATCCAGGTCGCTCGGTTGGACGGAGTATCGAGCGGCGGATTCGCCGGGTCTGGCAAAGGAATCGGTCTGTCGTAAGAACAGCCTGAGTTCGGATGTTGACCAGTTTTCCATTGCTGTGCGAGTGCGGCGGTTGCGGTCATACCGTCGTTCCCAAAACCTACTTGGCTGGCGCGTGGCGACGATTTCCGTGGCAGCGATCTTGGTCCTTGGACTATCTGCAGGGGCAACGTTACTTCGCAATGAGGTGGCTCGGTGGCTTTTCCCCAACGCTTTCACCGTTTCTCTTCGGTCGAAAAGCGACGGCATCATAATGGGTCCGTCTTTGGTTCAGTTGCTAGCTCACGGCAATACCGCTGAAAAACGACCTTTGCAGGAAGACGGAGTTGCCGCTGATCCCGCAACGGTCGTCGATGCTATTCATCAGTCAGCGACTCCGCTACTGGAGGGCGCTGAAAACACTCGGGAGTCAGCCACTGTATCTTCACCGCGTGCGGGAACGGATAAAAGTGTCTTGCCGAGAATTCAAGCACGCAAGGAAGTGGCGTCCTTACATTCCGCAGGCCTCCCTACGACTGGCGTCCCCGCGGATGTCCGCTGGAGGGATGATTTTGATTTTCGTTTACCAGTCGCGATAAGTCCCCGCGACTTGGAGCCACAGCCGATTCCTGGGGAACTGAAAATAGCGCCAATGGTTGACCCTCGGCAGTTCGAATTGCCGAAGTTGGAGCCGCCGTCCGCACCTTGGCGACCTCTGGAGGAATCTCCGAACGTGCGCCGAGTCCAGGAGTGGTCCCACGGGACGCGTGGCGAAAATTTCAACGGATATTCGACGCCTCCGACGCAACGAGCGCCTCATACGCTGGGGACCAAGCGACCCTCGGAGTGGAGCGTCAACAAATGGCAGTCGGTGTCGCCGAGTCCACCACCGTCCCCATCTCGGCTTGGTTGGAAATGAGGGTCCATGAGTTCTTTGGACGTGTCGCAGACGAGCCCGGTGTTAGCTTTGTCGAAGGGCTTACTGCCCACCTATCGCAGTTGCAACGTCGATCATTTGATTTACCGTGTCTGGCCGGGGAATTTGTACCGTCACAAATGGCTGGAACTTCAAAATACGGTTTGGAAGGCCATAACGGGACGACCTGTTGACTGGGACGAGGCCTGGTTTGATCGAGAATTTTCTGCAGCTACCGGAGCGAAGGTTATTTGGATCGCCCTCGGTGGTGGTAGGTCGGATGGGCCGCTGATGGGATCTGTCGTTTTGGATCTTTCCGATACCAATACGTCCTCAACCGCGAACGTTCGTTCCATCCGGGCTGCGGCCAAGATTAATTGGCTGGCCGTTCTGCCAGAATGTCGCAGGGCAGGCATCGGATCGACGTTAGTACGCCTAGCGGAAAAGGAGGCTTGGCAGCGGGGCTGTGTGGAGTCTCAGGTCGAAACGCTCGTGACATGGCAGCCGGCAGTGCAACTCTACAAGCGTTTGGGATACTCGACCGCTGTGAACGAGGATGGCGATCAAGCGTAATACTGGCATGGTTCTGCGCTAGTTCACGTTTTGTTCGAGCACGGCCTGCATTAATCCACGCCAGTATCCAATGGCGAAAATATGGCCGTGCATACCGTAGCCGTCGTATTCTCCCTGTTCGGTCGCCAAGAGGGGTACGTGATCGACTCGCGCGAAACCTTGGTAATTCACTTCTTGGTACGTCCGCAGCGCGTCCACCATGTTTCGTGGTCCGTTATCCGGGAAGGTCTCGTAAAAGTCATCTGGCGTACCCTCGACATCGCGAAAGTGCACGAAGTGTGTTCGACCGGCAAAATGTCGAATAACATCTGGGATTTCGCAGCCCATTTCGGCGAAGCAACCCTGGCAAAGTGTGATGCCGTTAACGGGCGAATTGACGAGTGACAGGAGCCGGTCGTAGTTTTCTACACTGCGAATGATCCTTGCCATTCCGCAAATGGGTGATAGGGGAGGGTCATCCGGGTGCATAGCCAGCTTCACTTCTGCGGCTTCGGCAACCGGAACAATCCTTCGCAAGAAGTACTCCAAGTTGTCCCACATTTGTTCGTCGGTGGTAGGGGACTCATCGTGGGGCATTGTCTGCGCGTTTACATCTGCCAATCGGAATCGGCTGGTCCGAGCACCGCCTCGTTCCGCATGCCGAACGCTGGTTCGCACGACCATTGCCATATCGGATACTTGCGGCATGAAGTTGTAGCACAAGATGCGGATGCCAAGCCTTCCCATGTTCTCAAGGGCACGCTTGTACTCTTCGATTTGTTGATCTCGGCCTTCCTTTCCGAGTACAATTCTATCGATCGGTGGGCCGCCTTCAACGACGGACAATTGCAATCCGGCCTGCGCGGCGATCCGCTGAGTTTCCCGCAGCGATTCCAGTTCCGTCGGCATGCCGCGCATGTTGTAATAGACTAAGTCATCGACACCGACCTGCTTGAGGAGTTGCAGGTTAACGGGGGTGAACTGCTTAGCGACGCCGGCCAGGATCATGTGAGCTTCGAATCGATCGCAGGTTGAGTGGAATACGTCATTTCGAGGGAACGGTGATCGAATGATGAACGGAGAGTCGTATTTATGTAGGCTGTCGATGGGGATGTAAGTAGATGAAGCTCTTACCGATGCGCCCGTTGTAGTTGCCGGCGGAAATCCGCACGAGCCCTGGGGTATCGATAGAGGCCGCGATTGCTGCCTGAGTGGCCTGTTGAATTGCCGAGAGGTCGCGGCCATTCATGATGATTTCCATGACGGAATTCACTCCGGTCGGCAACTCGCACTTGGCATTCGCCTCATCGCGCAAAAGGGGACAGAATTTTTC
>JAQCHP010000021.1 GCA_027619595.1 Planctomycetota bacterium
CTTGTCCTGCGATTACGTCGGCGTGTAAAGTGTCGGTTACGCGAAGCCAACATGACGATTCCAGCGACGCAAGCGTCGGTAGTTGGGTTGCTCACTTCCGTGGCGCACACCGCCAGAAGTCCGGCACGGCGAAAAGTGTTGTCAATCTAACTGTGTGCAGCCAAGCAGCCGGCGTCCGTGGAACCCACCTTCACGCTCTCAGGGCGAACCGTCATTTCGTTGCGCACAGAAAAGCCCATGCACACTCCCCCTCCGTGCGCCAAAGGTCGTCGTAACGATCGCTTGCTCGTTGGTCGGTTACGGCCTAAGATCAGTGGCAAGCGGTTTCGGCGTTTTTGCTTGAAACCAGCATTACGCTCAGGAAAACCCCGGCAAACCACAACAGGCAACAGGAATTTACTCATGCACATAACGCGATCGGTTGCATTAACGTTGATCGTGGCCTTGTTCTGCGGAGCCGGTCACCTGTTGGCAGCTCCGAAAAGGATTGTCTTTGTCGCAGGCCCGGCCAGTCACGACTATGGTACGCACGAACATTTTGCTGGTTGCACTCTCTTGGCAAAATGGTTGCACGAGAATATGGGTTATCAGTGCGATGTCGTCCGGAATGGATATCCACAGGATGATGCGGTGTTTGACGGTGCGGACGCGATTGTCGTTTATTGCGACGGCGGAGACAAGCATGTGTTAAATCCGCATCTTCAGCGGATAGGTCACCTAGCTGACCAAGGCGTGGGACTAGGCTGCATTCATTATGGTGTTGAGGTTCCGAAGGGCGAAGTCGGTGACCATTTCCTCAAGTGGATCGGTGGCCACTTCGAGACCCACTGGTCGGTGAATCCCCATTGGAAAGCCGAGTTCCGTTCGTTCCCCGATCATCCGGTGGCGCGCGGGGTAAAGCCGTTTTCGATCGATGACGAATGGTACTATCACATGCGATTTCGGCCGAAGATGAGCGGTGTCACGCCAATCCTGTCGGCCCATCCTCCGGAGTCGACGCTAAAACGTGCGAACGGACCCCATTCAGGAAATCCCGCTGTCCGTGCTGCCGTGGCCCGTCATGAGATCCAGCACGTCGCATGGGTGTCGGAGCGTCCCGATGGGGGACGGGGATTTGGCTTTACCGGCGGACACTTCCATTGGAATTGGGGTGACCAAAACTTCCGCAAGGTAGTGCTGAATGCCATCGTTTGGCTGGCTCGCGATGAAGTGCCAACGGCCGGCGTGGAAACGCAGACTGTATCAACCGCGCAGCTGGAGGAAAACCAGGACGAGCCGAAGCCGTAAGGAATCGACCGTCGCATGCAGGGAAAACGGCAGGCTAACGAAGGTGCCGTGATCGATTGCTCGTGACCAACCTACCTCGTGCGGCGGCAATTTACTCGATATCGTACGCCGATTCGTATTGGGGCACGGTGACGGGGAATTTGAGTTCCTGCTGGATATCGTGTGCGAGCCTTAGTGAGGCATCTTCCTCGCCGTGTGTAAGGTAGACGTGCTTTGGCGGCGATTCCAAATGACCTAGCCATCGCAAAAGATCGGTACGATCTCCGTGGGCTGAGAAACCGTAGATCCGTTCCACCTTGGCCTTTACGTGAAATTCCCGGCCGTGAATTCGAACGCGGGGTTTGCCGTCCAAAATTTGCCGTCCGAGCGTTCCTTCCCCCTGGTATCCCACGAAAAGTAGGGTGTTCTTTGGATTTTCGATCGTTTGTCGCAAATGGTGTTTAATGCGGCCGGCATTGCACATACCCGCAGTGGACATGATGATGGCCGGGCCTCGTACGTCGTTAATGAGCCGCGACTCTTCCGTGGAACGGGTCATTTTCAGGCCGGGAAATTGGAGCGGTGGCTCGCCCAACTTGATCAGCTTCCAGGTCTCCTCATCAAAATGTTCTTGGAACTTACGAAAGATTTCCGTTACGTCGACCGCCATGGGGCTGTCAACATAAACGGGAAGCTTGGGGATTTGCTCCTCATGAACAAGCCGACTAATGTGATACATGAGTTCTTGGGCACGTTCCAGGGCGAAAATCGGGATAACGACTTTTCCACCGCGCGCTGAAGTTTCTTGGATGATCCTGCCAAGCTTGCTGCCGACGTCCCCTTCTTCTTGATGCTCGCGATCTCCGTACGTCGACTCCATGACGACATAATCAGCCCGTTTGACTGGCGCTGGATCTGGAATGATCGGTTTGTTCCACTGCCCGATGTCGCCAGAAAAAATGACCGTGCGTCGGAGCGATCCTTCCGTCGCGTCAAATTCGAGTGATGCTGAACCGAGGATATGCCCTGCGTCATGAAACTGGAGGCGTACATTCGGCACGACCGTGATCCAGTCGCGAAATGCTTCGGGTTGAACTTGCCGGATCGCTTGTTCCGCGTCGTCCAAAGTATAGAGTGGTTGTGGTTGCGGCTTGGCGTTCTCACGGCCTTCCCGCCGATGTCGCTTGATCTTGTAATTGGCGTCTTCCAGTTGAATTTTGGCCGAATCGCGCAGCATGACCGCAAGTAACTCCGCCGTCGCCTGGGTCGTGATGATCGGACCAGAAAATCCTTGTGCCACGAGCCTGGGCAGGAGGCCACAATGGTCCACATGAGCGTGCGTTAAAACGAGTGCATCGATGGAAGACGGAGGCAATAGAGGTGGTCCCCAATTGCGAGACTCATAAACGCGTTCTTGAAACAATCCGCAGTCGATCATGACGCGGCGTTGGTCCACCTCAAGGCAATAGCGCGATCCGGTAACCTGTCGATTTGCGCCGAGGAAATAGATCTTCGTAGGATTTTTTCAACGTCCTTTTTCGTTACATCTACCCGGCCCCTCCGACGAAGTAAAGTAGATCCCACGGTCGGGTGACACGTCGTTACGCTGGGGCGCGGGGGATTGGCGGGCTGGAATGGCCTTCCTACCATGCTACACGAAGAGACGTCACGTTTTGAGTAGTCGGAAAGATTTTGCTGGATCGGTTGGCTGTGAAGGGCGCATTAAATATCAATTCGGACGTACCCGGGATGGAATCCCGCAGCCAAAGTCGCGAGTTGGACGCATCCCAGCCCCCTCCGCTGCCTTTGCTGATTACTGGAGTCTCCGGTGTCGCCGGCCACAATGCCTGGCAGGCCTTGCGAAGAAGATACGGCCATCTGGTTTGGGGGTTGCGACAAGTCAGTGCCACCCTACCGGAACAGCAAGGGATTCTCTATTGCGACATCGAAGATCTTTCCGGTCTCAAACGTTTGTTTGAACAGTACCGCTTTGCTGCGATCTTAGACTGTGGGGGCAATTGCGCATTGCGAGCCTGCGAACTCGATCCGAAAATGGCTTGGCGTATTAATTACCAGGGGGTTGCCAATCTCATTGAAGCGACGCGTGACCGGCCCGTACGCCTCGTGCGTTTGTCCATTGATTTGGTCTATGCGGGGCGCCCTGCCGGCGGATATCGCGAAGTGGAAACGACGGATCCAGTGACAGCGTACGGACGAAGTATGGCGGCCGCAGAGGAACTTGTACTCGATTCTTCCACGAACTCGTGCATTGCCAGAATCTCACTCCCCATGGGGCCCAGTCCCAACCGTCATGCCGGAGCAATTGACTGGATTCAATCGCGATTTCGAAAAGGCAAGCCAGCGACGCTGTATTTTGACGAGGTCCGAACCCCCACGTATACCGACTGCCTTAACTACGTTTGTTGCAATCTCCTGCGTAGCGAAATGCAAGGACTGGTCCATGCAGGGGGCCCGCAACCGTTGAGCCTTTTTCAAATTGCGCAAATTGTGAATCGCGTCGGGGGCTACCCACCTCACTTGCTTCATGGCTGCTTTCGTACGGAAGCCGGTCCGATACCGCCGCGAGCTGGCAACGTGACGATGTCGACGCAGCTCTTGGAACAAACGTGTCCATCGCCCTTCCTGCCCTGGCCTCTAGATCCGCGGTTGGTTCCGACACATCCAGAATGGCATTGGGAACGGGCTGATGGTTGGCAGCACGCTGGATTCGCGGGCGGGCTGGACCTGCTCACGAGCGTCCTTTACCAGGCAAGAAATCTCGATTCGCTGTCTCATGCCGCAAAATAGGATGAGGTGTCGCTACTCCGTACCGGGCCATCCTCGGCCGAGCAAGAACTGCTGGGTATAGAGCAGGCCGAGTATCGTTTTGCCGTCCTCAATGGTTCCGTCGTGGACCCTACCCAGCGCTTCATCCCAAGGAAGGATCAAGTTCTCAATGGATTCGTAAAGTTCACGTTGTGGCGGATTGGCTGTCAGACTTGTCGCCACAAATAAATGCATTCGTTCGTCGAGAATTCCAGGTGCCGCAAGGAAGGATGTGACCGGCGTCATTGAGCTCGCTCGGTAACCGGTTTCTTCCTGCAATTCTCGGAATGCGGCGGGTAAGGGTGGCTCCCCCGGGTCGAGCGTGCCGGCCGGTAACTCGATAAGTGATCGATCGACCGACGGCCGGAAATTTCGAATCAGGCAGACACGCTCATCCGGCAAGAGAGGCACCACCACCACCGAGCCTGGGTGGCGAATTACATCTCGTGTATAGATCTTGCCCGAGACTCCGAAGCTGACACTTTCGACCCGAAAACGGTCGAATTTCGTAGGTTTCCCTGATTTTGAGGCTGGGTCGCTCGGCATTGGGGTACCCCCCCCTTACTGGGTGGTTTTTGAGTATTTTCGAAAATCACGTCACTCGATCGTAGTCAACATGCTACTAGAATTGCGGCGCCTTCATTGATGCTGAACACTGGTTGGCATAAAATAGTTGACAGTGGCGGCTCGCCTGAATAATTTTTCTTTTCGCGTGCGGTGTGATGCGAGACCAAGCAATTTGGAGTCTTCTTGTTTGCCGGTGGCGTGGTGTCGAAGTCCGCGTTCACATGTTCTTTTTTTTGTTCGCCGCCTTCACCCTGTACCTTACCAATCTTGCTGCGATCGCACATCCCAAGTTGGATGCCGAATGGTTAGGGGTCGCGAGCCTGATTGCGCTTTTTGCCAGTGTACTCCTGCATGAGCTGAGTCATCTTCTGGCGGCGAACCTACTTGGAGGGCGAGCGTCCGTAGTCATTCTGGGGCCACTTGGCGGTCTACTGGCGCCCCGAATGCCACGGTCCCCGTGGGGTGAGTTGTGGGTTTTGGTTGCTGGGCCTGCCGCCAATATGGCCTTGTGTTGCGTCGCGTCAGCTCTTCTGGCCTGGCGCCACGGCAAGACAAGTTTGGGAGAATTGTTGGAGCCATTCGTTACCGCAGCTACCGAGTCGCCCGATCGAATCGTTGTAACTTTGCAAGTGGTGTTTATGGTGAATTACTTTCTCTTGTTGGTAAATCTGTTACCAGCCTATCCATTTGACGGTGGTCGAGCGTTGCGGGCCATGCTTGTCGCATTTATCCCCACCCTGCGGCCTGATCACACGGTACGTATTGTGGCGGCAGTGGCAAAGGCGTTTAGTTTAGGTTTACTCATTGCGGCTTGGTGTTTGCGAAATGGTGAGCCCACGGCGGGAGTGCCCATCTGGTTCGGGCTGTCGCTGTTGTCGATTTTTATCCTGTTTAGCGCCCGGAGAGAAGAGATCGTTTTGTTGGAGCATTCACCCCATGAGAGCCTCTCGGAGGAAGAATCAGGAGTGTCGGCCGACGGTGGTTCGGTACTCATCGGTGTGCGTCGTCGCCTGGATGCATGGCGGCACAAGCGAAAGGAACAACAGCGGGAATTGCAGATTGCGCGCGATGAATTAGATGAGGTCAAACTGGACGAAGTACTTGCTCGGCTGCACGAATGTGGAATTGACCGTTTGTCGGTCGAGGAAAGGACCGTTTTGCGAAGGGCCAGTGAACGTTACAGCAGTCGTACCGCGCCCGAGTCGGAATAGTCACGGCTTCCAAACTGCTGGTGGGGATGTTCTGACATGGCGCGGGATGAGTCTGATCGTGACGACGTTTTCCAAGAAGCGACGGCGTTGGTCATCCGGGCTGAATGTCGACTACCAGGTGTGCAATCCGAGATCACGATTGGATTCCGACGGACCGGAGCGGCAAGCTTCTACTTCCATCCTGATTGGGTCTGGCATTTTGACCCGCAGGGATCGATCCGGCGGGGCTACGATCACGGCATTCTGCTCAAAGCCGAACAAGGTCGGCTTGTAATGCTTAAGCGCGAGCGATTCCCGGACCACGTCGATTTGGTCAGCCGTGAGGCGACCAGTGAAGAGTCGGCAAATCGAATGGCACAGCTTTCCCACGACATGGAGCACTTAGCAAAGGGAGTCCGTGGACGGCAGTTACAGATTGTTCGGGGGCTCCCCGACAAATCGATTTTCATGACGGAATTGGAAAATTGGTTTGCCAAGGTCGCGATTCCATTCCGGATCGCCAATTCTTTGCGGACCTAGGCGGAGGCCGGTCACGTCAACTTTCAATTTCTCGCCGGCTAACCCTACCTTGTTAGGGAGGCGGAACTGGATCGTTCACCGACAAAATTACGACCGTGGCTCGGCCCTGTACGAACTCGAGTGGCGAGTTGGTTTTCAAATATTCACGACGCAGATAAGCCAGGGCGAACGTTTGGTCCACAAGCGGATCGTAAATTGACGATGTTATGCGTCCGACCGATTTATCTTGGATTTGCAGGGTTGAGCCGGGTGCGATATCTACCGGCCCTGCAAAAACGAGACCACGCAGTTCCTGGTTTACATGGCCTAGGGCGTCGATTCGCGCCACGGTCTCTTGCCCCAAGTAACAGCCTTTGCGAAAGCTTATCGCCGTTGAACTGCGGGCGACTTCTTGCGGGAGATTTCGTTCATCGATATCCACGCCGTATTCGGGCCATCCGGCCCTAACCCGCGACAGTTCAAAATCGTGCGGAGAAATCAGCGAATTCGCACCGAATTCGCCCATTCGATGGGCTGCGTCGGGCGCCGCCCGGGGATATTCGAGCAGGTAGGTTGGCGGTGGTAAATACGGACATGAGCGAACAGTTAGGGGAAAATCGTGCTTCAAAAACGTTTCGCAATGCATTGTGCTGTTTGCGATATCGCCAGATGAGGACCTGTTGGGAAATGCTGTCTGGAGCCAGGCGTCGGCATCTACGCCCGAAAGAAGCGTGTGCTGGAATTTTCCACTCAGGTTGGCCAGTTGGACATCCTCGCGAATAATATAGCGGTCCAAGTGTTGGAGTAATCGATCACCTTGTCCAGGGGAAGTTATAAGGCTCGCGTGGTCATCATGGCGATAAATAATGCCATGGCCAAGAAGTTTACCCTGAACGTTGGCAAAAAATGCTTCGCAGCCTTCGTGCGAACCGAGCCTTCGAATATCGTTTGTACAGAGATTATGTAGGAACGCGATATGATCATCGCCCTCGATGCGCAGGACGTCACGGGGCAGATCCAATAACACCATCAGTCGGTCCGAGATATTTGACATGGGGACTCACGACGCACGGAAGGTAAACACGATTGGACGAGCGCTATGCATGGTCGGTGTACGGCACGCTACCATTCTCATTCATGGGTAGTGCGAATTGAGCGTTTTCCCACAGTAGTCCCCGATCCTGTTGTGACATCAGACGCTGAAGTTCCGCCGGTTTTTCAACGGGAATCATGCGGAGAGACTCGACAACCGATGGCTGTAGGTTGCTGAACAAATAGACCCGCCAATTTTCGGTGGCATGCCGAATACTTCGAACAAGTAGGGATTCATGTTCCGGGCGACTACGCGATGTTTTGTGTCGTGTTTCATCATTTTCTTTGAGCAGCAACTGGAGCTCGCGTCGGGGAGGTTGCTGTAGATGACAACAGATTGCCAAGACGCCGTTTTCTGCCAGTACGCCCTGCGCTTTCAGCAGCACGCGTGCCAAATTCGGCCAAGTTTGTTCTGAGTCGCCGCCTGAGATGTTGGCAATGGCAAAGGGAACACGTTCAGTGACCGGGCGGTGCCAAACCTTCTTGTAGCGAGCCCAACTTTCGCCCTGCAATTCCGCTGGCCGGCCGGCCACAATGTCTCTCAGCGGCGTGTCCCCGCCAGAGATTCCTAAGACCAGGAATTGTAGGCCCAAGAGCCAAGCAACCTCGTCGGATTCCTTCCGTAATTCATCCCAGGATTGTCGGTCGCGTGGTATCCGGGGATGGAACCTTTCCCAAGTTGCACTGTCGGAAAAACGTGGAAACCAGCAGTTGTTGACGTGGTGGCCGCCGTAACCAAGATTCCCGTCCCCGAGAGTCCCGTCCCCCAAAATCGGGCGGACCGTTCCGACCGGGATAATAAGATCGGCCTCGCTTAGGACGCGACTAAGGTAGACACGATGACTGGAGGCCGTGGTGGCCAAGTACGCAAGTTTTTCTCTTGCTTTACGGCGGTGGGTCATGCATTGTACTTTGTCTGCCATTGCTTGCGGTAGGCTGGCTCGCGGATCCCGGTCCGCCAAACGACATTCCCGTTCCGTCCGCAAAATCGTAATGTGCTCGGGCCTCGCTCCCGCCTCACACAGATGTTCAATTAGCGCCGAAATGCACTCGGGCGCGTCTGGCATGCTTGTTTCTAAAGTAATCGCGATTCGATCACTTGGCACGATCGCACGGGCCAAGGGCGGGGAGGGGGAAATCGGGTGCAGAATCGCTTCTAGGGTCGATGCCTTGGTCGGCCTCGCTAGAGAGACGTCCGGAAATCCGCAATATTCGTAGCGTTCTGTCGAATTGGACGGTTGGATGCTTTTGAGGGTTATCAAGGTAGGGTTGGAGCAATTGTGCATGGTCTGCTTCTTCTGCTGCTTGCGGAACCGCGTAAATTCGCTTGGCCGCCAGGGTGTGCGGATTCATCGTATCACGCCCTGAACCTTGGTCCACAGGCCCCATCGCCGACATTCCGCAACTGCTATCAGGTCGTTGCGACTAGCAATCGTTGCTGGCAAATTGGGCATGTTTGCTACCACCCCTAAGGCTGGGTGGTTCGGATAGAGAAAATAAGTAGATATGGATGATATGGCTAACTGGGAGTTATAGGAAGACCGATACGAACGCATGCATGCTTTGGTGCATGCATCGCTCCACGGGGCGAAATGCCGGATTGAGTTTGGCCGTCGAATTGAATCCCTTGGGAATCGAGGCCGTCAATCGCATAGCGTCACACGTGTTGCCGTACTGTCGTACAGTTTTGTCGTATGTTCGTTGGTTTTTGGGATCTATAGGAGCCCTTCCATGAAAGTCCGTGCTCACCTTTTGGCGTTGGTTGCTGGCCTGTTGTTCTTGGCCGGTGGATCGAACGCAAACGCGCTTGGCTTGTTCAATCTCGCTGCCATGGGCGGCTGTGCCGTCGAGCCATCGTGTGGTTGTGAAGCGTCGTGCGGCGTGGCCGTTGAGGCCTGCTGTGATTCGGCGCCCGTTTGTTGCTCGCCTTGTGCGAAGCGATGTCGTCCAGGGCTGTTGGCTCGATTGAAGTCAAGGCTCTCATGCTGCCGCCCCAGCTGCTGCAACCCTTGTGGTTGCGAAGTTAGCTGCGGTTGCGACACTGGTTGTGCTGCTGCTGCACCAAGCTGCGGATGCGAGCCCAGCTGTGGCGTTGATGCTGCACCAAGCTGTGGCTGCGAGCCTAGCTGTGGCTGCGAGCCTAGCTGTGGCGCTGAAGCTGCACCAAGCTGTGGATGCGAGCCCAGCTGTGGTTGTGCTGTTGAATGCTGCCCGAAGAAATGCCGTCCTCGGTTGCTCGACCGTATTCGTTCGCTGCGATGCAAATCCCGCTGCTGCGTTCCAGCATGCGTGACGACCTGCTGCGAACCAACCTGCGGTTGCTAGTACTCTGATAGCTGGATTTTCCAGTGACGAAACGAAGGGGCCGGACTATATGTTCGGCCCTTTCCACGTTTTGGGCGGTTGCGATGTGGCTTCATCGTTGAGTCCGCACCACAGCAGCCTGGCCGACGGATGGCAAATCTTCAAATCCGATGGCTCGATCGCGCCGTAGACCTCAACCTGAAGGTCACCGGATTTATCGGTCGGTCGGATAAAGAGAGCGCCTACCTTGGGGTGCTGTTGGCAATATTTTTCAGTCTCTATTGATCCAAGCACAAAAAACGCAGTCGCCAGCGCATCGGCTTCCGCTGCGATTTCTGCCACCGCAGACACGCTAAATACATCGCTATCGACCGGAAGACCTGTCCGAGGGTCGAGAATATGGCCGTACCGTTTGCCCCCCTGGTAGAAGCTTTGAGTAGCGGTTCCTGAAGTTCCTAAGGCTCGGTTGACAAGAAGAATTTCCAGCAGGGTGGAATCAGGTCGCTGCGGGTGGCGAATGCCAATCGTCCAGCCTATTTTTGGGCCCGTCCGTGTTCCGCATGCGAGCACGCTGCTTTGGCCGCCATGGAGCAGGAAATTCTTGTAACCCGACTCCAAAAATTGTTCGGCGCATCGGTCCAGCGCATACCCCTTGCCGATTGCGCCCAAATTGACTTCCACGCCCGCTTGCTTCAAACAAATCGATTCTTTATCGGCGAAGAAATCAAGCTGTTCCGTGCCGACTCGCTTCAGTGCATTCTGGATCTCCAATTCGGAAGGTACGCGTCCCATGCGACGTGAGAATCCCCAGATCGTCGAAAGGGCGCCCGAAGTGACGTCGAATGCTCCCTGGGTTTCCCGGTGGAGCCGCTGAGCCAAAACGAGTAGCGCAAAAAGACGAGTTTCCATCCGCATGGGGCCCAGGTGCCCGCCATGGCATAAGCGACTAATTTCACTGAATGGTCGATAAATCGTAAGTTGTTCCTCCAGTTGGTCGATCAGATCCAATGCTTGGAGCGCGGCTTCTTCCGCGCCAGCGTATTCCCCAGCGTTGAAAAAAACCTCGAAGTTGCACGCCATGGCTCGACGTTCAATCTTGGTAAGGTACGTGCGGCTGGTGTTGGTTTTCGTGGGAGAATTCGGTTGCAAAGCTTGTTCATTGTTCGACGCATCGATGCCTGGTAGACTTGCATCTACCAAATGCCTCAACACATCGATCGACGACTTGCCGTTCAAGAATTCCCTTCGGCTTGAAGGGGGCACCGGTCTCGGCGTGGAATTCGTCATGAATCGTTGTGTACGGAAGGAGAGTGAATCGATATGCGATCACACCATTATACTGGAATGTGGGCGATCTTGATTCTGGGTTGCTGGGAAGCGGTGACGGCTGGCGATACTGGAATTGAAGGCGAGTCGAGGGCCGCAGTTCCCAGTTGGGGCGCCGGGGCAGATATCTTCTTTGCCGATGCCTTTGCCGAGGGACTCCAAGCTCTCCCCACTGCCAGCGGCCCCCCGGTGGCGCCGTCCGCTTCTGCCGTTCTTCCAACGGACGTCGTTCCCTGGTCCCAGATTGTTTCGGCAGATGTGTTGGAGGACGAAATCAAGACGGTCATTCATGCCTGGCATCTCAACGAACAGACGCAATCGCGGGTTCCAAATCGACTGCAGAAGCAGCAATATTTGCGCTACCTTGCACTGCTGTTTTGCGTGATTTCTAAATACGATATTGACATGCGATGGCAAACGGATGCGCAACGGATTTGGTACGATCTTTTAGAAAAATTCGATTCGAACTCTGCAGACCGGCTACCGGGTTCGAGCAAAGATGAATTGCCCGATTCGCGTCTATCCGACGTGACGTCGGAGCCTTTTCGGAAACTGATGCACGAAGGTCGTTGGCAGCCGTGGGGGACGTATTCCCCAGTCGAACCCAATTCTTGGTCGGTAACCGTGCATCGGCCCACCATCATGAAGCGATTGGAAGCAGCCGACCGGCGAGTGGCGGAAATCGCACGACAAGGAACATGGCCCAATGACCAGTCCCTGGGCCGACTCGAATACGAAGCGCACGTCGTTCGGTTGCTGGCTCGTCTCGTCGAAGCGCCTGGCGCACCAGATGCGAACGACGATGCCTACAAGATCTATAGCCGGAGAATGGCGGAATCCGCGGATCAGATTCTGTCCGCCGTGCAAACGCAACGGCTATCGACACTCCAAGATGCGACACGAAATTTTCGCCAAAGCTGCGCTGAATGCCACGCTGATTATCGGAGCTAATGCGGCAAATTGAAGAATGAACGCAACTTCCGAGAATCAGGCTCGATGCCGTCGAGACCTTGCAATTCCCCCGATTAACGCGAGACTTTCGGCTTGGTGCTCTTGGGATTGGATCGTGATTGTCCGTTCTTTTCGTGCCGGGGCGGTTCGTTAGGGGGTTCGCTTCGTGAGAAAAGTGACACGAGTTCTGCGAGACCTGCGGCGGCGAACTCCGGACCGGATACGTATCTGCCCGGACTCACCCATTCCGAAAGTTTCTCATGTGTGATTCCCAACAGGTCGGCAAGCAGATGATCCATATCCTGTTCCAGCTTGCCGAAATGGCGTGCCCATTCGGCTGCTTCGGCCAGACCGACATGTTCTTCGCTCTGCCATTTCATTGGATGGAACAACATGACGCTGAAAGGAGTAACGATTCGACGTCGACAAGCGGCGAACGGCCAAAGGGTGGCCGACGAGCACTCGCCCGTGACGATTCCCGTTGCATTTAAACGTCGCAGCCGAATAATGGAAGCCAATGATAGCGCACAATACGGACTGCCGCCCGGTGAATCGATATAAAGAACGCATTCACCTCCGTAGGGCACGGACAAGAGTCGGTCCGCCAAGTCCGTTTCATGGTCGGTGAGTTCCCCGACGAACGGTATTTCGACGGGAGCATCGGATTCTTGGTTTTGGGCGTTATCAACCATCCGGCTTGATCCTTTTGGGTGTGAGCCGATTTCGCTTAAGCGGTCCCTGGGAGGGAATCCTGTACTACTCTTCTAGCGGTCGTTCGGAGAGTTTTTTGGGGGAAGTAACCTGTGGCTCTGCCCAATGTCCTAAGCTAATATAGTAGTTGTTAAGCGCCGCGCCCTAGAATATCTGGTACATTGCAAAAAAAGAATGGCCGGTCGTAGGGATTCATTGATGCCCCATGGGAATTAAGTGCTTCTGTCCTCACGGGCATCCGCTCAACGTAAAATCGCACCTAGCCGGAAAGCGTGGAGTTTGCCCCACTTGTGGGGTTAAATTCCGGATTCCTGAAGCAAGCGGTTCGGGTGTTCCGTCGGTTTCCGTTGCCGGGAGTGGAAAAAAGGCTGCCGACCCGCCCGAATTCGAGGAATTTAAAACCGATATTCCACACGCGACTTCTAATGTCGCGAGTCCTCCTAATGTGAATTTGGCGGCACGCGACGAGGGATTGGGCAAAGGGAATTCCGAGCCAGTCGCTGCTAGTAAGCCGGCCATTTGGTATGTGAAGACTCGCGATGGACAGTATGGGCCGACCTATGAGGCTGCCGTTCAAGAATGGGTTGCGGATGGTCGGATTGTTCTCGGGAATTGGCTTTGGAGGGATGGATGGGAGCAATGGCGGCCAGCAGAATCGGTATTTTCCCAACTGCTTCCACCCCCTGCAAACAGCACCTCCCCTGGGGCCGCCCTTCCCCTTGACGCCGCTCCAATGGCTGCTGCTCCAATGGTTGCCGCTCCAATCGTTGCGCCGCAAGTTGCGAAAGATGCCCCCCATTTGCTGGGTCGTGCGGCTCTGAGGCAGCGTCAGGGAGCCAAGCGTCGGCGAGTCGTCGTGATTTGCCTAAGCGTTGTCAGCATTGTCTTACTCGCGGCGTTATTGATTTTGGTTGTCGTTCAATAGTTTCCCCACGCCGATTCCGACAACGTTCGGCCGGCCCACCTACCGAAAGATATGGTCCATGAAGGTTGAGCAATTTTTGCGGCAACATCACATCGCCCGCAATCCGTTCGCCGAAGAAGATGCTCAAACGGATCCAGTTTTTAAGAATTTCTGTATCGACACGACGCATCATCCCGCGTGGCAGAAGGTCATGGGTGACCCTGCCGAACCTTCGACGGCAATTGTGTTTGGCGAAAAGGGTGCCGGCAAGACCGCATTGCGTTTGCAGATCGAGCGAGAAGTTTCCGAATATAACCGCCGTCATCCCACAGCGCGTCTCTATCTTATTCGGTACGACGATTGGAATCCCTTCTTGGACCAATTTAAGGACCGTCATCGAGCTGGTCTGAAGATTGAGAAACTGTTGTCGCTCTGGAACTTGTGGGACCATATGGACGCAATTCTAAGCCTTGGCGTGACCGATCTGGTCAGTCGCATTCTGAGCGACCAAGAGTCCGCCAGTTCGATCCATTCGCTGGACGCGTCCCAACGTCGTGACCTATTGCTGCTCGTGAGTTGCTACGACCACGCACCGGCAGAGAATTTTGACCAGCGATGGGTGCGTGTACGGAAGAGACTTCGGTATCGGCCCATCAATGCGATGCTAACGCCGGCGATTGGGATTGTGGCAACTTTAGCCGCCCTGACCTTGTTGGTCGTCGGCATGACACGAGGCACGACTTCGTGGCTTTTCCCCAGTCCGGGTCGGCTACTTTGGACCTGTTTTTTCGTGCTACTTGCCGGTTGGGTCCCGTACGCATGGCGTTATGTTCACTGTTATTGGCTCGGTAGCGGTGTTTGTCGACAACTCAAAACGATTGCACGGACACGTCACGGTCTGGCTCGAGTCTTGACGCGGTTTGCGGCGACCGACCTAGCCGGACAACCGTTTCCCAACAAAAATCGAACCGACGATCGCTATGTCCTCTTGGGAAAGATGCAGGGACTGCTGCGGGTGTTTGGGTATGGCGGGACGCTCATCGTGGTCGATCGAGTGGACGAACCGCACTTGGTAAATGGGATGGCAACTCGAATGAAGGCCCTCGTCTGGCCGATCCTCGACAATAAATTCCTCAAACACCCCGGGCTTGGGCTGAAACTGATGCTGCCGGCGGAATTGGTTCCCTATTTGGAGAGTGAGGACCGGGACTTTCACCAACGAGCGCGACTCGACAAGCAGAACGTTATCTCGGCGCTCGGCTGGACCGGTGAAGCGTTACAGGACGTGGCGAATGCTCGGATTGCTGCCTGCGCGCTGGCCGGCTCGTCCCCCAAATTGCGAGATCTCTTCGATGGGACGGTGAGTAGTGAACGCCTTCTGGAAGTGTTGCGTGCGCTGCGGGTTCCAAGGCATTTGTTCAAATTTCTGTACCGACTGCTAGTCGCACATTGCAATGCGCACACCGACGAACAGCCTCTGTGGGAAATCCCAGCGCCGCTATTGGAATCGACCTTGGCTGTCTATTTGCGAGAACAGGACCTCGCCGAAAATCGCCTGCGGGTTTAGGACCCGATTGCGGTCCGTGGTTCGCGCCCGTTCGACCGGCACGACAACCAATTTGCAACCTCGCCTCCCGCTCGGAGGCCATTGAAACTCGTTTTGCCTATACACGCTTGGCCGTGGAGGCCGGTGGCTCCCCTAGAAATAGCCCGAGAATTTGCCGGAGGCGGGTTGACAGCCCTCCTGGCCGTGCTAACCTAAACCCCTTAATCATCCGAATCGGTAGAGTTTCGTTAATCGCTATATTCAAACAGGGTAGGTGCATTCTCGGGACTTTTCAGGTTTGGGCGTGCTGTCTTCTCGGAGGCGCACTGAATCGACCCATGCCGCGGCTAGAGGCCATTGGAATCCGTCATCGTTGTGGCGTCCAATCGTCGTGGCGTTGTAACACAAACTGTCAGTAGGAGGTGAATTATGAATTGGAAAGTTAGTTATGCTGTTGGGCTGTTCCTCGCCGTTGTGGCAATTGGTGCAGTTGGAAGCGAAAATCAGGTCGTTGCCAGCTTAGGCTGCGGCGGCAATTGCGGTGGTGCAAGCTGCGGCGGCGATAGCTGCGGTGGCGGGCGTCAATGCAAGGGGCCCGGACTTCTGGCCCGTTTGCGTGCTCGCAAGTGTGATGGTGGCAGTTGTGATGGCGGCGGCTGCGGTGGTCGCAGACGAGGCCACGGCGATTGCGGAGGCCTCTTCGGTCGCCGTAACCGTTGCCATGGTAATGCAGCTCCTACTTGCTGTGAACCGGCTCCGGTTTGCGCGCCTGCTTGTGATGCATGTGCTCCTGCTTGTGATGCATGTGCTCCTGCTCCGTGCAGTTGCCCTCCGGCTGCCGTTGGAACTGAAGTTCCACCGGCTCCTGCCGGCGCGGACAATTCAGCACCGGCCGAAGGCTTGGCCTTTCGTTCGGTCAGCTTCCGCAGCTAAGTGGAAAAAGTTATTGTGCTGGTTCACGCCCCTGTTCGTGAGCCGGCCGCGACATTACGGTAGTTCCGTTTGATCGGGCCTGTGAAAACAGGCCCGATTTTTTTGTTTTGGTCTGGCAGGCCGTGAACGAATACACGGTTACAGCCTCTCAAAAAATGGCCTGACAAAGAACGGCGGTTGATTTACAACTCCAGCGGTGGGAACTTCATGGCGACGCAGAATGACAAATGGTCCGACGCCCTTAAGTCCGTCGCTTCGGCTGTGTTGGCCATTCATTTTATTTGTGTACTCGTCGTTTGTACCGCCAATGTCTCGCCTTCTCAGTTGCAAGCAAGGCTTGTCAAGGTTTTGGCGCCCTATACACGTGTGTTGAACTGGGACCCCAACTTTACGCGTTTCCAATGGACGCATGCCGTACCGGAGCACGACGACCACCGAATCCTTATTTCTAAGGAGGATATCCAAAAGAGTGACGCTTCAGCTGAGGTATTGCAATTTGGAATTCGTGGGAGCCTACGCCGTGCGCGACACCAAGCACTGGCCGACTTTATGGCGGTTTACGCTGCACCTGGACAGGAGCTGGACGACGTAACGGCCCTCATAGCGGGGCGTGTGGGCAATTTCGCCTTGCGACGGCGTAACGAAACGGGAAGCGTCAAGGTTCGCGTGGATGGATGGGAGCCCCAGCTCATGGCACCTGCTTCGGCTGCCAATCCGTCGACGGCCAGTACCTGGGGTACGATTTACTCGGCCGAAGTCTGGGCGGACCCGGGCGGAGAAGTTCAGGTGCTGAAGGACGCAGCACGCGGTGAGGTGGCGCTGCCGCAGGCACCTCTGGGGACGGGACCTCAGGAGACGGGCGGCTCTCCAGGGGTAGTGACTCCATGATGCGTGGTTTTCTTCGATATTTGGCCAATTTTTCGCAGGTGTTCGCTGCGGCATGGCATCGATTTTGGTTTCAAGCGTCCGATCCGAGCCCCCTCGCGGTCCTGCGTATTTTTACTGGCTTAGCAGCCATTGATTATTTTGTGTCCTGGGCGCCCGACCTGCAGTATTGGTGGGGGCAAGACGGAATCTTGCGGCCCGAGGACGTTCGCAACCTATTGAGATTCACCGACGAGGCCGGGCAGTTCTACGGAATTTCGTACCTGAACCTGCTTGAGTCTCCATGGCTTCTCAACGGTGCACACGCGGTCGCCATCGTGGTCGCCGTCTGTTTTACTCTCGGCATATGCACCCGCGTTGCGAGTGTCTTGTTGTGGTTAGAGCTCTTATCGTACGTACATCGTGCACCAATGTTGACAACACACTTGGATCCGGTACTCACGGCTGTCGTGGGATATTTGTGCCTCGCGCCGTGTGGGACGCGTTGGTCGTGGGACGCGTGGCGTCGAAATCGCGTGCCAGTACAAAGTGACGAACCTGTTCAATTTGATTCCACCGTGACTACCCGTTGGACAGTTTCCAGCAACTTTGCCCAACGTCTCATTCAAGTTCATCTCACAGTGTTTTATCTGCTGTTCGCCTTGAGCAAATTGGGTGGGGATACCTGGTGGAATGGCGAAGCCATGTGGTGGCTGACTGCGCAGTCCGATTCTCCGCTCTTGGATGCATCGGGCCTGGGGCGGGACCCCATCTGGATCAACGTATGGACGCACGCCATCGTCGGCATCGAACTGCTTTACCCAGTGTTGATCTGGAATCGTTGGACTCGACCTCTGATCATGATGGCCGCCATCGTCTCCTGGACTTCGCTGGCCCTTGTTACGGGTAGGATCACCTTTTGCCTCTTGATGATCGGTCTGCAGGTTGCATTTTTTGACGGTCTATCGCCGTATCCGTTGGACGAATCGCATGGCGAAGATTCGTCCGATGGATAAATGGATGGTCCGAGGCGAATCAAAGATTCTCTTACTTGCGGTTCCGCAACTTGGCCAAGTAAGCTCTCAGTTCCGACAGGGAGCGCGTATTGAGAACGTCGCTGCGGGTTAAGCCGCCGCGTCTGGCTTGCACGATGCCAAACTGCAAAACGTCGAAACCGGTAACACTGTGCGCGTCGCTGTTAATTACGATTGGGATTCCTTTTTCCCGGGCGATCGAACAGTGACCGTCGTGCAGGTCGAGCCGTTTCGGGCTGGCGTTGAGTTCAAGGAATTTTCCGCAGCGGACGGCCGCCTGAAAGACGGCGGCCATATCGATTTCGTAGGGGGGACGCTGGCCAAGAAGGCGGCCCGTAGGATGTGCGATTCCGCTGACATACGGATGTTCAATCGCGCCGAGGACACGGTCTGTGATCTGCTGTTTGGATTGTTGCTGTCCGTAGTGCACACTGGCGAGGACCCAATCGGCTTCCGCCAGTACGTCATCTGGCAGGTCAAGTCCGCCAGATTCCAAAATGTCGCATTCGATTCCCTTGAGAATTTCAAATTCACCGGCCCAAAGTTGGTTGCACTGATCAATCTCTCGCCACTGATCACGCAGACGCGATGGATTCAATCCGCGTGCCATACTAACCCGTTGACTATGGTCGGTAATCGCGATGTATTCCCATCCTCGTGATCGAGCCGCGCTCGCCATTTGTTCAATGGTCCCACTGCCGTCGGTCGCCACCGTGTGCATGTGCAAATCACCTCGCAAGTCGGCCAGCGTGATCAATTCCGGCAATTTGCCCGCATCAGCCCAACGGAACTCGTCGCGGTTTTCTCGTAACTCAGGCGGAATCCAGGGTAATCCGACCGCGGCGTAAACTTCAGATTCCGTGACACTGGCAATCCGTTCCTCCGCTCCCGCTTCCAGAATCCGAAAGACGCCGTATTCATTGACTTTCAGCCCTAACTCTTTGGCGCGGCCACGCAATGTCACATTGTGGTCTTGCGATCCAGTAAAATATTGCCACGCGGCTCCCATCGCATCGGCGGCGACCACGCGTAGATCTACCTGCAGTCCGTTCCGCATACGCACCGACATTTTGGTCTCACCTCGAGCAATGATCTCGCCAACCTCAGGGAATTGTCCCAAGTGGTCCATGATCAATCGCGGATCAGTCGATGCCACCAATAGGTCCAGGTCGCCGACGGTCTCTCGTCCTCGACGAAAACTACCGGCGAATTCGAGATGGTGCGCGCCCCTGGCCAATTCCATATACGACTTCAATTCGGCAGCGAAGTGAGTCGCCTTGTCCAATCGCATGCGTTGGTTGGCCTGTTCAGCGATCTCGATACCGTGGAGAATCTTTTCGCAGCTTTTGGCACCAAATCCCTTGAGTGCCGCGACGCTTCCCGACACGCATGCAGCCCGAAGGTCGGTAAGATTGTCGATTCCCAGCTCGCGAAACAGAACCGCTGCTTTTTTGGGTCCCAATGCCGGTACGCGGACCAAGTCGAGAACGCTAAGCGGAATCTGTTTCGAAAGTTCTTCCAGCTGCGGCAAGTTCCCAGATCGCGCTAGGGTCTCGATCTTTTGCGCTAGGTCTTTGCCGATTCCAGGCAAGTCGGTCAACGGTCGTAATGGGTCGTCCAGCCGATCCACAACCTGCTCGTCACAAGCAGCAATGGTCGCAGCCGCCTGTCGATAGGCTCGAATTCGAAAAGAATTGGCGCCTTGAAACTCCAGCAAGTCAGCCAGTTGGTTCAGGGATGCAGAGACTTGTCGGTTATCCATTCGATCGAGCTAGGGAGCATGCCATCCGCCGTCCGATGACGGGCGGGCAACCCGCTTTTCGGCGCCCCTGTTGCCGCTGCTTGCAGAACGATAATTATTTGTGGATGGCGGCGGATATTGGGCCGTGCGACGCCAGTCGTCTCTGGGTTCGGCAGCTAAAATTGCGGGATCCGAAGCTTTTACCACGTTGGAATCCGCACGTCGGTAATCACGGCGCTGCGGCTGATATTCTGTGGAACGGGCCATGGGAAAACTTTGCGGTGAATCGCGTACCGTAGGTGCCGTCCACGAAGCAGTGCGGTCTTTCGATTCGTTCAATAGGGACGGGAGTGGATCGTTATTGCGGGGAATCTCTTGAGCAGGATTTCTGTGGTGCAGATCTCGTAGGGCCCGCAGACTTGTGGGCGATTTCGTTCCGACCGACGAGTCAAAATTCGAGGAACCACCATTGTTGGTCGGAAAGTCAGGCATTTCGTTGGATGGAAAATGATTGGGTCGGATTTCTGCAGCGCCGTCATCATTTGGATTCCCAGTTGGGGGAGATACGTTCGCTCTTTGTCGAAACTCACGCGGAGCCTCACCCGGATCAATGCGAGGTGCTTCCGTGTCGGCACCGTCAATCGCTCCACCACCAGAGCCGGCTGGCTCGTACGACGGTTGGGCCGAGGACCCCTGTCCGAATCCCTCGCGTGGCACCCGCTGCCAGGGTGTTGCAAGTGATCCATCCGATTGGGGAGCGGCCCGGCCGGGGAGGCTGGAAGAAGAACCTTCGGCATAAGGAGCTTCGTAGCCAGGGATGCCTAAGGGAGCATTTGAAATCGCGGCGCCACCGCAACTGGCACAACCCGAATTTGATGGGGCATAGGCATACGTATTAGGAGCCGGGGTTAACGGTACGACGCCGTTGGCCGTTGCCGGAGGTAACATTCCCCCCCAAGCCAATCCAGCCGCAGGTGGAGTAACTGGGGCACTTGGCGCAATCGATGTGCTAATACGGTCACGCGAAAACAAACCGCCAAACGGGCGGAACGCTCGTACAGGAGCGCCCGCGTCTGCGGTTGCATTGTGAACCGCTTGCGCTGGAGCTTGAGCAAACGCTGGATCGCCTGAAAGGGGGACCTGTTGGTAGACCGGTCGAAAACTGGTGTAAGGCTCACGGCGAGCTTGCCATGTGTAGGTCGTACATGGACGCGTACAGGTGATGGGAAGGCCGGTCGCCGGATTGGTGTTTGTTGTTGTTGTGTACTGTGTGACGGGGACTGGTGCCCACTGGGTACGGTACGAGGTTTCCGGGAGATAACGCAACACCGTTTCGTAGCAGACTCCCGGTCCACAACTACCTCCGGTCGGCGCCGGACCATTTGTACCTGCGTAGCCCGCTCGATATGCCGACGACGTAGCCGCATACCCCAACGGAGCTGCTGCATAACCCGTAGGGGCTGTGGCGTAGGGACTGCCAGGCGCGTACCCAACGACATGCCGACCGTCCGGAGCAACGCCCGGCAGAGGGGTGGTACCTGGCGCGGAATACGCAGTGTAAGCCGTGCCATCCGGACGATGAAACAGCCAGTCGAGCACTGGTCCCCCCTCGCACGCAGATGCGAAGAAGACACTCAGTGAGATCACAATGCCTACGGCTGCCTGCAACGAATATTTCACAACCCCGTCTCCTTAAATCCCCCAGCCACGCCAATTTACTGAGTATGAACTTGGTCGAATGACCCGGCCGCCCGCGGATGACGCTTGTGTCATGACGAACAGGTTCCGCCAAGGCGCAACACTTCGTGGAATAGTAGTTCACAAAAGTGCGGCAGGGAAGGAAAAAAAATTAAAGAAATGTCCCCGTTTCCCCGCAACGTTCCCCCTCAGGCCGATGGTACGGGTCAGGGCAATTCTGCGGCTTAAGAGTTTGCTGAAAAACACGTAATACCGGTAGGTTGCGGGATTTTGGCGGACGTTCCATGTGGATCGAATTGTGCAGCCCAATCCACCGGAACTTGCTCAAAACCCCGGCCTTCCTTTGGTTGCGTCGTGTTCACCCCGTGCGAAAACAACTCCAGTCGCTTAGGATGGCACCGTGGTGATCTACGTCTTGGATCTCGTTGTCCGCTTTCGTGTTCGTGCTTGCAGCCCTGGCATCCAGCAACCTCATGACCAAACATATCTTTGTGACGGGCGGTGTCGTCAGCTCCCTGGGCAAGGGACTTACCAGTGCGTCGGTTGGGATGCTCCTTGAGCGTCGCGGACTACGCGTCAAGATGCAGAAACTCGATCCTTATATCAACGTCGACCCGGGCACCATGAGTCCTTACCAGCATGGGGAGGTCTACGTTCTCGACGATGGTAGTGAAACCGATCTTGACCTCGGTCATTACGAGAGATTTACCAATGGGCCGTTAACACGGGACTCGAACTATACCACTGGACAGATCTATCAGACGGTCATCGAGAAAGAGCGTCGGGGCGAGTTTCTTGGACAAACGGTTCAGGTTATTCCCCATATTACCAATGAGATCAAGTCGGTAATTAAGCGACTCGCCGATTCGGAAACCGATGTCGTGATTACCGAAATCGGAGGCACTGTCGGCGATATTGAGAGTCTTCCGTTCCTGGAAGCGATTCGACAATTTTCATTGGATGTCGGAAAAGGCAATTGTCTATACATTCATCTCACGTTGGTACCTTATTTGAAGGCTGCGGCGGAACTAAAGACAAAGCCAACTCAGCATTCAGTCGGGCAACTACGTGAAATTGGCATTCAGCCGGATGTGCTGGTTTGTCGGACCGAGCGGAACATCAGTCGGGAACAGCGGGAAAAGATTGCGCTGTTTTGCAATGTTCCGTTGGAGGCTGTGATTGAAGAAAAAGACAAGGACTTCTCCATTTACGAAGTGCCGCTCAGCCTTTATGAGAAGGGGCTCGACGAGCTGATTGTGCAGCGATTGAATTTACATGCTCATTCCCTGGAACTAGACGATTGGCGTGATCTTTTGCATCGTTTGCGAAACCCTCAGCACGAAATCAGCATCGCCATGGTGGGCAAGTATGCCAAACACAAAGACGCCTACAAGTCGATCTTCGAATCGCTCGACCATGCTGGGATGCAGCACTATTCGCAAGTGCGCGTGGTGAGCATTTCTAGCGAACAAGTGGAAGCGGAGGGGCC
This sequence comes from Planctomycetota bacterium, assembly GCA_027619595.1. Taxonomy (GTDB): domain Bacteria; phylum Planctomycetota; class Planctomycetia; order Pirellulales; family Pirellulaceae; genus JAQCHP01. The sequence continues at coordinate 22,962 of JAQCHP010000021.1, forward strand.
CGAACGACTACTCAGCGGTTACGACGGTATTTTGGTACCCGGGGGATTCGGCGAACGCGGAATTGCGGGCAAAATAATGGCGATTCAGTTCGCACGCGAGCGGCAGATACCGTTCCTGGGAATCTGCCTAGGCATGCAATGTGCTGCCATTGAAATCGCGAGGAACGTGGTAGGATTGGAAGGTGCCGACTCTTCGGAATTCAATAAGGACTCGCCGCATCCGGTAATTTGCTTGCTTGATGAGCAAAAGAAAATTACCGATAAGGGGGGAACGATGCGTCTGGGTGCGCAAACCGCCCAACTATTGCCAGATTCGATCGCCAGTCGCTGCTATGGTGCTTCCGTAATTTCCGAACGGCATCGGCATCGCTATGAGTTCAACAATGCCTACCGTGCTGCATTTTCCGAGCGTGGCGTGCGTTTTACCGGTACCAGCCACGGTGGTACTCTTGTCGAAGTGTTTGAACTGGCAGGCCATCCCTGGTTCGTCGCGGTGCAATTCCATCCGGAGTTCCGCTCGCAACCAACAGCACCCCATCCGTTGTTCGCCGGATTTGTTGCCGCTGCGATTCAGCGTCGTACCGAGCGGACAGAAAGCGTCCAAGAGGTTGAGTCATGAATGAGAGACATGAACCGGGGAAGATCATTGTCGACAGTGATTGGAAGGAACAGGTTGCCCAGGAAAAAGAGCTGCACAAATCGCGCGGCAATTCTCCGCCACCCGCAGCCGATACAGTCGCCAACGCAACGGATTCCGTGGGAGAGGGTCCGATCCCCGAGGCGTCGTTGCTTATCTTGGTCATCAACATCGCAACCCAAGCCATGATGTCCTTGGGGCAGATTCCGGATCATCTACAAGGGCATGTTCAGGTCGACTTGGAAGTTGCAAAATTCCATATCGACATGTTGGAAATCCTGCAAGAGAAGACCCGCGGCAACCTGGACGCGGAGGAATTGCGTTACATGGAGTCCACGCTGGTTCAGCTGCGATTGGCATTTGTGGCCGCGTCACACGGAAAATAATTCGTAGTGTCGCTCTCGGCTTAATGAAAAAATACTCAAAGCGGTTGGTCGAAGAAGAAATACGCCCGGCGGTGGAACGCAAGGAAAAAAAAGAACTGGCTTCCGTGCCCCGAAAGCCCAATCCTTGGTGACTTACATCCCCCCCTTCCGGAAAAAATGGCGGGGTTATTGTTCCATCCGCCGGGCAATTTCCTCTTCGTCTCGGACGATTCGCTCGTCTTGGTGATTTGCGTACCGCTTATTGATTCTTACTTGGAATTGTGGAGCGCACCGTGCATGGGCCCGGATCACTAGTTGGCCAGTTCTTCTAACGTTCGATGGAAGGCCGGCATTTGCTCTTGCAAACATGTCAGCCACGCAGTCGGTTGCCAGATTTCGACGCAAATCGCCGCGCCTACCAGCATCACTTCCCCTCCTGGTTCGACTCCTAAAAATTCCCGAAAGCCCTCGGGGACTAGCAGACGGCCACGTTCCATCAGCTTCACGTCGCGGTGTCGGGTGGACAACAATCGCCCCAGCTGCTGGATTTCTTCGGTGCGTCCTGTCAATCGCCCCGCGTCCAGCTTCGCACGCACAAGATTCACGCCCTGTTCCAGCCGCAGTCGCCACGTTTCGCGGTGCCAGAGACTCAAACATCCTGCTCGCTCCTTCGCCAGAACACATTCCGATCCATCCTGGGATAACCCCTGAATCAGTTCCGCAGGCAGTGCCAATCGATATCGCTCATCAAAGGTGCGCCGATACTCACCAAGTATGAACTGATCCGCTGACACCATCGCGTTCCCGACTCGTCCCCGTGAACGGCCTCTGACGACTCCCCTGTCCGGGGGCCTAAGTAATCTTGTGGGTTGATTTCCCACAGGATACCGGCCCAAAAGTGCCGCTGTGGGTTGATTTCCCACAAGCAAGATTCTATACGACTTTTTGGGGAGAGCAACCCATCGCGGGAAAAAAAAATTAAGAAAGTTTGATACGACCCGAACGGCGGTCTATTCGGGCAGTGTATTTTTTCGGCGAAGAATATGGTGATAGTGCTGCGCGAAACGATGTGCTTCATCGCGCACGTACTGCAGGAGTCGCAGGGCGAATGTCTGCCGGCCGAGTCGGAGCGGTTCGGTTTGTCCTGGCAAGAAGATTTCCTCGTTTTTTTTCGCCAGTGACAATAACGTAGGGGGCTGGATATCCATGGCTGCAAATGCGCCGAGGGCGGCATTGAGTTGGCCTTTGCCGCCGTCTATGAGCAAGATATCCGGGAAGGGGTCTTGTTCGTCGTGAAGGCGTCGAAAGCGACGTGCGACGACTTCGTAAATACTGCGATAATCGTCAATTCCTTGCACATTGCCAATCTTGTAGCGGCGATAGCCTGGCTTGAAGGGTAGACCATCAATAAATTGCACGAGACTTGCGACGGTTTCATTGCCTCCTAAGTGCGCAATATCGACCCCTTCGATGGTGCGCGGTTGTTGGGCTAGGTGTAGCACCTTGCGTAAGCCGGCCAATCCTTTCTTCGGATCGACAAAGAAGACTTCAGGCTGTATGTGCGTATCGAGTTCACCACGGCGATCGAGTGTCTCTAGCATATGAATTTCGTCGCGTAGTCGGGCAGCTTTCTCGAATTGCAAGGCCTTGGCTGCCCCCTGCATCTCTTCACGCATCTGCGCGATTAATCGCTTTTTGTTCCCCTCCAAGAACATTTGCAGCCGGTGGATGTCTTTGCGGTACTCTTCTTTGCTGATGCGGAAATTACACGGGGCGGTGCACTGATCGATACTCGCCAAGAGGCAAGGACGAAACCACTGCCATCGTTGATCATTTGCTTCAATGTCTAAGCTGCAAGTGCGGAACTTAAAGATGCGCTGCAAAACCTGAATAGCGCCGCGCAAGGCCCCAACGCTTGTGAACGGGCCGTAGAGCTTTACGCCACGGTCCTTGGGTTCTCGAGTGATCTCAACGCGCGGAAAGTCTTCATGCGTTGTAATCATCAGGTAGGGAAACGACTTGTCATCCTTTTGTTCGCGGTTATGTTTCGGTTGGATGTCCTTGATAAGTCGCGATTCGACGAGAAGTGCATCCACTTCGCTTTCACATTCGAGAAAGTCAGCGTCGCTGATTTCTTGGATCCAATTGGCGGTACGAAATTCTTCCGCGGCCCCTTTGCCGAAATAGCTTCCCGCCCGTGCCCGGAGGTTGGTTGCCTTGCCGACGTAGATGACGCGTCCTGCCGAGTCCTTGAATAGGTAGACGCCGGGCGTCGTGGGGAATTCTCGAACTTTGGCCGCGCAACGGCGAAAGGCGAAATCAGTGTTTGCGCTTTCATCGGCTTCCGGCGGCTGTTCGTCATTTGCCATTCCGACCTGTCCCCCTCGATTTCAGTTTCCACTTCGCCCGGGTGAGCGGCTTGCCAACTGCGTGCCGTCGCGAGTACCTAGACTTGTTCCGAGAAATTGGCCAGATCGGCTTGCAGCCGGTCAAGTCGAGACTCCAATGTTTGGCGAGTTTCGGCCAGATCGGACAGTTGTTCCGCTGGCACGAAGGTAAACATGTAAAATTTCGCTTTCGGTTCGGTCCCCGATGGACGGATCGCGACATAATTCCCAGGTTCGGCAAAATCGAGAAACACCAAGTCCCCGCGTGGTCCCTTAAGTGGCGATACGGAGTCGTGTTTCGAGCGAACGGTGAGCGTTTGGTAATCACGCACTTGGGCCACTTCCATGCCCGCCAACTTTCGTGGCGGATCGCTCCGCAGGAGGCTCATCAACTTTTGCATACGTGCCATTCCTTCCGAGCCGCTCATGGTCTGTGTCACCAATCGTTCCGCGTGACAACCATGTTGCCACATCAATGACTCGAGCTTGTCATGGATCGATTTTCCCTGGTGCTTACAATGGGCTGCCAATTCGGCCATCAACATACAGGCCACCGCGCCGTCTTTGTCACGAGCATATTGTCCGGTGAGGAAACCGTGAGACTCTTCGGTCCCGAACAGAAAGTTGTCCGGACCTTTTTCGTCAATGATTCCGCCGATCCACTTAAACCCTACCAACAGATCACCCCAGGTGGTCACGCCGTACGAATCGGCGATGCGGCGAATGAGTTCGGTCGTAACCAAGGTCTTTACGACGTACTTGTCGGGAGACAGATTTCCGGTTTGGTTTTGCCGTTCTAGGACGTAGTCGGTGAGCAGCGCACCAAGTTGATTTCCGTTCAGCGTACGCCATTCACCGTCACATTTGCCAACTGGAGCCGCACATCCCATGCGGTCGCAATCTGGGTCGGTGGCTAAGATAACGTCAGCACCAACTTTTTGTGCGTGCTGAATGATTGCCGCAAAAATCTGCGGGTTCTCTGGGTTCGATACGTGTCCGGGGACATTCGGGAAATCGCCGCTTGGTTCCGCATGCGGCGCGTAGACCTCAACGTTTTCAAACCCATCACGCTGCAACACGGGCACGACGGCTGTCGCGCCAACTCCGTGGAGTGGCGAATAAAGGATGCGTACGTCACGGGATCCGGCGAAGCCCTGCTTGACGACGGCTTCCTGGAACGCGATATCGGTAGCGGCAGTGCACTCAATAATCTGGCCAGACTTCATTGCGTCATCAAAATTCGCGCGATGAATGGTCGTGACCGACATGACTTCCCGAATCACTCCTTCGTCATGGGGGGGTAAAATTTGGCCGCCGGTCGACCAGTACGCCTTGATGGCGTTGTCCGAAGGGGGATTATGGCTAGCAGTGACCATGATTCCGCAACTGCATTGCTTTTGCCGGACCAGAAATGACAGTTCTGGAGTACTGCGGAAGGGTTGCAAAAGGTAAACTCGAAAACCAGCAGCGACCATGATTTCAGCGCACAACTGGGCAAATTCTAGTGATCGATGCCTCGTATCGTAGGCAATTGCACAGGACAGTTCCGTCCCCGTACCAAGCTGTTGCTTGACATAGTTCGCCAAACCCTGGGCACTTTCGCCCATGGTCCGGTCGTTAATCGCATTGCAGCCAATGGGGTACATGCGGCCCCGGCGTCCCCCGGTACCAAATGGGATGACTGTCCAAAAAACGTCGTCGAGTACCTGCCACGCCTGAGAATCAACATGACGTAGGATGTCGGGCCGGTAGGTGGCATAGGGGGGCTCAGTCAACCATTTGGTAATGTTGGCTACAGCGCCAGCAGTCAGCAGATTCTGTTGCTCTGCTGCGCGGATCCGATCCAAGCAGGCTTCGAACGGAGACGCGGATTCATGCCGGGAAACGGCCATGCGGGGTGTCCTTTACAGGTGAGGAGGGATCAATGGTCATCGGTCGGTCGATTTCGGCAGACGCAGAATGCGGAATTCTAAGAGATTTGCAAGTTGGAGGGCAATCTCTAACCGTTTTTTGCCGGGTTCCGCTGGCCGTATTCCGATCGCCGGCTTCGGATCGTCGTGATACAATCGAGGCCACATCCGATTGCAGGGTTGGTTGCGTACGAGATTCGAGTCTAATCGCGGAGGGGTAAAGTGGAGTTGATTGTCAGTGTATCGGGACTGCGCGGCATCGTGGGCGATAGTTTGACGCCGGAAGTTGCGGTCAGGTATGCCCATGCTTTTTCGCAAGTAATTGGGCCTGGCCCGGTTGTGCTCACCCGGGACGGCCGGGCGACCGGCTCGATGTTGGCTGACGCCATCGCGGCCACGTTGTCGGCCGTCGGACGCGACGTACTGGATGGCGGTCCGGCGGCGACTCCGACCACAGGACTGCTCGTGCGACAGCATCAGGCCGCCGGGGGGATTCAGGTATCGGCCAGCCACAATCCGCTTCCGTACAATGGCATGAAGTTGTTTGGGGCCGACGGTCGGGTTATCTCCGAAGAGTGTGGCGGGCAAGTTCTGGCGAGTTTTCAACATGCGATTCTTAGATGGAGTGACTACGCTTCCCTCGGTCAGCGCCGCCTCCTGACCGGCACGACCGAATTCCACTTACAAAAAATTCTCCAACTGGTAGATGTTGCCGCGATTCGAAACCAAGCCTACCGCGTTGTGCTTGACTCTAACCACGGTGCCGGCAGTTGTTTGGGAATTCCCTTGCTGCAAGAACTTGGCTGCAACGTGATGAGCCTGGGAGGAACTCCCGATGGTCAATTCTCGCATCCACCTGAACCGACGGCGGAAAATTTGGCTGGTGTGGGAATCGAGGTGACGCGTCACCGTGCCAGTATTGGCTTTTGCCAAGACCCGGATGCCGATCGTCTTGCGCTCTTAGATGAGCATGGCACGTATATTGGCGAGGAGTACACGTTGGCATTATGCGTGCGGCATGTTCTGCAAGCCAGTCGCGAAGCAGGGACGCCTTTAGGACCAATCGTTACGAATTGTGCCACTAGCCGTATGACGGCGGATATAGCGGGCGAATTTGGCGTCCCGGTGTTTTATTCGCGAGTCGGTGAGGCCAACGTCGCAGATGTGATGGTTCAAGAACGAGCCTTGTTCGGAGGGGAGGGTAACGGCGGTCCAATCGATCCAAGAGTCGGTTATGTACGCGATAGTTTTGTTGGAATGGCGATCATCCTTCACGCGATGGCGACAAATCGGCAGTCGCTTAGTCAACTCGTTGCCCAGATTCCTCGTTATTCGATTCATAAATCCAAAGTATCGTTGGCCCGGGGTGACGTTCATGCTGCGATGGATCGGTTGCAGCAACATTTTTCGACGGCGCAGGCGAGTACTTTGGACGGCTTGCGGTTCGACTGGTCGGACCGCTGGCTGCTCATTCGAGCCAGCAATACTGAGCCGATCGTTCGTGTGGTCGCCGAAGCCCCTGATCGCGATGCAGCCCAGAGATTGTGCGATGATGCCATCAGCGTGCTTAAGGATCGTTAGCGGCCGGTGAATTGGACCGATTGTTTCCGCAACCCGTTCTATCATGCATGAAGCGATTGTGATAAATATCGAACAGCGATAAGAGGAGTTCCCGCGAACTTCCGCCGCACTTGGCATAGCTATCTGCAACGTCTTTCTCTCCCACCAGTGGCTTACATTGTCGTTGCAACCACCGAGCGATGCTTTGCATACTCGCTAGATTGCAATCGGTCCGGTAGGTCCACGGTAGGTTCAAGTCGCGGTGCGTGGTGACCAACAGTCCGAATCCGTGGGCTCGTGCGGATCGTTCGATTCGCCAACGCCGAACGGCCGACAACTGTTCGTATCCGTCAATCATGAGGACGGTGCCTCGGTCGGCCGTACGCCATTCGAGCATCTGGCGGTACGTGGGGGGCGGATTCGCTGCGGTGATGGTCACGTGTCGGACTGGTATGGCTTGACTGGCAAAAAAACCGGCCCATTCCATCAAGAGCGTCGACTTGCCGGTGCCATGGGGCCCGACAATTTGTCCCGAGCATTTGGCGGCGAGCCACGCTTCATAGAGCGATGGGATCGATTCGCCGGGCTCAAAGAAAAATGGAATCTGCCCGGGAGATAGGAATCGAGTGGCGAAGGGGTTATGCGGTTCAATTAGAAACCCTTCGCCATGTCCCCCGTGCTGTGGATCGACCTGGGACATGGTCAGGACCGACTTTTGTGGGGGGACCAGGGTGTTGTAATGTCGCCCAATTGAAACGGATGCTCGGCGGCAACCTCTTTACCGCGGTGCAGAAAAACGCGTACTCGAGCGCACCAATAAACCTGCACGATATCACCGTGGTAGGTAAGCGGGCTGTTGGGCAGGAGCGTGGTGAACCGTCGGAGTGCTCTTAGGTCCTCTTCGGGGCTATCGGAGGCCACACGTCGTTCGAAGTAATGAACGCCGAGATCCTCGTCCCCCTTCCCCTCGGTATACCACAGAATGGACGCTTCGACCGACAAGATCTGATCGCGTTCGACTGCGTCAATTTGATAGTCGCAAACCATTTCGGACCCGGGGAAATAGACCGGCGGGCGACTAAACAGTTGGATGCTGATGAGGGGTTCCATGAAGTACGAAAGACCGTGGAGCGGCAATAGTGACGGATCTGCCCGAATTTGTGGGGTAGACGATAATCGGGAACGCACGTTCAAACCGTGGCCAACCGATGACTTCGCCTCGGACGAGTAGCTTCCATTGGATCGAATTGTGGGGAGCTTGAAAAGAGTGCATCACGGGATTCGGCATGGTGACGCGATCCTGCCGTTCAAACGGCTGTCCCGGTCCGATATCGATGTCATCCACGGCAAACAACAATTGGTCCATCACTCGACGACGCTCCGTGCGGATGTCGGTCCCCTGATGGTAGGTGGCCTCTTCGTCGCAAACGAGACAGACCTCCAATCGCCGAATCAGCAGTCGTCCGGATTGGCTCAAATAGACGTTGTAGTTGTGTCCAGGGTACAGTGGGTGGTCGGAAATCTCCAAAGCGGTTGGGCCGATGGTAGTGGCTTGGGCCAACTGTTGGAAAAAAAATTGGGTGCTCCAGGCTCCGACAAATAAAAATGCGCCGACGAAAAACACAAAGAACCAGTCGACGTGCCCTGCGCGAAATTGCCGTACGGCCAATCCGATCAGAACTGCCGTCGTGCCATGCCAAAACAGGCAAAAGAGCGCAAGGGAAAACAACAAGCTCCAGCCCGACGAAAACGACATGGGCAAGCGATAGGCAAGCTTTACCCCAGGGCTATTTGTCAGGTCCTCTGCGGAGGGTAGTCCGGGGAAGGCTCGACGAGCCGAATCTCGGTCCAGCAAGATATCTAGTTTGGGAGTTCGTTGTGCTCTGGCCGACCGCCGTTCGGCCGAGGTCCCTACCTGCGACACAGAGAACAGTACGCCCAACGCCCCAGAAACGATGAGGGAAATCAATACGAGCAAAGCGATCGTCCGGGACCAATCCCATTGCGGAGCGTTCCCTTCCTCAAATACCAGGCCCGTGGCGACGAAAATAGTTGTCCCGACGGCGCCGGCGAGAAATATACCGGCAAAAAACATGGTCTCGCCGACGCGCCCCCAAATGGCGGAGCCGGTGGTTCGGTGCCCACGTTTCTTTTCCCACAGACGGAATCGTCGCACTCGTTGTTCTCCTGCCGCGGCTTACGGTTGCGGCTTACCGGTAAGGAATGTCGGAGCCGCATCCCGTCATCCTTGGGTCAGCGGGCTTTGGGACGCCGATTGGGCCGATAAAAGCCGACGCTTTCCAGCGCCAGATAGACCTCTTCTAGCGTTTTTTCGCCGAAATTCGAGATCTCCAGCAAGTCCTCTCGTGTGCAATTTAGCAAGTCGCAGACAGTAAAAATGCCCCGTTCTTCCAGACAATTTGTCGTACGGACCGACAGCTTGATCTCCGCTGTGCTCATCGCCAATCGATCTTCTAAGTTGCGTTGATCACCACTTGTTTCACGAATTCGAATGCGAGTACTCATAGGGTTCCCTCCCAAAATGACATCGAGCGATTTGGGGCCAGTTCCTGCGTTTCTTGCGAGGATTCAAGCCAGCGCAGCCATACGTCACGCACGTACGTTCCTGCAGCGGTGGGTATTCTACGGTAAAACGCCCGATCCGGCAAACCGCAAACTGAGTGTTTCACAACAGAAAATCGACCGATCCGACCCGTCGGTCGAAATTGTGTATACTGTCGAAGTCGTTGGAAGGGAGCCGTTTGAGCGTATGGTACAGGACGAACCCGGGTACTTTGACCCGCCTTTGCACAAGACTTCGGGGGGGCAACTTCACGACGCACTGAACCCAGCGCAGCGTGAGGCGGTCATGCACCGAGACGGACCGCTGTTGGTGGTAGCCGGACCCGGCAGTGGAAAAACACGGGTCGTTACCCACCGTATCGCGCAACTTTTGTTGACTGGCGTCCCTTCCCATCAAATCCTCGCCCTGACCTTCACGAATAAGGCGGCGGACGAAATGAAACGGCGCGTGCAATCGATCGTGCCAGGATCCAGGGTCTGGATTGGTACTTTTCATCGCTTCTGTGCCATGCTGCTCCGCCAGTATGCTCCGTTCGTCGGACTGACGGAAAGTTTTAGTATCTTCGACTCGTCCGATAGTCTGCGGATCTGCAAGGAGGCCATCGCACTCCATCCGCAACTCAAATATGAGAAGCCCGCAAATCTCCTCTTCGGGATAAGTCGTCTCAAGTCGAAGTTGATTTCGTACGAAGAATACGTGGCAAAATCGGCCGAAATAGACGACCACATCCTCAGTATTGTCTATCCTGTCTACCAAAAGTACCTACTCAAGTACAATGCAGTTGATTTTGACGATTTGCTGTTGCATATCGGCTTGATGCTGCGCGACATGCCGGACCTGCGTCGCGAACTCGACCGACGATTTCGTTACATCATGGTCGACGAATACCAGGATACGAACGTGGCCCAGTACGCCATTGTGCGTTCCCTGAGCGTTGATTTTCCCAACTTGGCCGCCACCGGCGACCCCGACCAATCGATCTATGGCTGGCGCGGGGCAGATGTCCGCAATATTCTAGATTTCGAAAAGGACTTTCCACACGCGTCGATTGTTCGGCTGGAGCAGAATTATCGCTCAACCCCCAATATTTTGCATGTTGCCGATACCCTGATCGGCCATAACCAATTCCGCCGACCGAAGTCGCTCTTTACCGAAAATCCGGAGGGGGACCCGGTTCGGTTAGTGGTTTACGTCGACCACCATGCGGAAGCTGAAGCGATTGCTGCTCGGATTACACAGTGGATTGAAGAAGGGGGCACGGCCAACGATGTCGCCATTTTGTATCGGGTGAGCCATCTCTCGAGGGCCATCGAATTGGCGTTCCGCCGACGAGGCATCCCGTATCAAGTGGTACGAGGTACCCAGTTCTACGATCGACAAGAGGTCAAGGATGCTCTTGCCTATCTGGAGCTGATTCACAATGAGCGAAACGATGCCGCCTTTTTGAGGATTCTCAATGTGCCTCGACGCGGTTTGGGCCGCGTGACCGAAAAGAGAATTCGCAACTATGCTGAACAGCATGGCATGAATCTTCTGTCAGCCATTGGTTGTGGCGGGCTGCAAGACCAGCTGAGCAAACAGGCGGCCCAGTCGGTCGCGCAGCTCCACCATTGGATTCGTGCGGTGCAGTCCAAACCACCTCAAGGGATTGCAGATCTGTTGCGACGCATATTACATGATTCCGGTTATCTCTCGTCTCTTCGAGCCTCGGAGACGGAGGAGGATCAGGGGCGTGCCGACAATCTCGAAGAATTTCTGGGAGACGCAGCCGAGTTTGATGAACAAAACCCCCAAGGGAGTGTCGGCGAGTTTCTCGAAAATGTTGCACTCGTCAGCGATGCTGATCACTGGGATGGTTCGTCCGGACGGGTAACATTGATGACGCTCCACGCTGCGAAAGGACTCGAGTTTCCTTGTGTGTTTCTGGTGGGCGTTGAACACAATTTACTGCCGCACATTCGGGCCCAGAACGAACCGATGGAACTGGAAGAGGAACGCCGACTCCTTTTTGTGGGCATCACTCGGGCAAAAACGGAACTCCAACTGAGCTGCGCTAAGCGTAGGACTCAACATGGCGAGACGCGACCGACGATCGCCAGTCATTTCTTGTTGGAACTGCCTCGGGATTCGATGGTCATTCAAGAGTGTCTTGAGCCTGCTCGTGGCAACGTTGCTATTTCACACGATGACGCTTGGGATGACGACGAGGAGTTCTTTTCGGATGATGACGGTGCGGACGACGATTTTAAGACGGACGACGATCTAAAAACGGACGGCGATGTGTTTGTGCCCATTGTGCGAAAACAGTTGGCGGCCGATCCACCCCAGCGGCCGGCCTCCGCTGTTACCGCGGCGTCACTGATTTCCGCCGGTCAGAGCCCAGGCGTTGCGGAATTCGACGAAAAGGAATTGCGTTTAGGTGGGGCGGTCCTGCATCCCGAATATGGTCCCGGAAAGCTCGTAGAAATTAGTGGTGTACCGCCGCGCCGGTCGGTCACCGTACAATTTGCGCTCACTGGAAAGTCCCATACCTTTGTGCTGGAATTGAGCCCGCTACGTCCCGTCCGCCGCTTTTCATCCGAAGATACTAGGTGAGCCTCGTCTAGGCTGACCTGCCCGCCAAGTCTATCCTTTGGGGATCGACTCCCGTCCGTAGCTAGCCCGTCTTGCGGGGTTTTCCCCGGGCCGATTCGCGGCGGGGGCGCACCCAGTACCGTGTTTTGCCGGTGCCGTTGATCAAAAAACTCCTATATCCCAGAGCTAATCAAGACCCTATGTCGATACGTAAAATTGCTCAGCTACGCACGGTGGCTGAATTCTTGCAACGTTGTCAAGAGCTGGGAATCGATCTTCCGGCGGACGATCAGGTCTTGTCGGCGACCGAGGGTACTCCCATGGCCCAGCGTCTGCAGTTTGGGAGGTCGTTGTGTGGCAATCGCTGGTGTATCCATCCGATGGAAGGTTGGGATGCAAATATTGACGGTAGCCCCTCCGAGTTCACCTTGCGAAGATGGAAGAACTTTGGCCGTAGCGGCGCCAAACTCATATGGGGTGGGGAAGCCGCCGCTGTGCGCAGCGATGGCCGAGCGAATCCGAGGCAGACCTTGGCCTTGCCTTCCAATTTGGCGGGCCTCAGAACGCTGCGGGAAGTATTGCTGGAAGAGCACGAAGCGGCCGGGCAGTCATCAACCGATCTTGTGGTTGGTCTTCAACTGACACATTCCGGACGATTTAGTGTGGATGCTCAGGGCAAACGCCAACCTCGGTTGGCATATCACCATCCGCTACTCGACCGTCGTTTTGATATCGACCCGCTCGATACATCGCTCGTTTGGACCGATCAACAATTGCAAGAATTGAAGCATGACTACGTCGTAGCGGCTCAATTGGCCGACGAGGCTGGTTATCAGTTTGTGGACGTAAAGGCCTGCCACGGTTATTTACTCCATGAATTCTTGAGTGGTAGGACACGACCGGGTGAATATGGTGGTGACTTTGCCGGCAGAACGCGTTTGCTGCGAGAGATTATCCAAGATATTCGTCGCACGTGTCCTGGCCTCGATATCGGAGTTCGGTTAAGCGTGTTTGATCGGCCACCTTACAACGCTCTTGGCGAGTCCATGGCTGTCGAGGATGACTTGCCCTACCGTCATGCCTTTGGCGCCAGCGAGGCAGATCCGCTGCAAATTGATCTCCGGGAACCTCAACGATTGATGCGAGAATTGGCAGAACTTGGCGTTGTCGCCTTCAATCTTTCCGCCGGAAGTCCGTATTATTGTCCGCACATCCAACGGCCTGCGGCATTTCCTCCCAGTGACGGGTACGCTCCTCCGGAAGATCCGCTAATCGGCGTCGCTCGGCAGATTCATGTCGCCCGCGATTGCAAATTGGCTCATCCCGACTTAGTGTGCGTCGGCACGGGATATACCTATTTGCAGGAGTACCTGCCCCACGTGGCTCAGGCCGTTGTGAGGAAAGGCTGGATCGATAGTGTAGGGCTCGGCCGATTGGTCCTCTCTTACCCGGAACTCCCGTTAGATACCCTCCGCGGCCTGCCGTGGCAGCGTAAGCGAGTTTGCCGTACTTTCAGCGACTGTACCACAGCCCCGCGCAATGGTTTGGTCTCAGGGTGTTATCCGTTGGACGACTACTATAAACGTTTGCCAGAGGCCAGCGTTCTCAGTGAGGCGAAACAGCGGACCGCAGCCCGTTTGGCGGCCGATTCAACGCAGGACGTGACGAAACCAAATGCGACAACGTCGGATGTGGACTAGGACTTGTATTCACCGGACTGCGGACGGTTGCCTTCGTGTCATCGCTTGAAGAAATCACGCCAACGTCGCTGCATCCGCGTCTTGAACAGCTCGTGGATTATTTTTTTCGCGAAGTATTGAGCGACTTCGAATCGCCGGAACAATTGCCTGCGTCAATTCGACATGTAGATCAGCTCGTCGGATCTGCTGCGGCCCTGTACGTGGCCGCTCTTCTGCGGCGAAATCAAGGCCAACCGGTATTAGTTCTAACTCCCGATCAGTCCGACGCTGAGCGGTTTATTGATGACTTTGAGTTCTTTACAAAGCGATCTGCCCTACTTTTTCCTACATGGATTGACAGTGGAGGTGTGCACGAAGACACGCTTGGTCATCGGCTCCGAGTTCTCAATCTTCTCAGTGATCGTCCACCCGGGTCGGTCATTGTGTGTGCGGTGCCGAGCCTACTTCAGTCGGTCCCGTCGATCGAGGGACTGCAGGCTAATTCGCGCGTCCTACGCGTCAACGATCGACTCGACATCGATGAGTTCTCGGATTGGTTGATCGAGCAAGGATATCATGCCACAACTGCCATCGAGTTGCCCGGCGAATTTGCCCGGCGAGGCGGCCTGTTGGACGTCTATCCACTCGATCAAGACCTACCGGTGCGAATTGAATTGTTTGGCGACGATATCGAGTCCTTGCGTTACTTCAATGTGGCCACCCAACGCAGTGAACGCCAATGTCAGGAGATGGCAGTCACTTCGCTTATTGCAAGCCGAACTGTCAACGATGCGAGTTTGCTCGATTATCTCCCTGTTGAGACCTTGTGCATGTTGATCAGCCCCGACAAGATTCAATCGGAAGCCGAACGTTTTCAACTGCGGCATGCTGACACATTACCGGCAAACATATGGGCCAGTCGTTGGACGCGGATTCGCCGGTTTTCCTGTGTTTTGGCGAGTAGTTTCGCGGCGGATGCGGACACCGATTCACGGCCATTGCCCCTACGCACCGTGGCGCGTTTTAGCGGTGAATGGTCTCGAGTCAAAGAGGAATTGGAATCCGCCTTGAGCAAGGCGGCTCTGATCACGATTGCCTGCCAAACCGACGGGGAACGGAAGCGGCTGCAGGAGTTGTTTGCCGAGTCTCCCATCCTGTCGGATGGCCGGATTGAATTAATTCCGGGGCACCTGCACGAAGGGTTTACCGTTGATCCGCCTGGTTGGACGTTTCTCGGGAGCGCACAACTCTTTCAAAGGTCCGAACCCGTTCGACATGGGAAGCGTTTTAAAGGCCAAGCGATTCAGAGTTTTCTGGATTTGCGAGAAGGTGACTATGTGGTGCACTTGGCGCACGGAATCGGACGCTACCTGGGACTCAAGGAGATTCATCGGCAAGGCCAATCCGAAGAGCATTTAGAAATCGAATTTCACGCTGGGACGCGCATTTTTGTGCCGGCTACCCGCATCGACCTGGTACAGAAGTATGTGGGCGGGAAAAAATCGCGGCCCCAATTGGCCAAAATTGGTGGCCGTTTGTGGCAGCAGCAGAAAAAGGCGGCAGAGGCCGCTGTGCAAGACTTGGCCGCGGAACTCTTGGAAGTGCAAGCGGAACGAGCCGCTCGGCCTGGCATCGTATTTTCCGCGGACACCGAATGGCAGCGAGAATTTGATGCCGCCTTTCCTTATGACGAGACTCTCGACCAATTGTCGGCAATCGACGACATAAAAAGCGATTTGCGATCGCCTCGCCCAATGGACCGCTTGTTGTGCGGCGATGTTGGGTATGGAAAGACAGAACTCGCCATGCGTGCCGCGTTCCAAGCCGTCGACAACGGATATCAAGTGGCCTTGTTGGCACCCACGACGATCCTCGTTGAGCAACATTACAATAGTTTCAAACAAAGGATGGCTGAGTTTCCGTTCCAGATTACCAAATTGAGTCGCTTTGCGTCGGCTCGGGACCAACGTGATTCCATTCGGCGGTTGCGCGAAGGGAGCGTTGATATCGTAATTGGGACTCATCGACTCGCGTCTCGTGATGTAGAATTTCAAAATCTCGGCTTGTTGATCATCGATGAAGAGCAACGTTTCGGAGTCGAGATCAAGGAGCGACTGAAGCGGCTTCGTAGTACCGTCAACGTGTTAACACTAAGTGCTACGCCCATTCCACGTACACTCCACATGTCCCTCACAGGTATGAGGGATATCTCGAACCTGGAAACCCCGCCTGCCGAGCGACTGCCGGTCGAGACACGGGTCGTTCGCTGGAGTGATAGTCTCATTCGATCGGCAGTGCTGCGTGAGCTGGACCGCGGAGGTCAGATCTTCTTTGTTCACAATCGAGTGCAAGATATTCATAACGTGGCGGCGAAACTGCAACGCATTGTTCCCGAAGCACGGCTCGGTATCGGCCACGGACAAATGGATGAACATGAGCTTGAACGCGTAATGGTTGATTTTATTTCACACAAATTCGACATGTTACTGGCCACAACAATCGTTGAGAGTGGTTTAGATATTCCGAATGCGAATACCATCTTCATTGATGAAGCTCATCGGTATGGACTTGCAGAGTTGCACCAACTGCGAGGTCGTGTTGGCCGTGAAAATCGTCGGGCGTACTGCAGTCTCTTGATTCATGAACGGGGGTCCATCAATCCAAGTGCTGCCCGAAGATTACAGGCGATTCAAGAATTCAGCGAAATGGGCGCCGGGTTCGCCATTGCCATGCGTGATTTGGAGATCCGCGGAGCCGGAAATATTCTGGGGACGCAACAGAGCGGTCATATTGCCACCGTCGGGTACGAACTTTACTGCCAACTGCTGGAGGCTGCCGTACGACGCCTCAAACGTATGCCTCCCCAAGCCAGGCCGGAAGTTGCTGTGGACTTGCCCGGCGATATCTATCTCCCCCGTGACTATGTGTCGGATCTGCGGGCAAAAGTCGATCTCTATCGACGCATCAACCAAGTGGATAGTTACACTGCGGTGGAGCAATTGCGAGAAGAGATGCGAGATCGATTTGGCGCACTTCCCGATCCGGTCCTGAGACTCTTGACACGCGCTGAATTGAAACTCGATGCCGCGTGTTGGTCGGTAACCAAAGTACGGTGGGAAGCACCTTTTCTACTGTTCACCTACCGCGATTCCCAGCGTGCTCGACAGCTCGGGAAACTGCGCGGAAGCCGCCTGCGTTTTGTTGGGCACGCCGAATTATGCTGTCAGCTGGCGAACGATGCTTCTAGTGAGCTGTTGGAAACGACTGCAAAATCGCTGTTGCAGGCTACTTGAACGATTCCTATAATCCGCCCGCTCGAGGGTAGGCCTCGAGGTCCGGACTTCTGCCACCATTGTCGCCGAAATCGAGTACCGCGTGTTGCTCTGTGATACCTACCGCCGCATACCGTCGCCCGGCACACGATCGTTGTGGCCGATCGGCGTCGCGTTGTGCCTGCAGTTGATCATGGCGGACGTGGCTCACGTTCTGGCGCAGGGACCTTCGATAATCTCCGCGGTGGGGGAGAATGCCAGCTCGCCCTACCTGAATTTCAGTCCGAAGCGTGTGCGATTGCCCTTGGGCGGATTTGCAGGCGACGGCCCTCAGCGGCTCCCTCCGGTCGACATGTCGCCCCCTCTCGTCAATTCTTTCGCGACGAACGTTCCGACCTACGCGAATCGTGATCCATCAGCTGCTCCGGCCGCGCAGCCCCTTCAAGTCTCCAACGTTTATGTAACTCCCTCAGTTCCAACTAGTCCAAGTGCCGATTCGACGATACGAGTGAACGAGATTGTGGGCGAATCGCCAAACTCTGTCAGTCTGCCAAACTCTGTCAGTGCGCCAGTTTCTGCCGGTTCTCAGCAGGAGCTACGCGTGAAAACCGAGCCCATTGTCAACCCGCTGGAATCTTCGCCGGTGCTCAAGACGCAGCCTGTGGACGCAGCGCGAGTCGTGGCCATCGTGGGCGATCAGGCGATCCTGGCAGGTGACTTCTTGGGGCAAATCAATGAAATTCTCAAGCAAAAAGAGATCCCGTCGATAACGCCGCAGGAACAGGAGATGCTGATTAGCCGCCTCCTGCCGATGGCCGTCGATTCCAAGCTCGTCTATCTTGATTACTTGCGCAATGTGCCAGCGGACAAACTGGGCGAGATCCAGTCGAAACTACGCGATGCGTATGATGAACACCAATTGGCGAAGTCCATGCAAAACGCTGGGGTTCGTAGTGAGTCCGAGCTTGACGCTAAGTTGCGTGAACTGGGGTCGTCCGTCGACAAGCAGCGTCGGCAATTTGGAGAAATGGTACTAGCTCAACAAGTACTGAAAGAAAAAGTGGATCCCAAGGTCGACGTGACACGTGACGACTTAGTGAAGTACTACGAAGAGCACCGTGACGAATACTTCCATCCTGCCAGCGCGAAGTGGGAGCAATTGGCGGTCCGCAAAGACCGTTTTGGTTCCGCCGAGGAGGCCAGACAAGCTGTCGCGAAAATGGGAAACAACGTGTACCAAGGTCAATCCTGGGCCGATGTTGCTCGCGGGGCATCGCAAGGCTTGACTGCCGATGCTGGAGGCGCGCACGATTGGACGCAAAAGGGGAGTTTGGTATCCAAGGTCTTGGATGAGGCCATCTTCAATTTGCCAGTGGGCGAAATGAGTCCCCAAATCCTGGAAGACGACTGGGGCTTTCACATTATTCGCGTTACCGAACGAAAAGAAGATTCGTACGACGATTTCTTGACGGTACAAGGAAAGATTCGCGAGCAACTCGTCAAAGATCGCACGCAACAGGCTCGCACCGAATATATCGAAAAATTGCGCAAGAATACCTACGTTTACACAAACGTCGACGTTGCTCCCAAGTAGAGCCGTGGTGAAATAGCGTGACCCTGCCGTTGCGATCGTTCGCCCGAGCCACCCACCTTATGGTAACGGCGTAGGGTGTGTCTAGCGGCTCAGACGACGTAAACGGCAGCGGCCCTAACAACGCCCCCTCCCTACTTTTCCAACGTACCCTGGCGCATTACCATGGTGCACTCGGTCTGATCCGGCCGTTGGACCGCATCCTGCGGAGCGGCGGATCGTTTTCCATTGGCTGCCGCTGAGGACATTGGGATGCCTGAACCCTTAAAAACCGGTGACGATGCCGCATTTCTTCGGATAGGTGACCGTGAGGTCAAACTACCGATTCTGGTTGGTTCTGAAGGAGAAACCGCGGTTGATATTAGTCGCCTGCGGAGCGAAACCGGCTTTATAACACTGGACGAAGGTTACGTTAATACCGGCTCCGTTACGAGCGCCATCACGTTCTTGGACGGAGAAGAGGGGGTTCTGCGGTACCGGGGCTATCGTATTGATGTGCTGGCCGCGAATTGTGACTTTATCGAAGTTTCGTATCTCCTAATTTACGGCGAATTGCCCAACGCAGCGCAAAATGACGCGTTTCGCAGTGCCATCCGTATGCATACCATGCTGCACGAGGACCTAAAGCTGTTCTACAACGGCTTTCCTCGAGACGCCCATCCGATGGCGATCCTGTCTTCAGTGATAAACGCCATGTCGACGTTCTATCAAGACTCACTGAATCCCCACGATCCGGAGCAAGTGGAAGTTTCGATCCATCGCCTGTTGGCCAAACTCCCCACGATTGCAGCCTACAGCTACAAGAAGTCGATTGGGCAGCCGTTGATTTACCCGCAGAACAACCTTGAATACTGCGAAAACTTCCTGCGCATGATGTTTGCCGTTCCGAGTGAACCCTTTGAGTCTGACCCGGATTTTGTTACTGCTCTCAATTTGTTGCTGATTGTTCATGCAGACCATGAGCAAAATTGCAGTACATCGACCGTGCGCATGGTCGGTTCGTCCGATGCAAATCTTTTTGCCTCGATATCTGCGGGGATTTGTGCCCTGTGGGGCCCGCTACACGGCGGCGCTAACGAGGCGGTCGTCAATATGCTCGAACGAATCATCGAGGACGGCCTTAACGTAAAGAAATACGTCGATATGGCCAAGGACAAGAACAATAATTTTCGCTTGATGGGATTCGGACACCGAGTTTATAAGAACTATGACCCCCGCGCTACAATCATCAAGGCTGCGTGCGATAAGCTACTAGCCAAATTGCAGCTGCAGGATCCATTGTTTGAGGTGGCTCAACAGTTAGAAAAAGTTGCGACCAGCGACCCCTACTTTGTGGAACGTAAACTGTATCCCAACGTCGATTTCTATTCCGGCGTTATATATCGCGCAATCGGAATTCCCGTGCAAATGTTTACTGTTTTGTTTGCGATGGGGCGGTTGCCAGGTTGGATCGCCCATTGGAAAGAGATGCAGGATTCTTCTACGAAACGCATTTGTCGACCTCGACAAGTTTATACCGGTAGCCCTATTCGTGATTTTGTGCCGATTGCGCAACGTCGCTAAAGCCAAGCGAGGCTAGTTTCAACCGGGTTCGGACTTCCAATCTCGGCAGGGGCCACTGAAGACTGCGCTAGTGCTCGATCCCCGCAGCGAAATGGCTTTGCCACGAGGTTGCCCTTCTTAGTTTTTTCGTTGTTTTCCGTGTTTGGAAAACAACGCATGTCTCGGAATACTTCGCTCAGACCGATTCCCTGTCGTATTCCATCCAATCCCTACGATCTCTCTTTGTCTCGTTTGCTCGGCTTCCGTGAGACGATGCGAAATGGTGGTGCGAAATCGGTCTGCTGATGCGGGCCGACAGCTGGAAATCCTCTGAGCGGATTGCCCTTATGAACCGAACTATTGTCGCTTTCTTTGTCGCTTCCGTGCTGCACATTGCGGATAGGTTGCCAGCAGATGAACGGCAAGGCGATTTGCAGGGTTCTGGTGCTGTCGTTACCTGTTTGGCAACCGATCCGCGCGGCAATTTGATCGTGTCGGGTGGCGACGACCACGAAATTCGGATCTGGAGTCGGGATGATGGCAGCATGCTGGCACGGTATCGCAAGCATCACGATTGGATTCAGGACATACGGTTTAGTCCCTCCGGCGAACATTTTGCTAGTACAGGCAAAGATGGACTGCTCTTAGTTTGGGACTCCGATGGGGACGGAAAGTGCCGAACCATCGCTCACAGTAAGCGATATTTACAAAGCTTAGATTTCGACCCTCAGGGGAAATATCTCGTAGTAGCTGGTGCTTCGTGTGATGTTCAGGTTTACGACACGACGAACTGGCGAGAGATGGATCCGATGCGGCATTCCATGCCATGCCCGGACGTTCGTTGCGTCCGCTTTTCGCCCAAGGCTGGCCAAATCGCGGCGTGTTCCCGTATCGGACACGTTCATCTTTGGGACCTTAACAGCGGAAACAACGTCCCTACGATTCTTGGCAGCAAGCGTGACCGGTCGCAATGTCTGGCGTTCAGTTGGGACGGAGAGTGGCTTGCCGTCGGTGGCGAAGATCGTGAAATTCGTTTGTGGCACTTGTCGAGCCTCGACGGTTCACCCGAACCAACCAATGTGCTGTCGCTTGGAAACTCCAAGGTACTCAGTTTATCCTTCGTGGGCGCACAATTGCTTGCGGTAGGCGGGAGCGACAACCGCATTCGAATTTGGGATATCGCCGCGGGCGATCAAGTCCGGGAATTGACTGGGCATACCGGGTCGGTAAGTACACTTGCTTTTGCGTCGCAAAGCCTGATTTCTGGAAGCTATGACACGACGCTACGCTTCTGGTCCGATTCACTTTTCGAAACGAATTCGGCCCTTATGGCTCGGATCAAGGTCACAAGCCAAAGTCCCTAGGCACCTTTATCGCGATCAGGAACGGAATCCATGCGCGCATCGAACTCACGTACTTCGACTTTCGGCCGGAGACGCCTAGTGAATCGGTCCAAAGTTCGCTCCGGGCTGGAGCAACTGGAGGCACGCTGCCCCTTTGCCGCTGATACGCTGCAGGTTGGCATGGTCTATTTGGAAACGGATATCGGAAGCGATCTCCAAGGGGACCGCTTTGAACTCACTTTCTCCGGAGGAGCGGAAGGGAGTCAACTCACCAGCGTTTTGCTCGACAGCAATATGGAACCATCAGCATTTGGTGTCGGCGACAATATTTTTGATACCATCGAATTTGGTACTTCAGGAGATAAATACGGCGCAGATCACGCGTTTCCGTTTCAAATCATATCGAGCGACGGAATTGGTAGCGTACGGGCCATTGTGACCGATGGATCCAGTCTGTTGCGGCTAGAATTCGTGGGGTTTGAAGCCGGCGATCGATTGGTCTTCAGTATTGATGTGGACGAGATCGAGGAGTTTGATCTCCAGGAGACGAATCCGAACCGCATCCAAGAGGGAATCGACCCCATTACCTCGGGAGTTGAATTTCAAGGGACGAAGCTAACAGCGGAGTTCGAGGCTCCCAACTTTTATCCGGCGAGCGTCAATTCGGTCTTTCGGAATCGTTACGACGAAGCGCTGATTGCCACCGGACTCCAATTGCCCGCAGATGATTTCGATGGCAAACGCGATCGGTCCACTGGAGCGTTCGGGAAAATTGGGCAAAAACCATTGCCAATTTCGATATCGGGAAACGTTTTCGAGGACCTGAATCTTGATCTGCGTCGAGATGCGTCTGATCCGTTATTGGCGAATGTGGTGTTGGAGCTCTGGAAACTCAATGACAAGGATACCTATGCATCAACCGGCCATATGGCGACGACCGACCAGGCCGGCCACTATATATTCAACGAATCACTCGAGTTGTCGCCGGGAGTCTATCAAATTAGGGAACGGCAGCCGGTTGGATACCTGAGCGTCGGCGCAATTGCTGGAATGCGTTCGGACGGAAAGTCGACTGGTGCAACCGTCCCCGACAACACCGACATATTGACACAGGTCGAAGTACCAACAGGTGGCTTGCACGTGGTCAACTTGGATTTTGCCGAGGCGCGACCGGCCAGTCTTTCAGGTCACGTTCACGCAGCCGGGCCCAATGGTGACTGTGTCGAAGACCCTGAGGTTGCCACACCCATTGCTGGTGTCCGAATTGAGCTATTCAACGCCGTAACCAACCAGTTCGTCGTGGAAACTGTGACAAATGCCCAAGGCATATACACGTTCGACGGGTTGCGGCCAGGTACCTACCGTGTTGTCGAACATACACCTACGGGATGGTTGGACGGCTCGGATCACATTGGCACGGTCGACGGACGATCTGTTGGGCGCATCGTTCGCAACGACGAAGTCGACGCCATCGTCCTGAATTCTGGTAGCCAAGGCATCGACTATGACTTCTGCGAGGTGCTACCCGCTAGACTGTCAGGTTCTGTGTTTCATGATCGAAATCTCAACGGAATTCGTGATGTCAGCGAAGAAGGTATTGCAAATGTTGAGATACAATTATTCAACGATCGGGACCAACTCGTCTCCCAAACGACCACTGATTCATCCGGTAGTTACAGGTTTGATAACCTCGAGGTTGGTAGTTATCGAATCCGAGAGATTCAACCTACAGCGTGGTTGGACGGTCGCGAACAACTTGGCGCCGTTGACGGACAGCCATCCGGAGTGATCGATGGAAACGATCGGTTTCGCGATATCCGTTTGCCAAGCAATGGTACGGGTGCAAATTACAATTTTGGTGAGTTCCTCCCCGGGAGTATCTCTGGTCGAGTCCATTCCGATCCGGACCAGGACTGTTTCGTCGATCACGGTGAGTTGTTGTTAGCGGGGGTCCGAATTGAGCTGTGGTCAAACGGGTTGCTGGTGTCCACGACTCTTACGGACGAGAAAGGAGAATATCAATTCACGAACTTAGCTCCGGGATCGTACGCCGTTCGCGAGATTCAGCCTCTCGATTATTTTCACGGGGGACAGCGAGCGGGAACTGGGGGAGGCTTGACAAACACGGCAGACGAAGTATCCGCGATAACGCTCGTTTCAGGCCAACAGGCCACAGATTATCTTTTTTGCGAACTTCCTCCGTCAGAGATTTCAGGCTATGTATTTAAGGACGGAGCCGATGTTTCATTGAAAGCCGGTGAGTCGTTGCCTGTGGATATTTCTCTCGTGCGCGATGGAAAGCGTTCTGATGGCGATATTCCAATCGCTGGCGTTACGTTGGAATTGCGTCATGGAATCACCGGAGTTCCGATTGCCTCGAGGGCCGCTTTGCCAAACACCTATCGGGGAGACAAGGTTCAGGTGACGACCGATGCTTTCGGACGGTATCATTTTAAGGGATTGCCGAAAGGAAACTATGCGGTTTTTCAGGTACATCCTGGTGGATATATTGACGGTGTTGACACGCCCGGCACGACGAGTGGAATTGCATTTAACGCTGGGAAGCTGGTTCCGCAGTCGATCCGGGAACAACTCGAGGTCGATCCTCTGAACGACGGGATCGTAAGAATTGCACTGCCACCGGGCATCCATTCTCGCGAAAACAACTTCAGCGAGATTCGCGTGATTCGACCCGAACCGCGCGTTCCGTTTGTGCCATTCAATCCTCCGCCTCCGACCCCGATCCCACCGCCTGCCGTCAATCGCAATGTAGAATTGCTGCCCGGACAGGCGACCCGTCCACTGGTCCCCGATGTAAATTTGCCTCGCCTCGAAAATCGGATGCGGCGAGCCGTTGGTTACACGTGGCATTTGAGTGTGACCAATGGTGGGTCACCCCGTCAATCGGCCGACTCTCAGACTTCCACCGTTCGATCAACGGCGCCGGTTTGGCAGCCGGTGGGATTGGTGAAGGAAGCCGATGGAAACAATGAATGGCTGTTGTTTGACACCGATTCCCGCAGCAGAATCCATCGAAAAATTCGGTTTGGCAGCGCGTCTTCGCTCCCCATTGCGGGAGACTTTAACGGCGATGGAACGGCAGAAGTTGGAACCTACGACCATGGACATTGGTTTATTGATCTCAATGGAAACGGCGTTTGGGATAATGACGATCTGTGGGCGCGATTGGGTTACCGTGGGGACCTACCCGTCGTGGGAGACTGGGACGGAGACGGGAAAGACGACATTGGAATTTTTGGTCGCGCCTGGCCGGGAGACCCTCGGGCTCTCGAATCCGAGCCGGGACTTCCCGATGGCGAGAATCAAAGGGATACACAACCAAAGAACATTCCGCCGGCGGAAACTCAGGCAACACGCGGGCGACGCGAATTGCAAGCCACTGCTTTGGGACTGGTGCGTACCGATCTAATCGACCACGTATTTCACTACGGCGTAGCCGGGGATGCGCCGATCACCGGCGATTGGAACGGTGACGGTATCCATTCCATCGGCGTATTTCGCCGCGGAGAATGGCGTCTCGATGTCGACGGCGATGGCCGTTGGACCGATGCGGACCGACTGCTGAAATTTGGTGAAGCTCGCGATGTCCCTGTGACAGGCGATTGGAATGGCGACGGCGTTGATGACATCGGTGTCTATTCCCAAGGAACCTTTCGGCTGGACGGGGACGCCAACGGGATTTTGGATGCACGAGACATCGTGATTGAGACGGGCGAACCTGCCGGCCAGCCCGTTGTAGGCGATTGGAACGCCGATGGAATTGACGACGTAGGGGTCAACGTTGGCCGACGACCAAAGGCACCGCTTCGTCAGGCACGCAAATAGGTTGAACGAGTGCGTTGGCAGGCCGAGCGACGTTAGGTCCAACTAGCCGTCGGACTTGATCTTCTCGATTTCCGCTTCGGTAGCCGCGATTTCGCGTATGAGTCGTTCGATCTCCGGCAGATCGTCCGGTTGACTCTTTTCGTCGATGAGCCGCAGCTTCAACCGCTTGAGCTTCTCTCGCAGAACGTCCAACTTCTTTTTTGCCTTTTTATCCGCCTCTTCAGAAGAATTCGTGGGTAAATTTCCTTTCGGGTAGTGCTCCGAGGTTGTGATACAGGGCGA
>JAQCHP010000165.1 GCA_027619595.1 Planctomycetota bacterium
AACACAGACACCAGTTTCGAGGCATCCCCGCTTTTCCTAAACCCCACGTACCTAGATATAGCCAACTGCGGCTCCATGTTTTGCGCTAAGTTCCTGAAAGAATGTCGTGTCTAGGTAAAGCTTTCTGTCAGCCGGGCAGTAAAACGGCCCCATCGCGGCGCTCGCAAATCCGCAGGCCGATTGAACCTGACCGCTAAACAGGACAAGTTGTGGCTCTTCGTACTCTAGTCGTGCACGGGCGAAAATCTGGTTCCAGACATCTTCGGTTTCTCCCAAAACCTTGCGAATAAAAACAGTCTGTTCATCGTTAACCGGCGGAGCGTTTGGATCGGCGGGCGCCCGTTGGGCCGGTGCGTTGGCCTCGAACATTCGCATGAGTTGACGCGGGTCTGCCCCGAACAGCATGGCAATTAACAATATCAACAGACTGCCGCCCCCCATGGCTACGGCCGCTCGGCCACCGTTCGATCGACGGTCTTCTACGTTTTCACTTTCACGGCTTTGATCAAGACGCATGGCTCGAGACTCCAAAGATACATTGGTTGCAAGCAAGAGAATGGGTTCATCGCGACTGGCGAAATTGCAGCAAAACCCAAACAAGGTTGTAGGGGGAACGGTCGGATTACGATTTTCGAGACTTCAAGTCGGTGTCGATCGCGGCTGCCGTTCGGCTGGCCGTGTGGATGCACTGCGGAATTCCCACGCCGTCTAGGTAGTTGCCAATCAGATAAAGGCCGGGATGGGTCGAGACCTCTTGCCGAATTCGAGCGACGCGATCTCGATGCCCTAGGTGGTACTGGGGCATTCTTTGGTCCCACCGCACAATTCGCTGGACTAGCGATGGACCTCGTATCTGCAGCAAAGGTACCAGCGCATTGTGAGCAAGTTGGATAAGCTCGCTGTCGTCGCGTCGAAGTAAATCGGACTGTAAAGCCCCGCCGAGAAAGACCCGCACCGCCTCCTGCCCGGAACGAGCGCGCTGCGGAAACTTGATACTCGAAAAGCTTCCAGCCAGAATCGGCAAGCCCTCAATGCGTGGCACAACAAAACCAAACGCATCAAGAGGCTTGGTAAACTGAGTTTGGTCATAGGTCAAGTGAACGACCGCCGAACTTGCGTACGGGATTTCGCCGAGTAGACGGGCGGCCTTCGGAACCGTGTTTGTCAGCGCGACGCTCGTAACGTGTGCTGGCACACTGAAGACGAGGATATCGACGTTGTTGTGTGCGGGATGGTTGTTGAATTCGACAGTCCAACGACCGTCCAATTGGCGGACGATGTTGTTGACGTCGTAATCAAAGTGGACGCTTTCTGGGCCTATCGCTGACATGAGTTTCGTCACGAGCATTCCCAATCCATGTCGAGGTGCTTGAAACAGCGAGTAACGAGCTCCGGTCGTGTTGGACTGGGTTCTACGGGTCGCGGCAGCCCGTGTCAGGCTGCCAAATTCGCGTTCTTGCTGGACAAACTGTGGCAGTGCCGCCTCCATGCTGAGCAGGTTGGCGTCGGCAGTATATATTCCGCCGACTAATGGTTCGACAATCCGTTCGAAGGTTTCCAAGCCCAATCTGCGTTTGGCGAAACTGGCCAAGGACTCGTCGCTGGTGTCGACTCGCCGACGAACCAATCCTTCACATGCGAGACGAAGTTTTCCTTTCCAGCTGAGCAACGGGCTGCCGAGGACGGAGCCGATTTTGCCGGGGCTCAGGAGCTGAAATCCGGGAGGAAGAGGTGCCAGTCGGCCGCGGTGCACGACGAGGGCTCGGCGGAATTTTTCCGAAGTATCCAACAAGTCGTCGGCCAAGCCCAGTTCACGTGCGAGATCAGCCGCCCAAGGTAGGTCGGCCGAGACGAGAAAGCTGTCGGCCCCCATTTCGACGACACTGTTGTCTTCCAGGGAAGTATGGAGCACACCGCCACAACGCTTCGTTGATTCCCAAACATCGATTTTCCACTCCGGGTGTTGTTGCCGGAGTCGATAAGCCAGGGTCAGCCCGCTTATTCCTGCCCCTACAATACCAACTTGCATACTATCCTGTCTGATCGTCCGGCTCCTCATTGGCAAAAGCGGTTGCCCTATCGCACCATTCGGTTTAGTGTACTACTTTCACCCGCCAAGAAAAGTATTCGGTCACCGTTTCACCGTAAGAATGAGGAATGTCGCCTTGAAATTGGGCTGCACTTTGATTGAGGATGCGTTTGCCGAAGCATTTCCCATGGTTTTCTCCAGGTTGATCGTTACGGCGTTGGACGACCATTGGCTACAGGCTGCTGTTCGGGAAATGACGGGGTACAGTTCGTCGGTAATTGCCTGTGACCTGGAATGTGGTGTTGAGGAGTGGCTCACTCCGGATCGAACGCCGGACGGTCGGCCGGGTGCTAGTCTGCTTGCATTCGGTTTCTCTGCCAAGAGTTTGGAAGCCGCAATCCCGAATCGAGCCGGGCAATGCATCATGACATGCCCAACGACTGCTCTGTACGATGGTTTGCCCATGGCGTCGCGACGTATCGCTTTAGGCAAGCACCTTCGATACTTTGGGGATGGGTTCCAAAAGGCCAAACGATTGGGAGGTCGGCGATTTTGGCGTGTTCCGGTAATGGACGGAGAGTTCATCGTCGACGATCGCGCCGGAATCGAAAGTGGTGTTGGTGGTGGAAATATTCTTATCCAAGCAGTTGGACTTCACGAAGCACTGCACGCGGCACGTCGTGCCATTTGCGTCTTGGACAGCTTGCCAGGGGTCATCACGCCGTTTCCAGGTGGAGTGGCACGGAGTGGTAGTAAAGTTGGTTCGCGCTATCCGAAACTCAAGGCCTCCACGGCCGATGCCTACTGTCCGACACTGAGGGGACGGACCGAAACACGGATTGCTGAACGGGCCGAGTGTGTGTTGGAGATTGTGATCGACGGTCAAAACGAAGCGACAGTCGGTCACGCAATGCGAGTGGCAGCCATCGCAGCGGCCGGGGATGGGGTCGTCGCGCTTTCCGCAGGGAATTACGGCGGAAAGCTAGGCAAATTCCATTTTCACTTACACGAACTATTGCGATCAAGTTAGCTCTTGCGAGCGGAAGTATTTTTTCGCTGAGCCACTGGTGGCTTGGACAACTGCTGAGCGATCTTACGGCCAGTTGCGCTAAGGGGTAGCTCATTCAACTGGCTCACGGTTATCCAACGTGATTCAGACGCTGTTGGGTTGGTGCCCTCTGCAATGCTTGATTCCTGCAAGAAGTCGGCCTGAAATACCGTGAGCTGGATGCGGAAGCGGGTCACTCCGTGCTTCATTTGAGTCCACTGGCGCAAGTTGCCCAATCGACTCTGGGATTGTCGCTCGGCCTTTTCTTGGACGAGGTATGCATCTGCTTCCTTGTCGCTCGTTTGGCAGGGAAATCGCGGGAAGTCCCACAGACCCGCCCAGCGTTCCCCTTCAACGCATCGTCGCAACCACACCTTACGTCCTCGCCAGATAACGACTGCAGCTTCGTGAATTTCTTCATATTGGACACGACGGGCAGCCTTCGGGATTTCGTCCTGCAGATTTGCAGCGAAAGTCGGGCATAGTGATCGTAAGGGGCAAGTGCCGCAGGCTGGTTGTCGGGGGGTGCAAACGAGGCTCCCCAACTCCATGATCGCTTGATTGAATTGCCCAATTTCTCGGCGTGGCAAAAGTATCTCCGCCGCCCGCCAGAGGAGTTCTTGTCCGTGCGCAGAGCGAGGATCGCCGTCATATGCCAACAATCGCGAGAACAGCCGAATCGTATTTGCTTCGAGTATGGGTCGTCTGGCATCGAAAGCGATCGACAGAATCGCACCAGCGGTGTACCGCCCGATTCCGGGCAGTCTTTCGACATGCGTGGGATTGCTGGGGAATTGTCCCTGATGGGTGGCGACAATTTCGCGCGCCGCTCGGTGTAATTGTCGAGCACGTCGATAGTAGCCCAATCCCTCCCATAGGCGGAGAACCTGCTCCTCATCGGCCACGGCGAGCGAGTCAATTGTCGGAAACTGGTCGATGAACCGAGCGAAATAGGGGATCACGGTTGCTACCTGTGTCTGCTGCAGCATGACCTCGCTCACCCAAATATGATACGGGTTACGTGACTTACGCCACGGCAGATCGCGGGCTGCTCCGGCATACCAACGGAGTAATTTTTGACGGACCTTCTTCCGCCATGGCGGGGATTCCAGCAGTGACACCGGATCGGGTAAAGGTGGCCTATTGCGGGGCATCGGAGTGGTATTCGGCTTTCTTAGGTTTGAGGTGCGAGTACATACGGCCAAAGCGCGTCACTGATCATGAGCCCTTCCCGTGTCAATCGCAAATGGCCATCGCAGATCTCCCACCAACCTCGCCGTTGGAATTCCTCCAGTGTTGATCCAAGTACAGTTGCCAACTGACAATCAAACTGAGATTCGAACTTTGCAATAGGAATGCCTTCCATCATCCGCAGTCGTAGGACGATCCTTTCGCGGAGGCGTTCACTCTCGCTGAGCCGCTCGCTCTCCTGCACGGCGGAGACTCCGGACAATATCCGTTTGATGTAAGTTGACGTACTGCGGTGGTTGGTTTCACGCTGCGTATTGACGTAGCGGGCTGCGCCAGGGCCAACGGCGAAATATTCTTCACCGCGCCAATAAACTTGATTGTGTCGGCACAAGAAGCCTGGTTGGGAAAAGTTGGAGACCTCATAGTGGTTCCATCCCCGAAGTTGCAGCATGTCAATCGAAGTCTCAAACATTTGGCGCTCCATCGATTCGTCATTCGTCGGCAAGTCGCCCCGCAATCGCCGTCCCCAAAAAGTTGTTCCACGTTCGTAGGTTAGTCCGTAGGTCGACAGATGCTGTGGGTCACGGAGCAAGGCAGATTCTACGTCGCGTTGCCATTCCGGGACTGTCTCCTGGGGGGCGCCAAAGATTAGATCGAGGGACAGATTATCACAAAAACCCCGCAGGTTTTTGACGGCACGATCGACAGTGGCGGCGGTATGATAACGCTCAAGTTGTCGCAACTTATTGGGGGAGAATGACTGTACGCCGAGACTTACGCGATTGACACCCCATTCTTTCAGTACGTTGCAGACGTTTGGGTCAATATCCTCGGGATTCGCTTCGATTGTGATCTCTGCGTCGGCGCGTGGCGGGAATCGCTCATAGACGGTTTGAAAAAGTTGCTCCAGTTGAGCGACCGTAAGGTGAGTAGGAGTGCCTCCACCAAAAAACAAAGTGTCGACGGGGTAGATGTCGTCGATGCAGTTAAGCTCCTGTTGAAGAGCCAGCAAGTACATTTCGGCCTGGGAATCGGCCGAAACACTCACGGTAAAGTTGCAGTAGCCACAGCGGTGGCGGCAGAAGGGGACATGCACGTAGGCAGAGGTCGGTGCTAGAGCCATAAGTGAAGTCGGCCCCGCAACGCATCTGGCAACATCTTGGCAACCTGTCGTTCAACTTGACGAGCGTAATACCGTGTGCTGAGATGCGATGCGATAATTAATTGATTGCGAAAACGATCCTTGCGTGCAACGATGTCGTCCAAATGCATGTGGCCCATTTTACGGATTTTTTCTCGACGGTGGCCGGGTGCTACAAACGTCATTTCGGTGATCAAGACTTCGGCTTCGTACATAATAGGGTTTGCGTCCAGACCTTCGGCCGTGCTATCGCCCAAGAAGGCGACGCGCGGAAAGCGTTGCTCGGCCGTTACTTCCGTACCTGAAAGTCTCAGATCCCGTATTTGGTCCCCCCGCAAATGCTGATATTCGGGCTTCAATTTTCGGCGGCGTTCCCAAACCACATAACCCAACGAAGGAATGGTGTGGAACGTTTCCACGGCCGTGACGACAAGCTCTCGCGACAAGGCTACCTCGACCCCCGGCGACATAGGGACTAGTTGACAAGGGAGTCGGCCGCGATCAAGTCGACTTACAGCCTTGAGCAACCGATCGACCCCTTCTACCGCATATTCCGGCAAGTAGATCGTGGGTGGCTCCATCTTCATCATCCGTCGGCGGGCTACGTACACCGGTAGGGCGGCAATGTGATCCAGATGCGTATGAGAAATAAACCAATTGGGAGTCCCCATGAAGTCCCACGGCTGTCCGCCCAAATCGAACCCCAACTTCATTTCGGGGATCCGCCAATACGTTTGCACGACCGCACGCGAATATCCCTCGATGGTGAGATCCTTGTGCACAAGGGACTTAACCGGCAAATTTTGAACCATGAGATCAAACAGATGGTGACGGCGGGAAGCAGGGATTTCTAAGCTAGCACGAAGGAACCACCTTAACAGAAACCACTGGGTGGGGGGAGTTGTCGTCGCTCGCTGGCGAATTTCGCAAGTTTGCTTAATCTGACGCCGATAACGATTCTACCAATTATCACACGTGGAGTACGTTTCATGGTCAACATGGGATCCCAGTCTGTTCTTAGTCGCGTCTTACTGAGTGGAACGCTACTCGTCGGTGGTCTCATGTCCACAGGGTGCCAGTCCCATGTCGGTGGCCAGACCTTGCCGAGCCCGTATTATTTGACAGATGATGTCCAGTACTTCCCGGCGGGGCCCGAATTTAAGCTTTCGCGTGAGGCTGCCGCCATGAAGGCCGCCAAACAAGCGAACCAGCGTCGGTGATCCGCCGGCCGGAAATCGAATTCGTACAAGCAAACAAATAGGCCGCTTGGCCGCGTGTCGGGGTCTAGTTATCGGCGGATCCGCGGACTCGCCATCGCAGGTAGGCGTCCAGAAATCCATCGATTTTTCCGTTCATGACATCGTGGAAGCTGGAGACGAGGAAACCGGTGCGACTGTCCTTGACACGTTGATCTGGGTGCAAAAAATAATTGCGGATTTGTGAGCCGAACCCCACGCGGGCTTGGTCGCGGTACTTATCTGCCTGAGCGGCTTCTCGCTTTTCTTCCTCGATGCGTGCCATCCGCGCTCGGAGCATTTTCCAAGCCGAGGCGCGATTCTTGTGCTGGCTGCGTTCATTTTGGCACTGGACTACAATTCCAGTGGGGACATGCGTAAGCCGAATCGCACTGTCGGTCTTGTTGACGTGCTGGCCTCCCGCACCACTCGCTCGAAATCGATCCTCGCGCACATCGTCTTCGTCGATATCAATGTCGACCGAATCGTCAATTTCGGGTGACACATCGATCGCGGCAAAACTTGTTTGTCGCTTCCCTTCAGAATTGAACGGGCTGATTCGCACCAAGCGATGCATCCCGGATTCTCCCTTGAGGTATCCATAGGCATAGGGACCACGTACGGCAATTGTGGCACTGTTGATGCCAGCTTCGATATCATCGGCGCGATCTAATAATTCAACTTCAAAGCCTTTATGATTTGCCCATTGCGTATACATGCGCAACATCATTTCAGCCCAATCGCTCGCATCCGTGCCGCCGTCACGCGCGTTGATCGTCATGATGGCTCCTTCGGCGTCGTGGGTACCATTGAGTAGACTTTGCAGCTCAATTTCCCCGATAGCCTCTTCAAGTTGCGCGATGCTCGTCACGATCTCGGCTTGAAACGAGTCGTCGTCGTCAGCCATTTCGAGCATGGTCTGGACGTCTTCGATACCGCGAACGGCCGACTGCAACGGTGCAACAACGGCCTTTTCCGTTTTGAGCCGTAAAACGGTGCGTTGAGCATCCTCTTGTTTGTCCCAGAAACCTGGCTGAGACATTTGCTCTTCGATAGCATCAATTTGTATCAATCGTGCAGAATAGTCAAAGACTATCCTTTAACTGAACGAGACGCTTTTGGATCGCTTCTGCCCGATCGTACCATTCTCTTTCCATCAGAACACTCTATCTCCTACTCGCACCGGCGCCGGTTTACCCTGACATCGCACCAGGATCGAATCGTATCAGGGCCGGATCGAGTGATTCTTAGTTTCTCTCGTGACCGAGATCATAGCCTGAGTCGCACAAGTTCGCCACTACTGGCAGGGTAAGTGGCTTTCACTGCCTTCTTGCGGGTGGCACGTCTCCTATCAGACCCTGGCTGGGTGTGTAGTCCGATCATGCGAAACTTGTGGATTCGCCCAAGCGGTGGGCAATCATAAAAAAAACCCGCGGCGGATAGAATCCGCCGCGGGCCATAGTCATTCCGTTGCAGGAATCCTCAGGCTCTATTTGCACTGGCACGGAGCCGATGGGCAACCTGCACCACCGATTGTGCCATTGCCACATGCCCCACCGTTGCCATCCACGGCTCCGTAGGAGAACGCTGGTACCATGACCTGCTTCGGTACGCGGCGGCAAACTTGCACTTGAACCTCGCGTTGTGTCGTGTAAGGAACACAAACCGTATAGTTCTGTACTTGTTCTTCCGGCACCGATTGGTAGGTTGTTACCTGCTCGTCACGACTCTCCGTCGTGGGGACCATTTCGGTATACGCGATGTCACGTTGGCGTTGTTCCGTCGTGTAATCGGTGACCTGATAGTTCTGAGTACGTTCTTCAGAGCGGCATTCCGTTACCACTTTTTTGGCCATGCGTGTTTCCGTACGATATTTCTGTACTTGCACATCGCGTGAACGAGTCTCCGTGTGATGCTCAGTCGTTGTCAGCGTTCGTGTGCGAGTTTGCGCCTGCATTTCGCACACGTTAACCGTTCGTGTGCGAGTCTGTGGTTGCATTTCCGTCACGGTTACCATTCGTTCGCGGTTTTCCGTGTGGTACTCGGTAACGGGAACTTCTTGTTCACGAGTTTCCGTCGCCATTTCGCAAACGTTTACAGTTCGAGTTCTTGCCTCGGTACGGTAACGCGTCACAGGCACTTGCCGAGTCCGGGTTTCGGTTCGGCTTAGCTGTACCGTGTAAGTCCGTGTGCGGGTTTCGGGCGCGTACTTGCGAACCGTTACGTTACGAGTTCTTGTCTCGGTACGATAACGGGTTACTGGGTAGGTCCTGGTCCGAGTCTCATGGCGTACACGATGTACGGGCACCGTTCGGGTTCGGGTCTCCACACGACAACGTTGCACAGGGATCTCACGAGTCCTTTGTTCGGTGTGATACTTGGTCACCGTGGACTGACGAGTCCGTTGCTCTGTTGTGTACGTCGTACGTTGAACGTCACGAGTCCGTGTTTCAGGAACCTGCACCGTCACGTTGTACGTGTACGGTACTTGTACCAATTGACTTTGGTACACGGTGACGGGTACTTGTTCCGTGGTGACGTCTGGAACCCAAACACGCTTGGTAGTTGTGCACGGTGCACCACCTGCGACAGTTCCGTCTGCGTTCATCGCTATACCACCGGTGACCATATCGCCGCCACAGCCAACTACGCTACCACAACCGCAAGAATTGGCGCAGTTACCGCAAGGACTGGCGCAGCCGCCACAATACGTTGTACAGCCGCCGCAGTTGCCCGTGACGCCTGGGCATCCGCCCAGAGAACTACCGCCACCAATCGGGTTGCCGCAGTTGGCTATATCTAGGTACGTGGGATTTAAGAAAAGCGGGGATGCCTCGAAACTGGTGTCTGC
>JAQCHP010000166.1 GCA_027619595.1 Planctomycetota bacterium
TGATTTTCTCCTCGCCCTAGAGTCTAATTATTGGGGAGGAAACTGTCTCAGGGTCATTGACACAAAGGGCGATCGCATGATGCCCAATACGGTGAAGATTGGGTTATCAGCGGCATTGAGTAGCGTCATGTGTTTGCGTTGTTCGATGCCCGATTTTACGGATGCCGACACGATGACGCGTGCCATGACGATTCAGATCCCCATCGAGTTTTGTGTGGGGAGCCTGTTAGGGTTAACGATGTCGATGCTCTTCCTGCCTGTTCGAATTGCCGGTTCGTTCTTAATGCAGGAAGTTGGACTGACGTTGGGCGACCTCACAAGTTCTGGCATGAACGAATCGCCTCCGGGCATCGAGATGATGCTCTATTTCGCCGGAGTTGTCTGCTTTTTCGGGCTGAACCTGCACCATTGGCTGATCGCGGCGCTTTCGCTGTCCTTCCAGAGTATCCCGTCTGGGGAACTTCCCTGGAAAGGGTGGATGGTTTGGTACGTGCAGGAACTCTCTACGGCACAAGACTTAGGGCTCGTGATAATCGGTGGTATGATCGTGGCCCTCATGGCGCTATCACTATTTTTGTTGTTCCTCGCGAAGGCGTCGCCGATTTTCAACCTATTTACGATCGGAACTTCCATTCGTTTGGCCGTGGGCATGGTAGCGCTGCTCGTCTTTCTTCCCGATATTATTTGGGCCGCAGTGGCGTCGTTGCGTACCACGGCCGACCGGATGTTGGTAACTTTGGCTCCTTGACATGGCCGACGAAGCATCTCAGTCAAAAAACGAGCCAGCATCCGTTCGCCGTCGCGAAAAGGCACGCGAACGGGGCGAAGTCCCGTTTAGCGCTGAATTGGCGTCATCCACCAGCTTGCTAGCAAGCCTTTCGGTCCTGATCGCGACCGGGCCGTGGGTTTGGTCCCGGTTGGCAGATCTCTTGCGGATGCAGTTAAGTCATCTCACGACGACTGACCCGACAATGGCATCAACCAAGGTGCTGTTCGGAACTCTAGGGCAATTTGTATTGACAACCATCGGGCCGCTGATGGGCGGCGCTCTGGTCTTGTCGGTTGTCACGGGGCTCTGGCAAACCGGCCATAACGTGGCTTGGCAGCCGCTCAGTCCCAAGCTTGAGCGATTGATGCCAGGGCGGGGGATATCACGCATATTTAGCATGAAAACGATCGCAAGACTGATTGTCATTTTTGTTAAGGTGAGCCTCTTAACGGGCGTCGTCGCCGGTCTCGTCGGCAGTCATTTTCGTGAGTGGTTTTCCACGCCGGTCATCGAATTTGAGCCGTTGTTGGGTGGTATGGGTGCTGTGGTGGCACATCTTTGTTTGATTTTTATTGGATGTTTTCTCGTTATCGGTATAGCCGACTATGCCTTTCAGCGATGGAAATACGAACAAGACTTGATGATGTCGCGACAGGAACTCAAAGAGGAACGTAAAGAAGAGGAAGGAGACTCTAACGTTCGCTCGACGCGGCGTCGAAGACAGCGAGAATTACTACGACAACAAATCGAGCGGGACGTACCCAAGGCGACCGTCATTGTGACGAATTCTACGCACTTTGCTGTCGCATTGCGTTACGAGCGCGGGAAAATGTCGGCGCCCCAGGTTGTGGCCAAAGGGCAGGACTTGGTTGCACGTCGCATTATCGCTATCGCATCGCGCCAATCGATTCCGGTTGTGAGAAAGCCGGAACTAGCGCGGACACTCTACAAGACCGTCAAAGTGGGCAAGAACGTGCCATCCCACCTTTTCCGCGCGGTGGCCGAGATTATTGCTCACATTTACCGCGCCAAGTCGCAGGTCAACGTTCGGTCTAGCGTGGAGCGATCGTACAAATAATCCGACGTCCCTGTTGGAGGGGCGGAGTCTCAAGCTTTCCAACTTCCTGGAGCTCTTGAATTACACTCTCCATCACTTTATGCCCTTCCTCGACGTGTACGATTTCACGCCCGCGGAAGATTACCGAGACCTGAACTTTGTCGTTATGCTTCAAGAAGTCTTTGGCCTTCTTGACCTTGAACTCGATATCGTGATTGCCCGTTTTCGGACGCAAGCGGATCTCTTTTGTCTTGGTATGATGGGAATGGCCACGGTGTTGCTTCTTGTTCTGCTGATACTTAAACTTTCCGTAGTCCATGATCCGGCACACGGGCGGCTTTTCGTTCGGAGCGACTTCTACAAGGTCGAGCCCCGTTTCGCGGGCCACATTCATGGCGTCTGCCGTAGCAATTATACCCAACTGTTGTCCGTCGTGAGCAATAACTCGGATGGGAGATGCGGATCTGTTCGTTGATCCGAACTTGCGATTGGTTAGCGATGGTTCAAGCCCTTTTTGATCGAGTTTTCAAAATACGGTCCGGCCCCAGCGGACGCCGAAATTCTAGCACATTCTGCTTAGCCGCGTCCAACGGTCCTGCCCCCCTCTTTTTTCCGGTACGCCCCCCCGTTTTCACGTCGGTAGCTATGTCTTGGGGGGCACGTCAGAGTATTTTCTATAGCGACGCGCATGTCAACTATTTCGGTTCAGAAAGTCTGGCCGCGGCCCGAGGAGCCAGCCCGCAATCTGCCCGCTTTTCCGCCTGGAATGGCCCCAAATCCGGTGGTCCGGGAATGGATGGCCTAGACGTCCATTCCCAGAAAGCCTTGGCCGCTTTCCATTTGTTGGCGAATGCGGTCCATCCGCTCCGTCGTCTGGGCGAGGTCCCCCGCAGCGATGAATCGGTCGAATTCTACCACGACCGCCCGACGCACTGTTTCCTCAAACCAGTCGACGATCGGTTGCGATAGCCAGTCACAGGTCTCGCCGAGAAGAGCGACTTCGAGTTCACAGCCTAGCGTCCGCTGGTCTTCCTTGTCCGTGAACAGAGTGCCCTCAAAACTAAATTCTAATCGCCCCAGTGTGGCGTGGTTCAGGACGCGGAAGACGCACCGCGCCTGGTGCAAGTAGTACGTGTTGTGCGCACCATGCGTCGCCAAGGCGTGTTTAACTCGCTCGCAGTGAGCGCGATATTTCGGAGATGCATCCAGCGGTATGTCGAGGCGCCCAATGCTACGGAGCGGTAAACAATCAAACTCAATTTCAACCCAACGGTCCATATGCTACCCTGCGAGTGGTGGTTTAGGGCGGTACCCACAGCAAACTGTAACACGTGACGGCCTGGGAGGGCAAACTGAGCCGACACTCCAACACGGGTGCTAGCTGCAAGCAGTCTTGTCACGGAAAAGTTGATGCAATTAGAAAAATCGCCAAAGTTGAGTTTCCGCGTTACCGATAACACAGGTGCCAGACTACGTGACGACTTGGGCGATCGTATGTGCATGGCCGGGGGGGAAATCGTGTGCCACATTGGCCACGAGGATTTTGTGACGGTTTTGGCCGTCCCATTGGGCGTTAGCACAGTGGATAATCCGTCGGTTCCTAACGAAAGTCTCCCCGCACATGGTCCCCAGACAACTTTGCCGTACGACCGCCCTGTTGGTTTGGCTGCTGTTGGCCGGGTGCCATCCAACTCAGCCGTTCTACCTGCGCGAAACGGGAGATCTGTCAAAGCTACTGGACGTGGCCACGCAGGTCGAGTTTCCCGATGTCGAATCGGCGCACGATCTCGATAGCAGTGAGTTGGTGGCTCCTGTGACGCTCACGAATTTCGTCGATCGCCCGTTTTGGGACATTTCTCTCGAAGAGGCCGTCGCGATATCGCTACAGAATAGCAAAGTCATTCGGTCGATTGGGCAAGTTCGGCAAAGTGGCGTGTTAGCAGGTCAAGCAGTCTCCGGAACGCCGGACTCGTTGACGTCGAACGCCGATTTTACGCCGACGATCTATGACCCGAGCATTCTGTCGACGAGCAATTCGGGTGTTGAGCAGGCACTGGCGGACTTTGATGCGAGGTTTACCACGAGCGCGTTTTGGGAAAAAACCGACCGTCCTCAAAATTTTGTCGGTAACCAATTCTTTACGAGGCAGCTCGAGCGCGACCTATGGAATTTTCAAGCCGAGCTTACAAAAAAATCGGCAGAAGGGACTCAATGGTTCCTACGCAACCTTTCTACCTACGATCAGAATAATCAGCAACTCAGGGCGCAGGCGAGCGATTGGTTGACGTCGGTAGAACTCGAAGCACGTCACCCGTTTGGTCGGAACGGCGGCTCGCAGTTCAATCGCATCCCCGTCATGTTAGCTCGAATTCGTGAAGATATCAGCTTGGCTGACTTCGAAACGAGTGTCGTAAACCATGTGGCGCAGGTGGAGCGGCTCTATTGGGACCTTTATCTTTATTATCGGACGCTGAAGGCAAATCTAGCAGCTCGAGACAGCGCGTATCGAACGTGGCAGAAGATTAGTGCACTGGCGGAACAGGGGTTTCTGGGTGCCGAGGCGGAACGGATTGCCCAAGCCAAGCAGCAGTACCATCAGTTTGACGCACGACTCAAAGACACGCTTCGCAACCTCCTCATTACGGAGCGTCAGTTGCGGTTCCTGATCGGAATAGAGGATTCCGACGGGCGCATGCTACGTCCGGCAGACAGTCCGACGGAAGCCCGGGTCGTATTCTGCTGGCACGACGTGCTCACAGAGGCCATGATCCGCCGCACGGAGCTGCGACGACAAAAGTGGCGTATCAAGGAAGCAGAAATGCAGTTAAGTGCCGCCAAGAATCAGCTTTTGCCACGACTTGACGGGGTGGCACTTTATCGATTCCTGGGGCTTGGCGATGACCTTTGGCAGTCGGACCGTAACGGTCTTAATTTTCCACAGGACGATTCACTGGCCTGGGACGAGCTGACTGAGGGTCGCTATGCCGAATATCGCTTTGGTTTTGAGTTGGAAACGCCACTTGGTTATCGGCAGGAGCTGGCCCAAGTTCGTAGCTCGCAAATGGGACTACAACGAGCAAGAACGCGATTGGAAGAGGCGGAAAACGAAGTTCGTTCACAATTAGGCACAGCGGTTGTACACCTGGACGCTGAATTCGAGATCGCACAAGTTAATCTGGCCAGCTACTCCGCTGCCAATGACGCTGTAAATGCAGTGCAAAGTTCGTATGATCGCGGCCTAGTACCGCTTGATTTGCTCCTGGAAACTCAGCAGCGACGAGCGGACGCCGAAATCGCGTTCCATCAATCGCTCGTTCAGTACAATTTGGCGATTCTCGAAGCGCATCGAAACAAGGGGTCGCTGCTGGAATACAATTCTATCCTGCTCGCGGAAGGCCCATGGCCCAAGAAGGCCTACCACGATGCACTGGACCGTGCACGGCAGCGCGATGCAAGTGTGCAATTGCATCCCCGCTATACTCGTCCGCGTGTGGTAAGCCAGGGCGTGTACGAACAACATGCCTTACAAGCAGAGCCACAGCACCGAAATGCAGCACCGACCGCCACGTCCGATGGTACCTTCTTTGACGAAGGAGAAATTCTTGTGCCTCAGGGGAGTAGCGCTGAAGTGGAAGAATCGACCGTGATGGATGGTCCGTGGGGAGACTTAGGACTTCCACCATCGCGAGCTCAGAACGACGCGGTCGGGGCAGCGGTCGTCTCGCCCACCGCACATGAGGCGACTGTCTCGCAAAAGCATGCAGCGTCCGACGACCCATTTGCGTGGGGAGAATTGGGTTTCTAGAGTCACTTGAGTTTCCTGCTGGCTGACAGTACCGTTCGCGGGACGGTGACTACCTCCCAAGGGCAAGGTCATCGACCCAAGCATCAATGAATCCTGCGACGATCACATTGTTATCGATCTGGGCAAGACCATCGATCGACCGCTCCAAGCAGTTTGATAGCGCATCTGGGGTCTCCGCACGTAGCGTCGAGCTTAATACGATTTCGGTTAATACGGACGGCGAGTCGGTTGCGAGGTTCTGCTGACTGTTGCGGAGGGCAGCACGCCAGAATTGCACGCTCCAGTTGAGTACATTGCGGACGGCCCGACGTTTCTCGGAGCTTTCGCTACCGGCCGCATCCAGATACTGCTGGATGTGCTCGACTAATTCCCAGCGGGACTGGGGCAATCCGGCCAGTCCACGCCAAGTTCGGTCTCGCATGTCGGACCAATCACTGTCGCACGCGTAGTGGGCCATTTCCAGGCTCCCTTCCGCTGCGGCCGCTGCAAGTTGGGCCTGTTCACCGCTGGTGCAATGTCCGTGTTGCAGCAATAGCCGTTGCAAATCGGCTTCACTGAGGCCGCCGAATCGGACGATTTGACAACGTGACCGAATGGTTGGCAATTGGCGTTGCTCGCTCGTGGCGATGAGAATCAGCACCGATCGGGACGGGGGCTCCTCCAAAGTCTTCAGGAGGCTATTGGCACCTTCTGTGTTGAGATAGTCAGCATCATCAATGATGCCGATCTTGTAGCGGTTTGATTGGGGCGAAAGGGAAACCCAATGGCAAAACCCCTCCGTGCTGCGGTGGTCGCGATCGCCGACTAGCAGTTCGAGTGGGATAAAGGCGCGGTCGCGGGGCCGCTCGATGACGAGCACATCGGGATGGGATTCCGCTCGAATGCGTTGACATTCGGCACATTTTTGGCAGGGGTCCACGGGGGAGGCTGCATTCGTGCATAGGAGCCCCTGCGCTAGCCGCAAAGCCAATGTCTTCTTGCCAACCCCGGGCGGCCCGACGAAAAGGTAGGAGCTGCCAAGTCGGCCGCGGGCCACGCACTGCCGGAAGCCCTCCAAAATCGGGGCATGGCCCAGAAACGCCGATTCGAGTTCCGGTATCACAAGTCGGTCTCCCTGGGTGGGCCCGTGGGAGAGCTAAGAAATGGTGCAACGACTCGTTGAACTCGCGCATGGACTTCGTCCGTTGAGGCTGAGGCATCCACAATGGCGACTGGAAAAGGTAGTGGGCGTCCACCCAGCTCGACGAACCCACGTTTGACCCTGTCGAGGTAATCGGCCCCCTGGCTTTCGATGCGGTCGGGCTGTGGACTGCGGCGGTATCGCGCCACGTCTTCAGGTAAGTCGAGAACGATGGAGAGGTCCGGCACCAGGCCTCCCGTGGCAACTTTTCCCACTTGCCAAATGGCATCCATGTCGAGTCCCCCCGCGAAGCCTTGGTAGACTACGTTCGACAGGAGGAACCGGTCACACACAATCGTTTGGCCAGCCAGGATCGCTGGCCGAATGACTTCCGTCACTAATTGCGCCCGCGCGGCC
The DNA here is from genome assembly GCA_027619595.1 of Planctomycetota bacterium. Classification (GTDB taxonomy): domain Bacteria; phylum Planctomycetota; class Planctomycetia; order Pirellulales; family Pirellulaceae; genus JAQCHP01. Next base: position 7,169 of record JAQCHP010000166.1, read on the forward strand.
ATATACAAGAGCATTTCAGTGTTTCTGTCGATTGGGGAAGTCGCGTGCAACAAGAGCGTTCGTATGGCTTCGCCGGTCGGTGTCGATCCAGGATCTCGGCAGGTGACGACTTGGTGCCCCAATTGAATCAGCCAATTCGCTAGATTTTCCAGTTGGGTTGACTTTCCGACGCCGTCGACCCCCTCGAGGACAAAGAATCGCGCGGTGTTCATAGATCTTACCTTACCTGTTTTTCACCTTGAGCGTAGAGTCTGCCGGGCAGCGTGGCGGGTACGCGTCCCGCTTACACAACAAAGCAACTGTCTCACGTTGTAGCACGGCATGTGGGGCGAATGAAAGTAGCGGCGGGCCAGGGGCTGTTAGGGGGCCGATTTCCACCAGAGATTTTCGATTGGTCGGACAATTTCACCAGGAGTCTCTGTCAAGAAAAAGCCATTGGGCAAGCTGAACCTTTCCTGTCGCTCCTGCGTATCGGAGAAAAGCACGAATGAAGATTCCTTAACATTTTTTCCTTGACATCAGTGCTCTGGCACGAATAATAGAGGTCGGATTGGCGATATGCGACTGCTGCTCAAATTGAGAGGCTGTTTTTACATGTAGCTGCGTCATTTCGAAGATGGATTGGATCGAGAATGGATTGGAGCCCGCCGGATCCGCTTTCTTGCGGCATAAATCTCAGCTTTTTCCTGCCTTTTGAGATTGTGAGATCGATTGCCGTGTTGATTTGAATATTGCCGTTTCCAACTCATTCCAATTTTAATTTCCAATTATTGATCAGTGTTTTAGTTGCCGTTTTTGTCGCCCCAGCAATGTTTGCCCGGGCGGAGTGTGGTTTTTGACTCGTGACTGTGGGAGGTCAATGAATTCGATGCCAAAAGAAAAAGTAAGCAATGTATTTGAAGCGATTTTGAAGTATGGGCATGACGAGGACTTCACGCCTTCGTTGGGTAACACGTTTATTGGCACCGACTACCCGGCTGGTTCGCCGGACAAGATCGAGCTGCTGCGGCATCGTGTTGAGCTTGGCCAGCCACTTTGGCACGAGAAAGATCGGTGCGACTACAGTGGACTGACAGGGGCGGTCCGCCCCCGCGAATAAATGCAGCCTGGATTGCCGTTTGGCCCAGAAGATCATGAATTAAAGTCGGCAACAGCAGGGGGCTTGGTAGCCCCCTGTTTTATTTGTGTCAGGTCAGCTGCGTACCCTCTGCCGTAGGCTATGATCGGCCCCCCGGCCTTAGGAATTATCGCCGAACAGTGTATAGGCGAGCAGTCCCAATGGGAGGGCTGCTAAGAGCACGATGACTCCGAGCCCAACGATCGCTTCAATTATCATTGAAATTTACCTTCTAGAGTCGTTTGGAATTCAATTCGGTCGTCTCTAAACTCCGGTTAGGCAACGTCCGCGCCACAAGTCGTCAGCTAGCTCGAGTGTGGCGATGGAACCGATCCTTAAGGTCACAAGTAATTGGACCCGGCTTGCCAGTTCCAATGACCCGAGAATCGACCTTGACGACGGGTACTACTTCAGCGGCGCTACCGGTGAGGAAGCATTCGTCCGCGATGAATACATCGTGGCGGGTCATTGCCAACTCCTCCACGTGTAGCCCAGCTTCGCGAGCCAGATCGATCACGGCTTGGCGTGTGATACCGGCCAAGATCCCGGCGTCCAAGGGTGGAGTTACAAGTCGGCCCTGCCGCACAATAAAGATATTATCACCGGTGCATTCGGCTACCTCGCCCTTATGGTTGAGCATGAGTGCTTCAACGCAACCCGCCTGTGTCCCTTCAATCTTTGCCATAATATTGTTAAGGTAGTTGAGCGACTTGATTCGAGGGCTGAGCGCGGCCGGATGGTTGCGAATCGTACTGGCCGTGATGATTTCCAGTCCCTCTTGGTAGAATTTCTCCGGATAGAGAGATATATGGTCAGCGATAATCACAACCTGTGGGTTCGTGCAGCGGTTGGGGTCTAGCCCCAGCGTGCCGCTCCCGCGGGTAACCACGAGTCGAACATATCCGTCGGTAATGTTGTTGGCCTTGAGCGTATCGTCTACTGCGGCGGCCATTTCTTGGTGAGATAGCGGGATTGTCAAGCAAATGGCTGCCGCCGATTCCCACAGCCGCTCTAAATGGGCGTCAAGTCGGAAGACCTGCCCGCCATAGCTGCGCATCCCC
>JAQCHP010000167.1 GCA_027619595.1 Planctomycetota bacterium
TTTGCTGGAGCAACTCGATGTTCCGCAAGATAGCTCCGCTGTTACGGTCGACACACAGTGCGTGCAAATGGACGGCACCAATAAACGACAAGGACTCTGAGTTGCTCTTGGCGGCAATTCGAGACTGAAGGTCTTCGTCAGACAATTTCTCTTCGACGGCCGTCGTCATCCAAATCTGGTCCCCCTGAATTACTGGAGAAGACCAGCCACGCCCCGGCAACTCCGTCCGCCATACCACGTTTTCGGTTTCACTCCACGTTTCGGGTAAGTCAGTCGCCGTCGACTGCCCCTGACCACCCGGTCCACGAAATTCTGGCCATTCGGCCAGCAATTCGTCCCCCGAAACCGGCCCGACCGCGAAAGAGTACACAAAAAGTGCGACAACCAGCACCAGGTGGCTGGCGGCCGCTTGAAAGTTTGGACCTTGCTCTTTCCCGCGAGGTAACGCTACTGATTCTGTTGAATACGTTGTCATACTTCTTCGGAATGCCCTTCGATCGACTGAATAGAAATTCCGTTGGCCGCTTCCGACCTAATTCCCGACACCGACCTAATTGTAGTACAGACATGTCTGACGTGGGCATCGCGGCTCAACCTTCACGAATCGTTGCGATCACAGGGCAACGGACAACAGCCTCAGAAATTGGGACGAACGGTGGTCTCAGCAGGAGGACGTTGACTTTCGGAGAAAGTCCGATAAGCTGGTGTGGATCGCCTATGTGTCGACCACGTCTCTCATGCCTTCAGTCGATTTAAGGAGTTGAGTAAGATGCGAAGAATCGATTACACAAACCGTCCGAGGTTCGATCGAGGCCCGATGGTACGCTTTAGTTCGGCGTTTGGGTTAGGCCTCGCGTTGATGCTTACCTTCTCGGTGTTTGCTCAGGCCAACGGTGTCGAGCTTGCTAATTCGATTACGGATTTTTCGCTCACCCAAGGCCAGGGTGGTTGGTCCTATGGCATTTATAACCAGACGACCCACGGCGTTACTTATCACCCCGACAACTTCGCCTTGTTCGACCTGCCGGACAGCGCAAACAATAGCTGGAAAGCCAGTTCTGCGCTTGTTCCATCGCCCGACCCCGAAGGCCGGCACAATACTCTTTTCTTGAATACGAACGATGTCGGCGGGCACCCAACCGGAATCGACATTGATGGACAGGATCGCATTATTTGGGCGATGCGGCGCTACACTAGCGAAGTGGCCGGTACAATTGCCATCAAATTTGATGTACGCAAAGTTAACACAACCAACGAAAATGGTGGAGGTATCACTGCTCGCATTTTTCGGGAGGGGAATCCTGTCCTGACGCAATTTATCGCCAACCCCGATGGTATTGGCGTGCAAGGCACCTTAATCGTACCTGTTGAAATTGGATCCCGCATCGACTTTGCGATCGACCCATTGGGCGTGGTAAGCCCGCGCGACGGAGTTTATTCACCTCGTGCCGATGGCTCCCATTTTTCGGCCATAATTTCCGAGGTCCCCGAGCCCTCGAGCGCGTGCTTGTTGGGTTTCGGTGGCGTGTGCTATTGCGATGGGCTGGGGCCACACGCAGGCAGGGCGGCATGCCCTGTGCCTGACCAGCGTAGTTTATGAGCTGGGAACATGTTCTGTGGGCGCTCGCGTTGTTTGCGGGGATGTTCTTTGTTAGCCTCGGCTTGGTTACGCTGGTGTTGGTAAAATTGCCAAGCAAGTACTTTCTCGGTGTGTCACACCGCCGTCTTTGGATTGACCAACATCCGATTGTGCGATTCGGATTGCATCTGGTAAAGAACTTGGTCGGGCTCGGTCTGATCGTCGCCGGCGTCCTCCTTTCTCTGCCCGGAATTCCAGGGCAAGGCATTCTTACCATCTTGATCGGAATCGCTTTACTCGACTTTCCCGGTAAGTGGCGGTGGGAACGCAAGATGGTGAGCCATCCGGTGATCCTTCGGTCCATCAACCGCATACGACACGCGTTCGGTGCGCGACCCCTGCAACTGACCGAAGATGATGATCCGTGCTAGGTCGGACGCGTGAGTTGCTGCGGCAATATTCCCGCAAGTAATACCAGCGAATAAGGTCATTTTGCCTTGAGAAATCGGTCAAAAAATTCGAAGAGTAGCGAATTGGATTGCTCGGTAGGGGCATGGTCAGCGCGATTCGCCATGCCAACACGATTTTCGAATCCTAAGCGATGATTCACGGCAATAAGGTGGTTCAAGGCCGTCCACCGTTCAGGTGGATCCTCCGTGCCTCCCGATACGAAGAACGGACGCGGTGCAATCAACGCATGGATCTCGTGGAGGTCGTGCCCTTGTTCGATGAGTTTTGCGTACGCACCGGTTCGTGGATTGTCTTCCAGCGGCGGACCGGGACACCGCATTGCTTCACGATCGAAACCAAGGTACCACGGTTCCCAATAGTTTACACTGCCGCGAGATTCGTCAAATACAATTCCTGGGTCGCTGACGGCGATGCACGCGAATTTGTCGCACAGTGCTCCAGCAAACATCGACCACTTACCACCGTAGCTATGTCCTACCACTCCGATTCGGCTTTCATCAACGTTGGCACAATCGTCGAGTACCTGCCAGCAGTTAGCAGCGATATACGCAAGATACGACAAGGGTTGGCACGTCGACGGATGCGCGATACTGGCCCAGTAGTCGGAACCGGGGCCGCCGATTGAGAGAGTGACGAAACCCCGTTGCGCAAGCTGCCAGCCGTAGTCTCGCTGCGGAATCTGTGGGTTCGAGCCGATGCTGACGTTGGGATCATAATAGAGTACCAGCACAGCGGGGAATGGCCCGGCTCCAGACGGGGTAACCAGCCAACCCTCGGTCCATTCGTTGACACCGACCTGGAGCCGTATTCTTTGTTGCAAGCACTCTCCGCGTTGTTGCGAAGAAAGAATCTCCGTCGAGGGGTGAAGTATAACTTCAGGCCAAGGTCCCATGACCTTGGTCCAAGAATCCAAGATCTCTTGACGGCGTCGTAGCCAATCGCTGGCCGATTGAACGATAGACCCATCATTGAAGAGCAGCGGTGAGCGATAGGCACCGAAATTTGCAGAGTATTCTGCGGGAACTGTCAAGCAAGTGGCAAGTGTTGTTGGACTGAGTGTTGTTGGACTGGGCTCTGACTTGGCGTGTTGGGTGATCGGCGGACTAGCGGCAACTGGGATCCGGACGCCTTGTTCGTCGCAGTTAGCATGTTGCGTGCCCGCGCATTGCAGCGCCCCCGCGAAGAATATCGCAAAGCGAATCGATTTGTCGATCATGGATGCCTCCTGGGGAAAATAGCGACATCCGTCTCGGTAATCCGTGCAGGAAATAGGTTAACGGCGAGGAGTATTGTCTACGGCTGCAGAAATTTGTTCGATAAGTTGTTGCGCGGCGTCAAAAATCGTTACGCGGTGTGCAAAGCCGTGGAGCATTCCGTCGTAACGCGTTACTGTGGTCGGCACGCCGGCCTCCTGGAGGCGTCTGGCGTATGCCTCGCCTTCATCACGAAGGACATCACATTCTGCCGTGATAACGAGAGCGGGGGGCAAATTTGTCAGGTCCTCTACGCGTAATGGGGCAACATAGGGGTGCTCGCGATCGGCATGGTCGGTCGTATATTGATCCCAGAACCACTGCATAGCGGAACGAGTGAGCAAATGTCCCTCGGCAAATTGCTCGTAGGATCCCGTCGAAAAAACAGAATCAGTAATCGGATAGATCAGGATCTGCTGCCGAGGCAGAAATGATCCACGATCTCGAGCCATCATGCATACGACAGCAGCCAAGTTGCCTCCCGCACTATCACCGGCCACGGAAATGCGGTGAGGGTCACCTCCCAGCGTGGTGGCATGTTGAAATGTCCAATCGATCGCAGCGTAGCAGTCTTCTGCAGCGGTCGGAAATTTGTGTTCCGGGGCGAGGCGGTAGTCGACAGAGACCACAATGGATCGTGCCGTATGGGCAATCGCGCGACACAAAAGATCGTGCGTATCGATATCACCGGCGACCCAACCTCCGCCGTGAATAAACATTAATACCGGTCGCGCAGACTCCTCGGTCGCCCGATAAATGCGAACCGGGATCTTGCCGTCGGGCACTTCAATCTGTCGGTCAGTCACCGACGATACGGGAAAACGTTCTGGCGCTCTCAGGATCCCGGCACGCATGTTGGCACGGATTTCGTCGGCCGTGCAATGTTCGGCTCGTTTTGCGCCGAGCGCAGCGTACTGTTCCAAGAATTTCGCGGATTGCGGGTGCAGAGGCATCGTCAGTAGTCACCTTCATGAATGGCGTTCAGCAAAGCGGCGCCTTTTCGACGCATTGTACTTGGTAAACTCTAACGAACCGATATCGGCCATACCATAGGCACGGAATAAGCGCGGGGGCCCTCAGGTAGAGGCAAACAACCGCCCCCATTAGACTCTGGTTGGGACCGCGTTGTGCCGTATTCCAACCGTGGTATTCGGGTCGCCGCGGCCGTTAAATGTAGTATTGTTTCCTGGTTTTGGGGAAGGGTGTCGCGCCGTGCAGTTTCGGATAACCATTGCTGTTTTTCTCGCCGTACATGGAATTTTGAGCGCCTCGCTCGCAGTAAACACTGATGGTGCCGATGCCGACACTGTCTATCGGGTCCAACGGCGGACCGGACCCGTGACGGTCGATGGCAATTGGGATAACGCCCGTTGGCGAGATGTTCCTTGCGCCGAATTAACGCGATATATGGGGAAAAAGCCGGATCATTTTCCTCGGACCCAGGTAAAACTGCAATACGATGACGAAGCGTTGTATGTCATTTTTCGGGTTGAGGATCGTTACGTTCGAGCAATAGCCGTCAACAATAATGATGCCGTTTGCACGGATAGCTGTGTCGAGTTCTTTTTCTCGCCGGTGTCTGATATCGCCAAAGGGTATTACAACCTTGAGATGAATTGTGGCGGTACGATGCTATTTCATTGCCAAACGGCGTCGCAAGTGAATCAGACCCCCATTCGAACGGAGGATATCGCGAAGATTCAGGTAGTCCCTTCTCTTCCTAAGCGAGTTGAGCCGGAGCTTACTGAACCGACGACCTGGACAGTTGAGTATCGTCTCCCATTTGCTGCGTTCGTCCACTATTTTCCCGAGCCGATTGTACTACCAGCCCCGGGTGCAATTTGGCACGCCAATTTCTACAAGATCGGGGATCATACTTCTCACCCGCATTGGCTTACCTGGGCCCATGTCGATGTTCCGCAACCCGATTTTCACCGTCCGGAGTTTTTTGGTAAGCTGCAGTTTGAGTAGGCCGGGTCGGTCCGAAACCTATTTTGGAAAAATGGCCTAGCAGCGAACCCGCGCCGTGATTTCTCACGCACAGACGACGCTGCAGTATCGCCGCGATTTTCTAATCGTGTACTGAAGGGTGACGCGGTCAAATCAGGTGCTTTTTAAAGAATGAAATCGTTCTTTGCCAAGCGATTCGTGCGGCGGCTTCATCGAATCGCGGTGTCGTATCGTTGTGGAACCCGTGATTTACTCCCGGGTATGTGAATGCTTCATAATTCACCTGAGCGGCCTTTAAAGCAATCTCGTATTCGGGCCACCCTTCATTGATTCGAGAGTCCAACTCCGCGTAGTGAAGTAACAACGACGCTTTGATCTTGGGGACATCACTTACCGCCGGCTGACGTCCATAGAAAGGTACCGCCGCATCAATTACTTCTGGGATGCGGACAGCAAGTTCATTCGCCATGCCGCCGCCGAAACAGAAACCAACGACGCCGACTTTACCGTTGGACGAAGGGTGCGTCTTTAGCGTCTCGGCGGCCGCGATAAAATCTTCCACCATCTCACCGCTTGGTCGCTTCGACTGCAACACTCGCCCTTCATCATCATTTCCTGGGTATCCTCCTAGCGGGCTGAGTGCGTCCGGTGCAAGAGCCAAAAAACCTTCAACCGCCAGCCGCCTCGCCACGTCGCGAATGTACGGATTGAGTCCCCGGTTTTCGTGAATCACCAATACAGCTGGGATTTTTGCGGTCAACTGGGTCGGTCGCGTCAGCAGGCCACTGATCGCTCCACCTCCCCTCTCAGATACGTAGCGAAATGTCTCGCTGTAGATGCGACTATCATCGTCAGGAACCTGTTGGGCGAATGCGTAATTCGGTGCCAGGCTTGTGAGAATCGATTCGGCCGTCAGGCCGGTCGCAAGAAAGGCGGATACCCTTTGCGAAAAATCGCGACGCGAAATGCGGCCGTGAGCGTAGTCGTCATACAAGTCAAGTACACGCTGATCAAAATCCAACGCGGTTTTGCGCTGCATCGTTCACCTATTGCGGCGGTCTTTTGCGTGTATTCCGATGGTGCAATTCGTAATGCCTGCGGATTAGGCTCTCGCCGAAATCGTTTTCCAAGTCGCGCCACATGCAGTGTACATGATTGGCATTGTCTTGGGTGTTGTCGTATTCGATTAGGAACGTAGGTCCGTGGATCATATAGTGATGTCCTTGTCCAGGCTCCACCGATCCAGACCAGCGGAAGTGAATTTTTTCTGGGCCGGCCGTTGCGATTCGCGCTAGGTCGCTTTCGGCGACTTCGCTGCGATGCCGTTGCGCATACACTTGAATCAGCTCCCATAAAAGACCGGTCTGCTCCGTTGTCATTTTCGACGCAGGCAGTCCGGTGGGCGTCACGTCTTCGATCTTGCGGGCATTGCCGGTCGTAAGTCCGCCGACCGTCTCTTCCAAGAACACAGGAATATCATGAAAAGCGATCTGTTTCTGTTCGTCGTTTAGTGATTTGGCAAGCTGTCGACCCAAATCTTCTTCCTGAGATAAGACACGGAGTCCCTTGCGAGGTCCCTCCTGTACCGTCGCGGGATGGACGCCAAGGAACGAAGGCGCTACAGCAATTGCTTTGCCGTCGACGATGGTGAAGCTAAACGATACATGAAACCCCTCCAGTCGCCAGCCCCAGACACCTGTCGGGCCTGGCGTGCCGAAGAGCGTAAAAAAGTATTGGTCCGAGTCTCTAAACGGGTTTGGCTTGTCCGGCTCCATTTCTCTTAAGAGCTGCCCTAGGCTCATGATCGTCAGTGTTTTGACGTACCCTTGAGTGCTCAGGCCAGTACTGACGAGCGCATGCGCTAGTTGCTGCTGCGCCGCATTCATATCTTTCAAAGGAAGGCCCCGCCGCGGTACAGGGAAATAGTGGATGTTGCGGCGTTCTTCATCACGAAAGAGAAACTTTGTCCGGCGCTGTTGCTCCTTGTCGAGCGATGCAAGCCATGCATTGGCCGCGTCCGCCATTTGGCTGGCCGCCACTTGCATCGATTCCTCTGTGCTAACGGTTTTTGCCGGCGCTGGCTTCGAGTCCTGGCTGTCCGCGCCGAGGGTTATCCCCATCACGCCGATCATTACCCAGGGGCCCCACGAGCGTAATGTGCTTCGCTTCATTTTGACGCTTTCCAGTTTTTCTACCGGTACAGATACACAACTACAAGATACCAGTTGGTAGGACATTTGATCTCTCTGACGATTTTAGCAGGAAAAATAACAACTTCCAGGGGGCGACGCGGATCGACGGACTTGATCTCCTGTAGAGGAAGGCAGGGTACGAAAGTACACATGTCAGGTGTCATGCGATGGATGTTCGTGATTTAGGATTTGTATTGCCTCACGGACGTATCGTAGCAGGTATTTACGGCGGAGGTCGAAGTGGACACGGAGAGGGATAAATAGGGACGTCAATAGTATAACTGGGGCAGTTGTCGTTGCGGAGATAAAGTCGCATCCCATATGGGGGCGGGGGTTCTTGGAGTCGGCTTATGGGGCGCGCGTCCCATACGAGTTACGCGCACAAGGCAACGACGTCCAGACTCAATTTGCGGTAACAAATCAATACGAAGATGTGCAATTAGACGTTGGATATCGTATTGACTTATTTGTGGAACGGCGCATGACCGTCCAGCCTAAGGCGGTCGAGAAATCAACCTGCTCTTTGATTTTCAGCTCCTGTCTTACTAAAACTGAGTCAGCTGGAATTGGGGCTGCTCATCAATTTTAACGTTGTTCTGCTCCAAGCGGGGTCGAAGCGACTGTTGAACAACTTCTCCGGTCCCCCTCGGCGGTAGTTACAACTCGGTTCGTTTCTCGTTCTCAGCGTCCTCCGCGGTAACTCCAACTCCGGTTGATCATTTGGGTTTCGTAGCCGCCATGCGGCGCCGCAACCGCGGAAACGCTTCTAACGCATTTTCACGGAGGATTTGTTGAGCAATTCGCTTGGCATTCTCTTCGGAGACATCTCCACGATCGACGCGTTCAGCAAGTACCTCGGCCAAACATTGCCGTGTCGTTACTGCGGCGCCGTAGAGTCCCTCTGCGTGGAGCGTGTCCGTACCCCACATAATTCGGTTAGAAGGTACGACGTCGAGCCATTCGTGATAGGCGCGTTTTGCTGCCGAATAACTCACGATGGGTAGCCAATTCGAATCGATCCAGACGTTCTTGGGATAACGCATCAGCAGCATTCCGGTTTCGCCCATCCACGGGTAACCACCGTGAAATAGGATAAACGTTGTATTCGGATGCGCGACAATAACGTTTTCCAGATGCATCGGGTTCGAGCGGTCGAATGCGAGACCTGTGTGAATTTGAAATGGCATGTCGTATTTGGCACTCAGCTCGCAGAATTGCCAGAAGACGAAGTCTTCGAATTCTTTGACTTGTTCGGGAGTCAAGTCCGAGCGACGTTTGCCGAACAATTCTGTCGCTCGCTGGCGAGAAACCTTTTCATATCGAAGCGTGCGGCTGTAGGCGAGCGTCGATTTCATACCGACCGCACCTCGTTCTGAAGCGCGGCGTATGATGTGATCAAGTACCACACAGTAGTCATCAAGCGACTTCATGGATAATCCATGTCGTTCAGCGTAACTATACGGACTCTCGGCGGCATTACTGTATTCCTCAGGATGAAATCCCCGTACCAGTGGGTTCAGTCTTACGACGGCGACGCCAAATTCGTACGGCGACACATAGTCATAGGGCGTGTAGTCGTAATCGATGACTAGCATGTCGACTTTAGCACGTTCTGTTACGACATGACGAATCCAGTTCGGGTCGCGGTATTTGGCTCGAATGGCCTGGTCCAACTCTTCGGCCTGTTGAAGGTTCATGCGATCGAAGTCGACACCATAAAGATCCCGAAAGGCAGGAAGTTGATAGCGATAGAACGACATCGTCCGTCCGTTGGCAAAGGCTTTCTCAGCCGCGGGCCACCAGTCGCTCACCGGCACGTGTTGATTGCGAGGTCCCATCGGACTGAGATAGATGCCGAAGTAACTCTCCCACCACAAGGT
>JAQCHP010000168.1 GCA_027619595.1 Planctomycetota bacterium
CGTTTTGGTTGTGAACATTGTCCCACTGGCGTGCTGAACTGCATTCGCCGCTGGGGGGGGGGCTTCCGTAACCTGCCATGCCAGTCTATCGTCCATCGGTAAGTTGCTACCGCACCGTTACTGGGTATTTCAGCAGGCTCATGATCGACCAAGAATCTCAAATCACCGCCTTTCTTGCCGGAAGCCCCCACGCTGTCATCGGTGCTTCACGTGACCGGGGCAAGTATGGCAACAAGGTGCTGCGTGCCTACATGCAGCAGAACCGCTCGGTGTATCCGGTGCATCCCCGCGAGACCGACGTCGAAGGGCTGGTCGCCTACCCAGACCTCGGTTCGATTCCGGCAGAAGTGCACGGAGTTTCCGTGATTACACCGCCCGCCCTGGGCGAGTCGATCGTCGAGCAAGCCGCAACTCGAGGCATTCAACATATCTGGTTCCAGCCTGGCGCGGAAAGCGATGCGGCGGTCGCCAGAGCGAAACAACTTGGCATGAGTGTCATCGCAAATGGCCCTTGCATCTTGGTGACACTTCGTTATCACGAATAGTCTACGGACGGTCGTCGCGTTCGGTGTAGCAGCAGTAAGCCCCTGCAGCAGACGGGGAGTCGATTCCGATTGACCTTCGACTGTCCGAAGACTAAGATTTTTTCATGACGGGGAAATTCGTAGCCAAACGCTGGTTGGTCTTTTGTGTTTTTTTCCCGTATGCGCTCAGCCTGTTCCTCGGGCAATGCATGCATTCTCTGCTGGCCGATCATGATCGTTCGTGCAACCGCGTCACGGGTAGAATGTCTGCCTGTCGTTCCGTATGCCGCGATGCAGACTCCCACTCCAGCAGAATGTCGCCCAGCGATCCTCTTTTGGGCAAAGCCAGCGGCTTGGTGTGTGCCCCCGTTCATTCGCACGGAGATGAGGGAACGGAGTGCCCCGTCTGCCAACTCTTGAGTTTCCTGTATTGTGGTCCATCGTTTGTTTTCAGGCCGAACGGCCACGATCTGATCACTCATCTGCGCGTCGGCGTCGAACAACGGAACGATCACGACGTCTTGGATCTTCCCACGAACCGCGGACCTCCGTCCGAGCAATCGATGCCACTTTCCTGATGCGGAATTGGCTGCGTTGGTCTGTCATTCTTGGGAGCTGTTGTCATGGTGCTTCGATTCAAGCCCGCGTTGGGCCGTGCGCGTTTTAGTGCGCAGGCGCAAGTGCGTCGAGCCTTTACGCTGGTCGAACTGCTCGTCGTGATCGCGATTATCGGGATCCTCGTGGCGTTACTGTTACCTGCGGTTCAAGCCGCGCGCGAAGCCGCGCGGCGTATTCAGTGCACGAGTCAGTTGAAGCAGATCGCCTTGGCCATGCTGACGCATCACGACCGATTGGGACACTTTCCCATCAATGAATGGGGTAATCGCGTTTCATCCAGCAAGTCTGGCTGCACGGGGCTCTTCAGTTGGCAGTCGCGCATCTTGCCGGAGTTAGAAGAACAAAGCCTCTACGACGGCATTGATTTTTCACTCAATGCTGGGACAACCTGTGGGGCCGAAGCTGACCCTTCCATTGCCGAAGACCATCCGCTCGCCAACGTGGCTCGTCAAAGAATTAGCACTTTTTTATGCCCGAGTGATATGACCTCCGCCGATAATCGAGGCTTCCTGGGGGGGGCGAATCCGGCACCATTTAGTTATGCCGGAAATGCCGGGTGGCCCCCTTGGTGCAGTGGATACCAAGGCGAGCGGTCGGTACCGGGATCGTACAATGGAATCATCAGCGTCGAGCATTCGGCTCAGCCACAGGCATGGTTGCCTGCCGGTCCGGTCTCGATGCAACAAGCGACCGATGGGCTTTCCAAAACGGCCATGGTGGCGGAACGGATGATACAAACCGCCCAGTCGCGCATTGAACTCACGAACGCTCAGCCCAAACAGCAATCCCTGCACGTTACGGCCGTGGCGCGAACGTTGCCAAAATTGGTCGAGAGATGTCAGGTGGGGGGCACGCATGCCGACCCCATACCGGCCGCCTATGTGGGACGCGCGTGGATCAGCGGTTGGCCGCTGGTGGGCGCTGTCTACATGCACGTCAAGACGCCCAATACGAATCATTGCCACTTTGCCCATGACGGCGGAAGCAGCGGAGATTTCACCTCCACGCCGTCGAGCGAACATCCCGGAGGAGTCAATCTAGCGATGGGGGATGGCAGGGTAGCGTTCGTTCCGGATGCGGTGGACCAGCGGGTATGGTGGGCCATTGGCAGTCGCGATGGCGAAGAACCAGAATCTCTGCCCTGAGCTGGTTGGGGCGCGTGGATTTGATCGCGGATAGACTGGCAATCGCTTGGACTTTGACTACCATGGGGTTTTCGGAGTGAAGCGATTGAAGTCTGTCGACGAATTTGGGTCCCTGAAATTGGGTCCCTGAAGTTTGAGTGGGAGTTCCTAATGCAACGAGTTACTCGTCGTGACGCAATGGTGGCCACTGGCTCCCTTGCTGCCGGTTTGTCAGCCCTTCAGGTAGCCACGGCGGCGGCCAGCACTGAAGATCCAGTCACCGATGCCGTTCCCACACCGAAACGAGATTGGTGGGGGACCGAATTCCGGCAAATGGTCACTTTGGGGGAAAGCACAACGGCCGGTGGTTGGTCGAGTTACCGGGAACGAGCTTGGGCACACCTCTTGGCAGGCATGATAAACGAGTACCAGCGTGTCCCCGTACAGTTAGTGAACGTGGGGATCGGGGCGAATCTCATCTCGCCTCGGAGTCCCGCCTATGAGTACAGTGGCAAGCCAGCCGCCTTGTTGCGACTCGAACCCCATGTCTTCAAGCACGAACCCGATCTCCTGTTCGTCTCCTACGGGCTCAACGACGCACGTGGTGGTACCCCGCTGGATCTGTTCACCGAAGAGATGACGAAGCTCATCGATACGGTTCGCACTCGAATTCAACCGTTGATCGTCCTACTAGGGCCCTACTATGTGGTCGGGTTCGACCGCTATGGTCCCCATTTTAATAAGGCGACGCTCGAAACGTTTCACGATTTTAACCGGGCCATCGAGAAGATTGCCCAGGAAAAAGAATGTCTGTTTGCCGATGTTCTATCGAGCTACCACAATACCGACTGGTTGATTCACAGCGACGGCGTCCACGCCAATGATCTTGGGCACCGAGTTGTAGCAAATAAGGTGTTCGAGGTACTGGCGACCAATTGTTCGGGTTTGGCCAAGGAAACGCTTGAATTGGAACAGTACATCCCGCGTTGGCGCGATGAGTCGGTGCTGCGGCAACAGGCTGGCGAGAAGTAAATTTTTTGGGCCGGGTGTAACGTCAGTACCTGCCGGAACGTGGTCCTGTAGCGGTCTCGGGACCGTTAGATACCCTTCTCCGGGGAGGGGCAGGCGATTATAACAAAGTGCCACCGGATTCGACCCCTGGCGCTGAACTTTTTTGATCCGTAACCTCGTGCCTCCCCCGCGACCCCATGCCGGTGACCCTCTGCTTCTAAGGCTAGTTCATGCAGCCACTCGACTATCTGGTAAT
This sequence comes from Planctomycetota bacterium, assembly GCA_027619595.1. Classification (GTDB taxonomy): domain Bacteria; phylum Planctomycetota; class Planctomycetia; order Pirellulales; family Pirellulaceae; genus JAQCHP01. The sequence goes on from JAQCHP010000168.1 coordinate 3,534, forward strand.
TGGACTGTACGCCGTCGGAATGTTGGCGATTGGGCACTTCTATAAGCAAAAAGTACAGTCAGGCGACGACTATTTGTTGGGTGGGCGAACGATGAGCCCTTTCATGGTCGGCGTCAGCTTATTCGCCACACTGACCAGTACATTGTCGTACTTGGCATATCCTGGCGAAATGATCAAGAATGGACCGATGATCTTTGCTTCGCTTTTCGCGTTGCCACTTGTCTTGTACATCGTCGGATGGATCCTTATACCCAGGATCATGTCTCAAGACGTGACAAGCGGTTATGAACTCTTAGAAAGACGGCTCGGGTTGGAGGGACGACTCACGGGAGCGGGGCTCTTTATGGTCCTGAGAACCCTTTGGATGGCCGCAATTCTGTTTGCCACGTCGAGCAAAGTCTTGGTTCCGTTGTTGGGGATCGAGGAGCGGTGGACTCCAGTTGTCTCCGTATTATTGGGGTTGATTACGATCATTTATTCGTCGCAGGGCGGGATGCGGGCGGTTGTCATGACCGACGCGATCCAATCGCTAATCATGTTAGTGGGCGCAGTTGTGGCCATCGTGGCGATTACTAGGTCGCTAGGCGGTGTTGGTGCGTGGTGGCCTGCGGCTTGGGCGACACACTGGCAGAAGCCGGTGTTCTGGTTTAGTGGTAGTGAGCGAGTTACGTTCATGGGGGCGACGCTGAACTATTTGATTTGGTTTACCTGTACGGCGGGGTCCGATCAGATGGCCATTCAACGTTATCTATCGACGCGCGATGCCAGTGCGGCGCGCCGTTCTTTCGGATTTAGTCTAGTGACCGAGGTTATTCAGACCGTCTTGTTGGGGCTCGTAGGTCTAGCGTTGATGGGTTATTTCTTGGCTCATTCGGAGTTGCTGGGTGCGAATTCGGTAGCGAGTAGCGCGGACGAGCTGTTTGCCAAATTTGTCGTTGATGTGCTACCCGCTGGAGTGTCAGGCTTACTGATCGCAGCCATGTTGTCGGCGGCCATGTCAAGTCTTTCGTCGGGGATGAATTCAGCTAGTGCTGTCATTACGTCTGATTTTGTGGGTCGATTGGGTCGTCAATCACTCTCGCCGGAAGCGAACGTGCGCGTGGCCCGCTTGTCCTCGATTGCCGTGGGGACGACTGCCGTTTTGCTAAGTGTCCTGTTAGGGATACTGATTCCCCGCATTCCAGATTTCAACCTGATGGAACTCTGTTACAGAGTTGTGAATTTGCTCACCGCGCCGTTGTTTGTCCTGTTCTTTCTGGCGTTGTTCGTTGGCTGGGCGAGACCGCTAGGTGGTGTTGCTGCTGCAATATCAAGCGTCGCCGTGGCGATCGGAATCGTCTTTTTCAAGTGGTGGGGATTAGGGTTCTTGTGGGCAACGCCGGTGTCGTTTGTAGTGGGCGTGGTTGTGGGGGGATTTGTGAGTCTGTTGGTACCTGAAGCACCGCTGTTGCGGCCCCGCGATCGATCGTAATGTAAATCTGACACGAAGTGTTTTATTCAAGGAGTTTATGGCATGTCATCGCGAGTTGTTTATTTTAACGGAAATTATGTGCCAGAGAGCGAGGCACGTATTTCTATTTTTGATTGTGCGCTTATGTTTGGGGATATGGCGTTCGAGATGACCCGCTCCTACGCAGGGAAGCCCTTTAAGTTACGCGAACATCTTGATCGGTTGTACGGATCGCTGCGGTTGATGGAAATCGATTGTGGGATGTCGATCGATGAAATGGAACAAGTGACCCACGAAACGCTCGACCGAAATCGTGGTACCGAACCGCCGGATATGGATTGGCAGATCATGCACGACGTGTCACGCGGGCCTCTAAGTGTCTACAGCACGGTATTTCCCGAAGGGATCCGCCCCACAATCTCCATCAACGTTTGGCCTATGGTCACGCACATGGGTGGCTTTGCCGCTAACTACAAAAATGGCGTCAATATTGTGATCCCAGCGCAGCAAACACTGCCTGCACACATGGTCGATCCTAAGGCGAAGACACGGAGTCGATTGCACTACCAGATGGCCAATTTGCAGGCCGCCCGCATGGGGCCTGGCCGCTGGCCCCTGCTCAACGATCCCGACGGATTTCTGGCTGAGGGCCCCGGCTGGAATATCTTTCTTGTGAAAAACGGAGTGATCTACACGCCGGAACCACGCAACATTTTGTTGGGCGTGACCCGAGCCACCGTGATGGATCTGGCCAAGAAGCTTGGGATACCGGTACATGAAACGAACTTAGGTCGCTACGAAGGTCTACAAGCGGACGAGATGTTCTGCACCGCGACCAGCTACGGCATGGTGCATGCCACAACCTTTGAAGGTCAGAAGGTGGGAGATGGGCAACCGGGCCCCGTGTTTAAGCGACTCATTGAGGCCTTCAAGAAGCACGTGAACTGCGATTTCGTCGCGCAGGCACACGATTACGCCGTGCGAATGCCAGAGTGGCTCGAACAACAGACTATGGCGGCCCAAGTTGGGTAAGTAGTCGCAAAAACTGAATTCTGCCAAGAGGATTCGGCAATCTGTACTAACGGAAGGGAATAACACTCGACATGCGATATGTTCCATTGGGCGCGAGCGGCTTGCTCGTATCCCCCATCTGCCTGGGGACCATGACGTTCGGAACGCCAGTGAGCGAATTGGATGCGATTCGATTGACCCACGCGGCATTGGATCTGGGGATCAACTTTGTTGATACGGCGAACGCGTACGAGGGATATGCGCGAGTGCTCGGCAGTCCCGGTGGTGCAGCCGAAGAGATTTTGGGAAAAGCATTGCGAGATCGAAGGGATCGCGTGATTATCACGACCAAGGTGGCAGCGCCCGTGGGGCCGGGACCGCAAGACCGAGGTCTGTCCGCTGTCCACATCCAACGTGAGTTGGACCGAAGTCTACGCCGACTGCAGACCGATGTGATCGATCTGTACATGATCCATTGGCCCGACAAAATGGTCCCCCTGGAGATGACGTTGCAAGTCATGGATACCGCAGTGCGGCAGGGTAAAATACGCTATTTTGGCGTATCCAATCATGCGGCCTGGCAGTTGTGCGAATTGCTTTGGCTGGCGGATCGATCGAATGGACCACGGGTTGTCAGTTCGCAAATCGCGCTGAGTCTGTTGCGGCGGGAATTGCAAAACGAACTCCCTTTTTGCGAAAAACATCGCATTGCTGTGACCCCCTATCAGTCTTTGCAAGCCGGATTGCTAACGGGAAAATACCGGCGTGGTGCCTCTCCACCCGCAGACTCTCGAGGAGCCGAAAAGCCCGACTGGGTGTGGAAGTTAGACAATGCCATGTTCGATCGGCTGGAAGCGATCGAAGCCTTGGCGAAAGAAATTAATGTTCCCATGTCCCAATACGCACTCGCTTGGACGCTCGCGCAACCCGCGGTGAGTTCATTGGTTGTCGGAGCGAAGCGAATCGAGCAAGTTCAAGATGCAGTCGCTGCCATTGACGTAGCGATCCCGCCCGAACACTTCGCCAAGCTCGACGCCATTTGTCCACCTCCCTGGCGACACGGCGATCCCGTGCGAGGCTAAGCAAGTGCCGCGGCAAGAACGGCAGGTAAAAGGCCAATTCGGCGTTTAATCGTTCCTCTTAGGCGTACGCGTTGTCTGTAGCCACGTTTCTTCTCCGCGGTGGACACGACGCGACACCTTGCTTCGCAGAGTCACTATTCCCTACAAGTCGATGCGCAACAGTCTCTTCGATGCGCATTAGTCCTTTCGATGCGCAACAGTCTTTTCAATGCGCAACAGCCTTTTCGATTCGCAGAACTTTTCCTCACAAGGTCTTTCTCCCCTCGCCCCCGTCTTCGGGGGAGAGGGGCCGGGGGTGAGGGGGCGTGAATCGGGAGTGGACGATCCGTTTGCGAACCGACGCAATGGATGTTTCGACGCACTTTTCGCTGCAAGATGAATGATAACGTTTGCTCAAATGCACTCCCCCTCACCCCTTTCCCCCAGAAGACTGGGGGAGAGGGGGGCCAGATTACGAATCGAGACGCATCGTTCTGAATGCATCGTTCTGAATGCATTGTGCGCAAAACATTGTGCGCAAAACATTGAACGCAAGACATTGAGCGCAAGACATCGTGCGGAATGAGATTGTCCCAGCTGGTTCGCCGTCTTTTCAACTATATATCAGACTGGGCTGAACCTATCTTCTACGAAGCACACCAATACCTTGGCCACGCGACGGATGCATTGCGTTACGTCGCATGAATACACCGACAGCCGCTCAAAGATTGTGGGCGAGAACAGGGGAGTACACTTGTACTGAGAACGCGTACGCCTACGTCTAACGGTTACGCATTAGAACGGATCAAAGGCCGAAGGGCGGACATGGAGCATGTCACGCTTCGTTTCCAGGGGTCTCACTTTCCTGTGACCCCTTGGTGCCTTTTCCCCGACTCACCCAATTTACCGTGATGGTTCGAGTGAATTCGTCCCGTAGTTGAAGTTCAACGACGACGTAGCGTTCGGGCAGGCACGCAAGGATGCGATCAGCCCATTCGATGAGAACATAATCTTCTGCCGCTGCGAAGATCTCGTCGGCGCCCAGGTCCCAAAACGCATCGGCAGTTGGCAGCCGGTACACATCAAAATGGTGGAGTTTGTATCTTCCTTGGTACGTCTGGTGCAAAACGAATGTCGGACTAACGACAAGTTCGATCGGTATCCCTAGTGCCGCGGCAAATCCCTGAACGAATCGAGTTTTTCCCGCGCCTAGCGTCCCTTGTAACGCAATGACCGTCCCGGCCGGTAGTGTGCGGGCCAACTGTCCCGCAAAATTTTGCGTCTCCAATTCGCTATGAGAGTCAAAGGCAATCGGAAGAGGAAGGTCGGACATGGTGTTATAACGCCTGCTCAAAGGAATGTTCGTTCCCCCAGAACTGGCCGGCCGGATGGCGAGCCGAAGTCTCCTCCGGTTCGTGGAACGACAGGCGGCCGATCGGGCAATGCTGAGAGTTTACCATTGGAACTCATGGATGAAGATATCAGCGTCGGCCATAAATTCGCGGTCGGTTAGCCGAATTGGGAATACTTGATGGCGACTTTCGAGTTGTTCGGCGATTTGTGTTGCGAATCCCTGCGCAACCTTTCGTCCCGGTTCCACCAAGAGGATGCGGCCACCAGGGCGTGTCAAGGCACGAAATGCGCGCACTAAGGGCTCCAACGCGCGAGATTCGTAAGCGACATCGGCGGCAAGGACCACATCGGCTGCCAGGTCCTGACGTGGCTCACGCCAGTCGAGCACTTCACCGCGAAAGGGAGTTGTTAAGTTGTGACGCCAATTTAATTCGGCGAACTGCAAGACCGTCGGTTGGTAATCGGTCATGACCACCTGCGACGTATGGTGCCCTGCTACAATGCCCGTCAGACCCAGACCACAACCTAGCTCCAAGACTTTGACATGCGGATCGAGCGGCCGTTCACGCACGAGGTAAGTTGCCAATGCGATTGAAGAAGGCCATAATTCTGCCCAATAGGGCAATCTCTCATCCCGTACGTCGATGTCGTCAGCCGATTTCGCCAGCATCTCGTCGAGCAAGGTATCAGGATCCTGGGGACGATAAAGTTCAATCGTCAGTGAGCCAATCGAAAGGGACTCACAGTGGAGTGCGCATTTGCGACGCAACTGTTGCTGCAATTGCTCAATTTCCGCACTAGCCATTCGCTAGTCCCTTCCACCGTTAAAAATTACCAACAGAGTTGCCCCGACATCGGCTGCAACCGCCAACCACATCGGAGCATATCCGGCAATTGCCAACGC